>CBDTUS010000325.1:0-1685 GCA_965363725.1 uncultured bacterium | reverse complement strand
GAAAAATCGTTGATGATGGGGGCCTTCCATTTCCACAGGACGGCTTTTTCCATGGTACGGAAGTGCTCCATGATTTCGGTCGGTTCCATGGAGTGGTAGTCGAGGCCTGCGAAATGATCGTGGCTGTTCTTGAAATCCCTGTGGAAAAGTTCGATGCGCCGAGGCAGGGAGCGGTGCAACTTCACGCAACGCAATCCCACCCAGATCAGGCGGGGCAATTCGACGAAATATTTTCGCCACCAGGGTAGGGGCGACTCATCGCGATTCAGTGATTGCGAGACCCCCATCATTCCTTCCATGAACTCCCGGTTGTAGCGGTAACCGGGCATCAACGAGACCAGGCGATACCAGTTCAGCAGATGGTAATAGACCTGGCCGCGGTGCAAGCCGAGCATGTTCGAGAGCATTTTCTCGTGTTCTTTGATCCGCTTCCGGGACAATCCCAGCAATTGACAGAATTGCCAGTAGACCGCGCGGTAAGCGCGCCGGATAAAGGTGAAGGTCAATGGGGAAGTGATGCCGGGATAACTTTCGTTGATGTTCGAATTATCCCAGATCAAGTGCGGTGTATCCGCGTCGCGTGCGGTAAAACATGTAACAGCACGGGCTTGCAAAAAATACAGATGGTTCTGGACGACGGCGAATTCGATGTCCAACGGATGGCCGGTGGCCTCGGCGGCTTTCAGGGACTGGTCGGCAAGCTGGCCAAGCATCGACTCGTCCAAGGTGGGAATACCGACTTTTTCCGCGGGCACCGGAACGGCGCGGGTGCCGCCTCCCGGGTCGGGAATCAGCATCTCATCCTGGTCGGACAAGCGTGAGGATTTCACCGTGCCGTCGGGGGCCAGCACGAAAACATCGGCGTTCAGCAGGCCGGCAACCAGTCCTTCGCCCAGGCCGTGAACGGCGTTCACGAGCAATTCATCAGCAGCGCCGGCCACGGGGTTGACCGTGAAGAGGACTCCGGCGGAATCGGGTGTGATCTGCTGCTGGATGACCACCGCCATGGCGCAATCGGATCCCGAGACCGGGTCCTCCGCCTGACTGGCGGCCCGGTAGGCCACGGCCCGGTCCCCCTGAAGTGATTCCCAGCACCCGATCACCGCAGTGGAAAGGGCGGCCCGTTCGGTGACGTTCAGAAAGGTCTCCATCTGGCCGGCATAGGATCGTTCCGTACCGTCTTCTTCCACGGCCGACGAGCGAACCGCCAGACTGGGGTCGCCGCCCGCCAGCTGATTCCAGGCAACATCCAGGGCGGACTCGATCTCGGTCGGAAGGACGTCGGGCACGTTGTGCACGGGGCAGGATTGCCGATAGGCTTCAGCGGACAGTACGATAAAGGGGGGCACATCCAGTCCCAATTTCAGCAGACGCCCCAGACCGGCAGCCTTGCCGCCCGCTTGTTCCCGTGTCAATTCGTCACGCATGTTCAGAACCAGCGCCCCGCTCATGACACCGAACCTCTCAGCCAATGGGCGGTAATCAGGACGACGTAGAAGACAAAAAGGAAACTCGAGAACAGAGCCCTGTAAATTCGTGCCACCTTTTGTTGCGGGCGCAGAAGATAAAAAATGGAACCAAAAAGGGGCGGCCCCAGCAGGATCAGGCGGGCCGGCCATATCCAATGACCGGGGATGAGAGTGGGGAATAGAAACCCGGTCAGGAAAACGGCGAGCCCGGCCCAA
>CBDTUS010000324.1:0-1778 GCA_965363725.1 uncultured bacterium | reverse complement strand
CATCTACGCCGTGGCCTATCACGACCGATTGCTTTCCGATAGAACTCGCAGGGAGATTTTCTCCGACGACCAGGCGATCTCACCCGAAGCGGCCGTGATGCTGAAGGGGTGCCTGACCAGGCAACTGGAAGCAGTGGGTCCGGAAGATGGCGAGGCCCTGGAAGCTGAGTTGAAGATGATGGCCGCCGATCCTACCCGGCTCATGTGGCAGGACGGGCTTCCCGAAACCATCCAGGCAAGTATGGCGCCCTACCGCGAACGGTTGGACCGGATGTTCTGTGGAGCCACCGCCGGCCTAGAGATGGAGCGAAATGCGCGGCGGGCGATCAGGGTCGCGCTGGAATGATCCAGCCTCACATCCTGGCCAGCTCCGCCCGGGCCGCCCAGTATTCGGTGGAAAAGACGTAACCCCGATATTTTTCATGTTCACGGATATTTTCGACAGCCTCGGTCAAGAATCGTCGTGCGCCTTCCCGGTCTCCGCCGACCAGGGCGTGCATGCCCAGATAATACAGGACCGCCATGCGATTCATGCGGGAGTTGTAGGTGTCCAAATCGGAAATTTTGTCCAGTATCGACTTCGAATCCCCACTGCCTGCGTAATACCGCAGGGCATCCCGCAACCAGGATTCAGTCCGGGTGACCTCGGCCCAATGGCGAGCGAGGCTGTCGGCCTCCGCGTGAAACTCCTGCTTCCCCAGGACCGCATAGAGCATCAACGCCGCCCTGGCTTGATGAACGTCCGCCAGACTGTCGGTCGCCTCATCGCTGCGGTCCAGCAGTCTGCGGAACTCGGTCGTCGCCTGGACAAGGTCCTGTTCCTGGCTGTACAGGGCCCCGATGACCAGGCCATAGTCGACCGATTTCAAGGGGTCCAACAATTCCACTTCACGCAAGGTTGAAACAGCCCAGTCGCTTTTTCCGAGACCCCGGCTGACCTCCGCGAAATCGGTGCAGACTCCTGGCCCCTCGAAGGCCTCAAGGATGAGTAGCCGCCCCTGTTGCACCAATTCGAGAGGATCGAGGGTCGGATCCGGGTGGTCGGTCACGAGCCGGGCGAGCATCAGCACCAGGTTGGCCAGGGCTCTGACGCTGGTGACCCTTTCGGTTCCTTCCTTGATCACCTCGATCGCCTGTTGAGGCTGGCCGAGTTCAAGATGATAGGCCGCCGCCTGGTAGTAGATGCGTGAAACTTCGGGTGTGTACCCCCTGGCTTTCGCCAGAAGTTCGATGCCGTACTCGAGCTTGCCTTCATCGTGAGCCATCCTGGCCAATCGCCCCGCACATTGTGCCGCAATCCCGGAAGCCATGCGGTTTCCCGGCTCGAGGTCGGCCAACCTCTCGGCTGTGCTCAGCGCCGTGGTAAAATGAATTTTGGCGCGCTCGGGGTCGTTCCGGAACCACTCGTAGTAGTGGGCCATGCCCAGGTTGCCGAGCAGGGAACGTGGATTGAGTTCAAGGATTCTCTTGAGTCTCACGACCAGCTGGCGACCGGAAAGGGGATTGAGCTTTTGCTGTCCTTCCCGGACTTTCAACATGGTGGCACCGGCGTTGCTCAGCAGGGCAATTTCATTGTCAGGATCGATTTGCAGGGCCCGCTCACTGGTCGCCGACGCGACTTCGAGGCTCGAATCCTCCCTGGTGTAACGGAAATAGGTGCGCAGAACATGGAGGAACGCCAGCTGGGCATGGGCGTCGGCAAAGCGGGGGTCCCTTTCGATGGCCTCGTGCAGAAGAACCTCGCCCTGATCGAAGCCCTCTACGGTCCAGGTCATGAT
>CBDTUS010000323.1:0-2047 GCA_965363725.1 uncultured bacterium | reverse complement strand
TGTTCACCCCGACGATGGCATTGGAATTCTTGATGAACTGCCTGAAGGAGCCCTGTTGGCCGCGGACATTGTCCGCGCTGCCGTCGTCATCTACGGTGACAATCAAATCATAGCAGAAGCCGAAATTTACTCCCGTGATATCAGACCCGGCCAGGGTAACTTCGACATGGGTATCTCCAGGCCCGGCATTGTCGCCAGTTGCCGTGTCATCTACAGAATGCTCCTGACCGCCGATGAGCGCCGCGCCATGGCCCCAGGTCATTTCCGGGAGCGGGTAGGTCCAGGTTCCCGGCACTGTGGGATGGAAACCGCCCGCCGGTGGCGTGTCCGCCTCGCCCAGAGTTGAGCTGCGGACCCGCACCTTGTAGGTTCCGTCCAGAAGATTCGGGAAGTTGAATTGGCCCCCGCCATCAGAGGTCACCGAAAGGATGTATACGTCACTGTTGTCGTAAAGCTCGACATCCACGTTGGGCTGGGGGATGTCGCTGGCGCCACCGTCCCAGTTTTCGGCCGAACCGGCAAAGTCTACATCCTCGAAAACCGTGCCTGAGATCGTGTGGGTGGAAACATTTTCGGTTAGCTGCACCGAATAGAAGGTGTCCGGCGAATTTTGATTGTTGATGGAAGTCTGAATCCAGTCTTGGGAACGCACGACATCGGAAACCCGGATTTCGTCGAGGACGGCGTCCAGGTACCTGGTGTTTCGATCGGGATTGCCTCCCCACAGCCAATCTGCCGGGGAGCCCAGGGCAGTCCAGAAAGTGGGCACGCCCTCGTAGGTGAAGACCATGGGAGTCCCATCAACGTAGATCTCCACCTCTCGTGTGGCGTACAACAGGGTCACGGCGACATGATGGAAAACACCGTCGGTGAAGGGATTGAGTCCGAGGTTGTGGTTCTCATGCACAAACCCGGCAGGATAGAAAAAGTGATCTCCATCATCCTGCGAACCCCATTCATATCCGTTGGGTGTGACGGGGTCGTAACGATTGGAGCTGCACAGGATGAGCTGATGGTCTCCATCGGCGGCATTGGTCCACTGGACCCAGACCTCGATGGTGGCGGCGTCGGTGGTCCCATCCAGGCTGGTGCTGTCCAGGACCCTGATCAGGTCATCGCTACCGTCAAGGGAAAGGCCCCGTCCGACTTGGCCTGGGACCGAAGCTGCCGAGAGCATCCCTCCCTCACTCGTTCCGTGATTCCCATGGGTAGTTCGGTCTTTTATTTGGGGGGCCGTCCCGGAGGGATCCTCATCAAGATGCCAAACGCCCACGAAGTCGTCATCCCAGGTCGCGGCCGGGCTGGCCTGGTCGGCAGCTGAAGCGTTTCCGTAGTAGATGTAGAAGTCAGTGTCGATCGACGCTGAGAGAGCTGGAACTTTGACCCAGGCGACTAGATTTCCCGTGGCCGCATCATAGGATTCTATTTCGTGTTCCAGCTGAGTTGTTCCGTCGGAAGCGGTAAATAGAATGTCACCGCCATTGGCCTTCCCCACCAGGCCACCATTGGCAGCGTCACGCCAGTCCAGATCAGTTCGATTGATGAGAACGGGAAAATCCGCTTGGTCGGTGTTTGGAACCTGCGTGGCGTCGATGGTGATGGTGTTGCGGAAGGGCCAATCCGGGTCAATCCAGGCGGCCAGCACCGGGGCCGAAAACAATAGTCCACCTAGCAGGGCCAGGGCAATGACCAGGGTTTTGATCCATTTGGCCCCTCCGGCATCCGGATTTGGCTTTCGGTTTAACGCATGCATTGACAACCGCTTGTCACTTTATCTCCTGGAACTCGAATACGGACACAGTGATCCCCGGTATTTACTAATATCGGCAGGGGGAACATTTCCTTCAACTTTTTCAGCAGCCAAGCATCGGCAATGGTCCCCGCTGGTTCCGGCCCTGACAGGTTTCGTTCCCGGGACAGGTTCAGGTCCCTCCAGGTCATTTGTCAGGTCCGCACCGGATTGTCCTCACCAAACCTCTTGGCAACAGAAACCAACGCGACAATAATGGGGGCCGATCACCTCAACCCGGGAATTCACATGAAGAAA
>CBDTUS010000322.1:0-2183 GCA_965363725.1 uncultured bacterium | reverse complement strand
GAAGCCCACCACCTGGTCGATGACCTCCTGGGTCGCCACGTTGGTGGCCACCTGGCCCTCGTAGTCGGCCTTGGTGTACTTCACCCCTTCCTGCATCTCGGCGCCCGTGGCCTGGTAGCCCTTGGGCTGGACCAGAAGGTAACCCTGCATCTCGAGGTGCAGGGCCGAACAGAATTCGGTGCAGTAGTAGGGATACACGCCCGCCTTGTCGGCGGTGAAGGTGGCCGACGCCGTCTTTCCCGGCTCGATGGACAGCTGGATGTTCTGACCCGAAATCGCGAATCCGTGGACCTGGTCTTCGGCGCGCTCGAGGTTGGTCAGATGGATCGAAACTTCGTCGCCCACTTGAACCTCGATGATCTCGGGGGTGATGTGGGAACGAATGGTTGTCCCGTAGATATCCACCCGGTTGCCGTTGCGTTCGGTGCGCTCGCGCCCGGCGCGCGCACGGTGAGGCGACCTTTCGTCCTTGCGGCTATTCCAACCGGTCTTGTAGTTGTTCACCGGATGCAGCTTGTCGGCCTTGATCGCGACCGCGTAGTGCGGTTCACCCAGCGGCACCGGCATGTCGTACAGCAGGGACATGTTGGCCCCGCTGATATCCAGCAACTGGTGGTTCTGGGGATGGAGGGGGCCGACGGGATTGAAGCGGTCGATGGAAAGCTTGTTCAGGGCCACGAGGTACTTGCCGTCGGGCGTCTTCGTGTCGCCCTCCATGGTCATCAGGTGGCCGATGTTGTAGTGGATGGGCAGCGTGTCGAGAATCTTGCCCGTCTTGTAGTTCCACTTGGTGACCTGGGAATCGACATAGATCGACGTATAGCAGACACCGTCCACGGAGTCGAACTGGGTGTGAAGCGGGCCCAGGCCCACGTTGACCGACTTGTCCAGCGCGGACTCCAGGGAGATGATCGGGATGTCGTAACCGTCCGTGCCCTCGAAGTTCCTGTCCTCGATGGCCTTCATGATCTTGTCGAAGCTGTAGACCCAGGCGTGGCTGTCCAGTTTTCCCGAAACGATGATGCGGTCGCCCTCAGGAGTAATGTCACATCCATGGGGGCTCTTGGGCTCCGGAACCAGAAACAGCAGGTCCTCGGCAATGGCCTGCTCGATGCTGATCAAGTACTGCCCGTTGACCTGCGGAACCTTCCCGGCGGCGACCAGTTCGGCCGCCTTTTTCCAGTTGGTGACGTGCAGGAAATCGGTGTCCTTGGACGAGCAACCGGCCTCGAAGGGAGGGCGGCCCCGCTCGATACCGCCGATGTAACGTTCGGAGCAGAAGGAGTTGGTGAATCCCCAGCCATAGCTGGGCCCCTTGCCGGCGTCACTCAGATCCTGGCTGTAGGGAGGCAGTTCGAAGGTGAAAGATTCCGCCGGGACGATACGGCCCGCTTCCCGGTTGAACTTCCAATAGGTGAGGCCACCCCGATACTTCTCGTTGAATTCTTCCAGCGGAACAAATTCGTCAGCGAAGGGCGCCGCGTACTGGCTGGCTTCCATGACGTACTCGGTGTTGGGCGTTACGAAACATCCGCCGTGGTCCGATTTGAAGAAGGGATTGGCGATGATCTGCTTGGTCTCGAAATCATGGAGATCGATGACGGCAATGCGGGGATTGGCCTTGTCGTTGATGAACAGGTAACGGCCGTCGTAGTCCCCCTCGGTCTCGGAAATGGCAGGATGATGGGAATCGCCAAAGGTGATGTCCTTGCCGTCGATGCGGCCCCCGGCCAGCACTTCCTTGGACTCGTCGTCGAAACCGTATCCCTGCCAGGGCTCGGGAGTGAACACTCCGATGTATTTCAGGATGCGCATGGAGGGAATTCCGTAGACGATGACCTGGCCGCTTTGACCGCCCGAACTGAAGGCGATGTATTCGTCACGCCCCCCGGTGGGAACATAGGTTTTCGCCGCAGCCAGGACGTCTTTTTCCGTCAAGCCCCGGGTATCCATCACTTCCTTCAGCGTCTGGGCCTGGACCGGGCCGGTGGCCACCATCCCGCAAACCGCGATCATCAGAATTGCCGCAGCCAGGTTGATCCTTTTCATGCTCCACTCCCCTGTTGGGCCTGAGACACCAGACCATTGTAGAATGACGACGATATCTCTCCCGAGGAGAGGCCACCACCACCGAATAACAACCCGACAAAGGCCATTTTAGGATAAAAATGTCTTTTTATCCA
>CBDTUS010000321.1:0-2228 GCA_965363725.1 uncultured bacterium | reverse complement strand
TACACCCAAGAATCCTGGCTCTACCGATGATTCCGGATCACCGGACCCAACGGCCGACTTGGTTCGGGAACAAGGCCAATCCCACTTTTCGGGAGATAACCCCACAAAAATCGGCCCCTACGTCATCAAACGCGTGATTGCCTCCGGCGGGATGGGGACCGTCTACGAAGCCATGCAGGAAAACCCCCGGCGACCGGCCGCCGTCAAGGTCATCAAACGGAGCATGGCCTCCCAGGACGCCCTACGCCGGTTCGAGCGTGAAGCCCAGGCACTGGCCAGGCTCAGACATCCCGGCATCGCTCAGATATACGAGGCCGGAACGTTCGTCGAAGCGGGCGTTTCACTCCCATTCTTCGCTCTGGAATACATTCCCAACGCCAAGACGATCATCGAATTTACCAAATCCATGGACTACGGGGTGCGTCAAAAGCTCGAGTTGTTTCTCCAGGTTTGCGAGGCGGTCCACTACGGACACCAGCGGGGCATCATTCACCGCGACCTCAAACCGGGCAATATCCTGGTCGACTCTGAAGCCCGCGTGCGCATCATTGATTTTGGCGTGGCGCGCGCCATCGACGCCGATCTGGAACAGGCCGACAATCAGACCAGGGTCGGCCAGATTATCGGAACGCCCCAATACATGAGCCCCGAACAGTTCGAAGCCGACCCCAATGATCTCGACACCCGCAGCGATGTCTATGCCCTGGGCGTTGTCCTGTATGAACTGGTTTCCGGCAGACTTCCCTACGACATCGAGCACTCCGGGGTTTTCGAAGTAGCCCGGACCGTCCGTGAAGAGCAGCCGGTGGCCCTGAATTCCGCCGTCCCCGGAGTCGGCAGCGAAGTGGGATTGATCACCGCCAAGGCCCTCCACAAAAACCGGGAGGCTCGTTACCAGTCGGCCTTCGGCTTTGCCGAAGACCTGCGCCGTTATTTGAAGGGGGAAGCCATTTCGGCCAGACCCACCAGTCTGGCCTATCAGGTGAAGGTGTTGGCCCGGAAAAACAAGGCCGCCGTGGGACTGGCCACCCTCGCTGTCGTGTTCCTGGTCGTCGGCATCATCACGACCACGGCTCTGTTCCTGGATGTCAGAACAGAACGCGCCAAGGCGGATATCGCCGCGCAACAGGCGCTGTCAGCCAACGCGTTTCTGACCAACACTCTTTCGGCCGTGGTCCCCTACGGATTCGGCGACGCCAAGACCATTGGCGACCTGTGCGACCTGGCCTCCCGGGACATCGATGACGCCTTTCCCGGAAATCCCACCACCGAGGCCGATGTCCGCAATACGATCGGCCGGATCTACAGCCGGATCGACCAGAGGCCCCAGGCCGAATTGCAACTCAGGAAAGCCCACTCGCTGCGCAGCGATAATCTGGGGCCGTCTCATGAATTGACCCTGGAAGCCCTGAGCGATCTGAATTTTTTCTACTATGTCTACGGACCTTCGACCAGGAATGTCGAGACCAGTGAATTGTATCTGTCGGTCGTCTCGGGAACCCACGCCCATGATCATGAACTCACCATCCAGGCCCGAGAAAGCCTCATTGAGGCCTATGTTGTGGCGGAAAGATTTACCGACGCCGAGCAACTGATGCTGGAAAATCAGCAGATTGTGGCCCGGCAATTCGGGACAGAATCCGTGGAAAATATCGTGGCGCTGCGGGGGCACGCCCTGCTCACCCTGATGATCGGCAACCTCACCTCGGCCAAATCCTCCGCCAAGGAGGCCCTGGAATTAGCCAACCGTCTGCTGGGGGAAAAAAGCCCGGAGGCGCGCGACGCCCGAAATGTCTATGCCTCCACCCTGGTCACCGCGGGCGAACTCGCAGAGGCCAAAAATCTCTATGGCCATCTGCGGCCACCGGAACCGGTCGGCATTGAGCTGGAATACCAGGGGACCCTGGGCAATCTGGATGAAGCGGTCAAACTACTGGTGTTTTTTGAAACCTGGTGCCCGTTCTCGCAAAAATACATTCCCAAAATCGAGAGCCTCAGCAACCAATACCGCGGACTGGGCGTCGATGTTCTGGGGTTGACCCGAACCGACCGCAGCTCCTCCGACGACCAGGTGCGCCAGTTCATATTGGACAATCACCTGTCCTTCAGCGTGCTGAAGGAGAATGGCCGCTCATGGAACTATTTCGAGGCCACGGGTACACCCTTCACGGTCGTTCTCCACGAAGGTGAAGTCATCTGGGAATCCCCCGGCACCCATGGCATATTCA
>CBDTUS010000320.1:0-2261 GCA_965363725.1 uncultured bacterium | reverse complement strand
AGCGAGGGGGATGTCCCGACCAACTCCGGTCCCGTGGTTCTGGCCTGGCGCCCGATCGACGACCACTCCTGGTCCCTCGATCTGGTGAATCCGTGCCCTGCTTTGAAGGGGGTTGGCCTGGCGGCGACCTTGCCTGCCGGGATGATCGCCATTCTGACGCCCGGCCAAGCGCTCACTTCGGGAGAAACGCCCTATTCTCTGCTCAATATCGACCGACTCGGCCTGAGGGCCGGATTGGTGATTCTTGGATCCGGCAGGGGCGTCAACTCTACGGGCCCCCTGATGACCGTCGCCCTGCCGGCGGACCCCGGTGGGCCAAACCTGGATCCAGCCTCTCTCCAGCTCGACCTGCGGGATGTCCACAATCGGCCCCTGGATTTCGAACTCCAGGACAAGGCCGAACCGAACGTTCCGGCCAGCTTCTTTTTGGCCGGGGCTTTCCCGAACCCCTTCAATCCGTCCACGACCCTCAAATTCAGCCTGCCCGGGGAAATGCCTGTCCGGTTGGAGGTCTACGGAACGGACGGCCGCCGCATCGCCGTGCTCCTCGATGATACCCTGGCCCCCGGACCGCATGAGGTCCCCTGGTTCGGCCGTGACGACATGGGCCGTCAGGTCGCATCGGGTGTATATTTCTCCAGACTTCTGGCCGGCTCGCAAAGCCAGGTCCAGAAGATGACTCTCATGAAATAGGAAATGTGATGTCGACCTCATTCAAATACATGTTCGTCCTGGCGGCGGCCCTGATGCTGACGGCAGCAGCCGGCCCGGCTCAGGCGCAGATCGAATTGCGGTATTCCCCCCCGGACACGACCATCGAGCCGGAGGACACGACCATCCTATCGGTCATGCTGGATGATGCCGTCTTCATCCGGACCTTCGAGTTGATGGTGACCTACGACCCAACCCTGATCAGCACCGTGGACGCAGGTCCCGGCGCCCTGTTCAGCGACAGCGGATTTTTCGTCTGGGAAACCTTCGCTGAAAGCGTTCCCGGCCAGTGGCACGCTTCGGCCATCATCATGGGCGCCACCGACTCCCTTTCGGGCCCGGGAGAACTGTTCGCCTGGGAAGTGGAAGGCCTGATCGAGGGCACTTCCCCCATCACCACCGTCCAGGCCCTGCTTTACGCCCCCAACGCCACGATCATCCCGGACGTCAACCTGGACTCCACCACCTTGAGGGTCCGCAACGCGCCCAGCGCCGTGGGTGATCTGCCGACCTACCAGTCCGACCTGACCCTCTATCCCAACCCGTTCAACCCCCGCACCCGCGTGGGCTTCGACCTTCCCAGCGATGGGCATGTCCGGTTGGCGGTATTCGACGCCCGGGGCCGGCGGGTAGCCGTCCTGCATGAAGGCGTCACCGGCGAGGGGCCGATCCATTTCGACTGGAATGGTCAGGATGATAAGGGCGCCCGGCAGCCCGGCGGGGTCTACCTGTTCCGGCTCGAGGCGCGAATCGGTGGCATCACGCATACCGCGAGCACCAAGGGAATCCTGCTCAAATAGGCACTGTGCTGAATCAGGCTTCGGAAGCCAGGAGCGGGGGAACCTGCTCCCTGTCGCCCTGACCCATATCCCTCATCATGGCGTCGAGATTCCGGAACAGCTCCAGGCGGTGCTGGCGGCGGTGCTTCAGGGGAATCCAGAAATCCTTCCGCTCCTTCTCCGTCAGATCCACCCAGTGAGCCCGGAGGAAGTCCATCATGGCGCCGAAAGCTTCGAGATATCGACCCAGGACCTCGCCGAAGGGAAGACGGTTGAATTCATCCAACGCCTGGCGGTTCATTTTCTCGAATTCCACCGGAGGCGCCAACTGGCGGGAACGCAGGTCCGTCTTGCGGGAGAAGAAGTTGACGGTGAAGTCTTCCCAGAAGGCGATGTGGGCGAGGGTTTCCTTGAAACTGAGGGCGCCGTCGGGACCGCGACGCTCGCGGAACGCCCTGGGGCATTCCGACAGCCGGTGACGCAATAGACGGTCTTCATCCATGAAGGCGTCCACCAGCGATTTCCTGAAAATCAAAATGTCTGTCACTTTCCGGCGAGAGGGTGACAAGGCCTCCTGTTGTTACCACACGGCATTCGGACTGGCAATAGCGCAGATTGCCGCGTCCTGGGCCCTATCCGACCACCAGGATGTGGTGATGGCGCTTCTTGCCCACCTGCAGGGCGATCCGGCCGCCGTCGATGTGCGCCTCGGTCAACATGAGCGTTTCATCGGTGACCAGTTCGCCGCCCACTTTAACCGCCTTCTGCCGG
>CBDTUS010000319.1:0-2327 GCA_965363725.1 uncultured bacterium | reverse complement strand
TAAACGGGACAGCAAGAGGATGGGATCTGTGAATATCGGGAAATTTCATGCTCGTCTGGCGACCGCCTTGCTGATCATCGGATTCCTGCTGATCGTTTTCACCGCCTCCGCCATTTCCGCACCCGTGGTTTCCAACGTACAGGCCACGCAACGGCCGGGTACGTTTATCGTCGACATCTCCTACGATATGGTTCAACCCGAGGGCTGGGCAGCGTATGTAAGCCTGTATTTTTCCCCTGACGGCGGATTGACCTGGCCCATTCGCTGCGAAACGATCACAGGCGACGCGAATAACTTCGTGGAATCCGGTACCGGCCACACCGCTGAATGGAATGCCGAAGCCGACTACCCCGACCTGGTTTCCGATTCCTGCACTATTCGGGTCATGGCCGTAGATCATGCTTTTTGGCCCCTTATATCATCAGTATGGAAAACCGACCTTGATGGTCAGAACCCGATCCCCCTCGCTGACCCCGACACCATCGCCTACGGGGAACCCTTCAGGCTGAACTGGCAAGGTGAGGCTCCAGGGGTTGTGGACATGGATCCACAAATGCTGGCGTCTCTCGACACCCTCTATCCCTTTGATGACGGGCTGCTGGGTTACAAATACGATCTTCTCTTCGATAACTGCATTCCCGAAATGCAAGACTGCTGGAGCCCGAGAATATTCGACCATGCCACCTACGACAGCATTTCCTACTTCGGCTCCATCACCAGCCTCGACTTCCACAATGACGGATCCGGGACCGGCCCCTTTCATGAACTCCTTCCCAGCGGAGAATTTCCATTCAAGTTGAATGCGCTCGACGTGGCCGGTCTCGAAATTCAGGAATATCTCCGCTGGAACGAATTAGTCATCAATTTCGACCCGGAAACCATCATCCTGAACGGAGAAACTGATTGGGCTCATCCCGAAGACCCCGAGGTTTACCCGTACTTTTTCCGGTTGAATGACCCCCTGAAGATTCATCATCCTTTCCAGGCCGGTGACCGGATTCCCGACCGGTCCTACGTCGTGGTCAAGGCCCTTGGGCGCGATGACTCGAGGGACCTCAAGCTCGACCCGAATTTCCCCATCGCGATTCCGGGCTATTTGAAAGGTGTCCGCCACAACATCTTCGGCGGCCAATATTCTTTTCAGACCGAATCCAGTATCCTGAGCTCCCCTCCCACCTGGGGCGCCACCTGCGATACCTGTTGGTCTGCCGATACCCTTGGTTTCCTGACCGCACCTCGCACGACCTTCACCATCAATATGCAAGCTGTCGACGAACACGGCCGCAGGGACGGTACCCCTGCCGAACTGAGTTTTGAGGTAGGGTATCCGCCATGCCTCCAGTGCATCGAGATCTTGCCCAAATCCATCGACCCCTCGGAATTCGACGAAAACCTGGAATGCCTGGCCGACACCTCGGCAAATACCATTGAAGCCCATCCCTGTTTTGGCGACACCACCATCCTTCGGATCACCCTGGAGGGTCTCGGCAACGATGATATCGAGTTCATCTCACCGGCATACCTGCTGGTACATAAAATCACCGGGGACACCCAAGTGGAATTCCAACCTGGTCAAGGCAATGACCATTTTTATGAATTCAGTGCCAATCTCTACAGAATGAAGCTCCTGCTTCACGGCCTCGACGACAGCCGCGAACGCTGGGACAGCATGGTGCGGCGCATGATGGGTTGGGCTTATCAGGTCGACTATGAATGCGATCCCTTTAACCGGACCCATGACGGAGGCGGAAACGACAATATCCTGTTGCCGACCTGGGGCCAGACACCTGGGGGCTCAGGTCTGGAGATCGACCCTGATTCTGGTTTGTGGGCGATTTTCGTTGACATACCGGTGCCTCGGGATCTGGTAATATCTGGTCCAGAATTTTTCCGGGATGTAATATTGGATTTGATCTATGATATCCAGGACCCCGAGCTCAGGGACCGGGTTTTCAACGACACCACCAGGCAATTCGGCGTGGGGCGCGTACAGGCCATCGCCATGGACCAGACCCGGTGCGACTTTTTCCCCATCAGGCCCGCCCGCTACAATGTCTTCCGGAATGTCCGCCCCTCTGTTCCGACGCTGCCGCCCGGCAGGACCTGGCGTGACTGCGACCTCAGTGTCGACGTCCCGGATATCATCCAGGAATTGGATCTATACCCCTCATCCATGGAAAGCCTCGACGGAGTTCCCGTCTCGCAGTATTTCCGGATAGTGGTCGAAACAGATACCGGTGATTTTGAATGCCAGACCCCTGGGGGGTTTTAGCCGGGCCAATTCCCCCACCAATCCTCTGTGAAACCCACTTCGATTACTCTTGATT
>CBDTUS010000318.1:0-2332 GCA_965363725.1 uncultured bacterium | reverse complement strand
AGAGATTCCCGGGTGGGACACCCTTCCCGAAGAAGAACAACAGCTCTACGCGCGGCAGATGGAAGTATTCGCCGCCATGCTCACCCACGTGGACGAGCAGATCGGGCGGGTCACGGACATGCTCAAGGCCACGGGCCAGTTCGATAACACCGTCATCTTCGTCACCGCCGACAACGGTTCCTCGGGGGAAGGCGGCCTGACCGGCAGCTTCAACGAGACCTACGTGCTCAACGGTCTGCAGACGCCGCTGGAAGCCAACCTGTCCCACCTCGACGACTGGGGCGGTCCGAACACCTACCCGCACTTCCACGCAGGTTGGGCCCTGGCGGGCAACACGCCTTTTCAGTACTTCAAGCAGATCGTGCATCGGGGCGGCATCCAGGATGCGCTGGTCGTTCACTGGCCCGACGGCATCAAGGCCAAGGGCGAGGTGCGCAACCAGTACCACCACATCACCGACATCGGCGCGACCATTCTCGACGTCACGAACACGCCTTTCCTGAAGGAACTCGACGGCGAGGAGCAGATGGATCTCGACGGGGTGAGCATGGCCTATTCATTCGACAACGCGGAAGCTCCCACCGAGCACCCGGAGCAGTACTACGAACTGTTCGGCAACCGCGCCATCTACCAGGATGGCTGGAAAGCCGTGACCATCCACGCCAACCGGATGCCCTGGGAGCTCAACAAGACCGCTCCGTTCGAAGACGATGTTTGGGAGCTCTACAATATCAACGAGGATTTTTCCGAGGCCGATAATCTAGCTGACCAACATCCGGAAAAACTCGAGGAGCTCAAGGCCCGATGGGAAGAACTGGCCTGGGAGAATAACGTCTTCCCGCTTTATGACGACATGATTCAGCGGATCGCCAAGCAGCAGGGCCGCCTGTTCGGGGACCGCAAGGAGTTCACCTACTACAACCCGGGTGCGCGGCGCATAGCCGAAAAAGCCTCGGCTCCGGTCAAGGGGCGCTCGCACACCATCGAGGCCACTCTCGACCTCAGCGGCAAAGAGGAAGGCGTGATCCTGGCCTGCGGCGGGTTCACCGGCGGTTACACCCTGTACATCAAGGACAACAAGGTCCACTACGACTACAACTACTACCATGGCCTGTACTACAACCTCGAGTCGCCGAAGCTGGGCAAGGGCGAGGTCGCCATCAAGTTCAAATTCATCGAGGACGGCGGCACCGCCGAGGGCATTCCCGGCGGCAGGGGCGAACTGTACGTGAACGGGAAAAAAGTCGACGAGGTCGAGATGCCGGAGATGCACATCTCAACCTTCTCCCTGTCGGAGACCTTCGACGTGGGCATCGATGCGGGAACGCCGGTCAGCAACAAGTATTCGGTGACGAACCACTTTGAGTTCACCGGTGATCTCGACAAGGTTGTTGTCAAACTCATCGATTAGAAAACCCAGGACCCTTTGGTAGAGTCGACCAGTATGGATTTCGACTCTACCAACGGGGAAAGGACCAAAGATGGATATCCAACTCAACACCCTGCTGGTCGCCCTGATGTTCGTGACGATCCTGTCCATGGGCATCGGGAACATCCTGGTTACGCTGGCGGACATCTTCAACCACGCGACTCCTTCGCGGCGGGGAAAGATCCATATTGCCTGGGTCCTCTTGCTCCTGATCGTCCACTTCAACCTCTTCTGGCACACGAAGGCGATCCTGGAGGTGGAAGACTGGCAGTTCAGCGGGTTCCTGCTGACCATGGCCGGCCCGGTGCTGATGTTTTTTGCCACCAGCATCCTGCTGACAGAACCCCCGGAGGATGCCAAGCCGAACCTGGTCTCATTCTTCGTCGGTCTGGGGCGCCGATTCTTTGTGATGTTAGCTATCCTTCAGGCCTGGGTCGTGGTGGTGGGCTTCGCCATCAGCGGAGCGTTTTTACCATCGGATGCCGTGAATGTTTGCCTGATGGTGCTGGCCCTCGTCCTGGCATTCAGCACAAGTGAAAGAATGCAGGTCTTCGGAATTTTCGCGGCCTGGGGCCTGGTGTTGGGCTCGGGAGCCATTCGCTGGGTGGGATAGTCCGCCAGGCGATCGAGTTGATTTTGTTCGACGGCCGCCCTGGTTTTGGGGCGGCTGTTTCTTGAGGATGGGCTTCAATGAGGTGGACCTATTTCGTCCTGTCGCTTTTTATGATCCTGAACCTGGCGGGATGTGCCACGTCAAGTTCGGGAAAGGGACCACGTGTGGAAGGCGAACGCCTGTCATTTGCCCTCCCGGATCTGGCAGGAAAGAGGGTCTCATCCAACGGCGAACAATTCCGCGGCAAAGTCGTCCTGGTTACCCTCTGGGGCACCTGGTGCCCGCCCTGT
>CBDTUS010000317.1:0-2356 GCA_965363725.1 uncultured bacterium | reverse complement strand
GGATTGGCGGCCAAGGCCGACGGCGGCACCCTTTTTCTGGACGAGATCGGGGACCTGCCCCTGGAACTTCAACCGCAGTTGCTGCGGCTTCTCCAGGACGGGACCTACCAGGCCATCGGGGATCCAGCCGAACGGCGGACGAATATCCGCCTGGTGGCCGCGACCAACGCCGACCTGCAGAAGCGGGTGGCCGAAGGCAGATTCCGGGCTGACCTGTACTACCGTCTGAAAATCCTGGAACTCAGGTTGCCTCGCGTGGCCGATAGAACCGAGGACATCCTGCCCTTGCTCCGACATTTCCTGACCCTCGCGTCGGGCCGCGCGGTCGAGTTGCACGATTTTTTCGATCAGGAGAGCTTGGACCGGATGCTGTCCTACGACTGGCCCGGCAATGTCCGTGAGATCGCCATGGTGGCCAGGCAGGCCCGGGTGCAAAAGGAGTCGCAGGGCACGGTTCAGGTCGAGGTGGGTACCGCAGATGGCGAGGCATGGACATTCCATGGGCCCGGAGGCTCCGCTGGCGTAAGCGAACCCGGAGCCGCGGGGCTCAAAGTGGTGTCGAGTCCCAGCTGGGGACGCAGAACGGACCCGGAGACCGGCCGGTCCCGGATTCTCCTGGCCCTGGCCGAGACCGACGGCAACCGCGCCGAGGCGGCCCGTCGACTCGGTGTCAGTCGTTCCACCCTGTACCGGCAAATGGAAAAGCTGGGCATCGCGGGCAAAGTGGAGAACAATTTGCCCACCAGTTGAGGGCTTGATTCAACCTGTTATCGGCCGAAACCTGCCCGGGGAATGTCCCCGGGCAGGTGTCCTTTTTGGGGAATACGTGTCCTTCAGGGGCCACACCCCAGGGGCCACCTGGTCAAAAGTCAATTTATGGTGACTGTAAACGAATCATCGGATGTCACTGTCACCAAATAAAATAAATCAACTTTGCCAGGTATTATCCGCCCGGCATCCTCCCTGCAATATTAGGTCTGGATTGAGAGTCCAGACAGGCCCCTTTCAACCGGCCTGATTCAACCGGGGAGGATACTCATGAGACACCTGACGAACGGAACCGCAACCTTCGTTCTGCTATTGCTTGTCGGATCGATGACCCTCGTGTCGGACGTCCAGGCGAGACTGGTGCGGGGGCAGCCCCCAACAAGTCACCAGCGTGGGCTGTCGAGCACTGAGTTTCTCCTGGAAGGGGGCCTGGCCGAACCCATGGGTGACCAGAAAGACGAGCTCTATCTGGTCAGCGAAGACCCCATGGCGAACGTCAAGGGCCTGGGGCAGGGCACCGGATACGAAGTCGGTTTTCGTATCCGCCAGTATCTGGGCGACTACTTCGCCGTGTCCCCGGCCTTTCACTATATCCGGATGGGCTCTGCCACGGGCGTCACCGAATATGCGGGCAGCCAGGACCTGGCCTATTCCATCCGCTCCAGCACCTACAAATACGGTATTGATTTTCATGCCTTCATGGGCGGACCCCGGTCCCCCTTCCGGCCCTTCCTGACCGGGGGCGTGGCTCTGGCCCACAACGTCTACCGGGATGAACTCCAGTACAGCGGCGTCTACCAGACCAGCGTGAATGCGCCGGCCTTCAGCGGCGGGCTGGGCTTCAAGATGAAGAACATCGAATTGGTGGGCGAGTACACTCACAACCGTTTCGATTCGACGAACCTGCCGCCGGACGACGGAATGCGGGCCTACAACTGGGATTTCCTCGTGGTCAGGCTGGCGATCTCCTTCGGCCGTTGACAGTTATCTGCGGGTTGTGTAATTTGGATAAAGATATCTGATTATGCTCGCCCTTCCGGGGGCGGGTATCGGCCCCACTGAAGGCGGATCATCCTTGTTTTCACTGACCATCGAATATGCCATGCGCGCCATGGTCGCCCTCGCAGCGGGCGATGGGCGGCCTATGACTACACGTCAGATCGCCGAAACCATGAAGGTTCCCCAGAGCTATCTTTCCAAGGTTCTGCAATCCATGGTCCGGGCGGGACTTGTGCATTCGACGCGGGGGTTGAACGGGGGCTTCGTCCTGGCGCGTCCGTCCGAGGATTTGAACATGATGGATGTCCTCAACGCGGTCAGCCCCTACAAGAGGATCGAAACCTGTCCTCTGGATCTCGAAGGGCACAGTTCCCAGCTATGCCCGCTTCATCGCCGCCTTGACCATGCCATGGCCATGGTTCAGGAAGCATTCGAAGGCACGTCCCTGGCCGAAATCATGTCGGATGAAAATCCCTGCCCGACCCTGCAGAAGCAGTTGGCGTCCCTCAAGCCGATGGAACCCGACGGGTAGTTTTCGGTTGTGCCTTTGAGATTGTGTCCGGCCCACCTTTTGCGGTGGGCTGGACAT
>CBDTUS010000316.1:0-2612 GCA_965363725.1 uncultured bacterium | reverse complement strand
GGGCCAGGGAAAACCGGAAGGTCGTCGAGGGATTGAAGGGGTTGGGGAAGTTGCCCGCCAGGCTCGGCCCGCTGAGGTTTTGCAGGTCCGGCGCCGCTGAAATACCTGGGGCATGAAGGAATTCATAAAAGGCCTGAGGCTGGCTGCGCGGCATTCCTTCGGTACGCCCGCTGGCGTCGGTCACCGAAACATAGTACTGGCAGAGACCGTCCTGCGCGGGGGCCGGGATCTCCACCTGGTAGGCCGAGGTGGGAATCTGGCTCATCGGGAGAGTTTGCCATGCTCCCTCATCGTGTCTGTAGTGGACCGCCGCTTCGGTGATGTCCTGACCGCTGTGGGCGACGATCTGCACCTCGATGGTCACGGGTCCCTCGCTGTCTTCGAGAACAGGAACGTGGCCGACGCGAAGCATTCCTTCATCCATCATGCCCTTGGCGCGGCAGTGCAGGGCGTCGTCACTGAGAAAACCGTTGTAGAAATACCCCGAGACCTCGTAACCCGGAGCCGCGGTCCGGTAGGCCTCGAGAGCAGCCTCGTCGTAGATGGCGTTGCCGAAGAAGGGCACGTAGATGTGGTCGTTGAGGATCAGGCTGTTGGTGTAGGACGCCGGCTGGCCGCCGCCGAAGTTGTAGCAAAAGACCCGGTGCACCCGATAGGGGCGACCGGTGCTGGCGGTCAGGGAGGCCAGCAGGGCGGCCCGCTGATTCAGGGCGTCGTAGGTGTGGTGGGTAGGCCAGACATCCTTGACCAGGACCGTTTCTTCGTCCAGAAACTTGGCCCAGGTGTCGATGTGGTGGATCCCGCCAGATTCGATATAGTTGAGCACCGAATAGGTTTCCACCCCGTAGTATTCCTCCATCAGGGCGTCGACCTCGGCCCGGGTCATGCCGTTCTCGCTGGCGGCTTCGTTGTAGACCAGCATGGTCGAAGAGCTGGTGTGGGCGCCGTCGGTCATGTAGTTTCCGCCGGTGTGGTACATGGAGTGGTTGTAGACGGGCAACCCCTGCTGGAGGCCGAAGTAGTAGGGGATCTGATTGTCGTTGGGACGCCAGGGCCGGTTGTAGGTGTGGTTGACGATGCCCAGCTCCCCGTCGCCGCTGAAGATGAACCAGGGACCGTAGTCGCGGGTCCAGATCGAATCGTTGTTCTGGACCAGAAACTCCACCTGATCCATGTCCACGCCGTTGGCGGCCAGGTTGTTCTGGGCGAAAGTCAGGTTGCCGCCGGATACGACCACATGCAGTATGACCTGGTCGTCCATATCCCGCAAAAGGCTGTAGGGCAGGCCCAGAGGATATCGGATCATGACCCCGCTGGTGGGTTCCCATTCCCCGCAATTGCGGATCGGGCCGACCGGAGGGTTGTCCACCAGCTTCAACAGTTCCAGTTGCCCCTCGCGGGCATGGTACCGTTCCCGTTCCAGGTTGCTTTCGGCGTGGGGGATCAGTTCTTCCAGATGGTCCACGTCCCATTCGGCGAGGGCGGGGGCGATTCCGGTCAGGATAAAGCAGACCGCAATCAAGGCAATCAGGCGATGCATCAGGTACTCCAGAGATACGGGTTTCACACAACCGACCCCCAATTATAGCAGAAGCTGGTGGGCGGTTGTGAATCGGCCGGCCGAATTGTTCCCGCCGGTTTTAGGCGCCGGGAACAACAGGCCTTAGTCCATGGCCATCTTGACCAAGGCCCGCCGCAGTTTCCGGTGCCGGTCAAACTGAACGGCGAAGTCGGACTCGCGCAGGCCGCCCTTGGCGCGCACCACCGCGACCAGGGCCTTTTTCTCCGCGGCAGTCCAGCGCTTCAGGCCGGGAAGGATCAGGATCAGCGGGCTCCAGCGTCGCCAGGCCAGTTGTTCGCCGTCGCTCCAGCCTTTCTGGCTGCGCACCCCCAGCAGCCCCATGGCTTCCCGGGCGCACACGCGGTCGCCCAGCTTGCGGCGTGAGCCGAATCGGTCGGCGAGATAATCCGTGATGCGCAAGCCGATGTTCCCCAGGTTCAACATGCCGATCACGTCGTTGCGCGGCCGCTTCATGTCGAAGTAGACGTTCTCGGCGGCGAGGAGTTCCAGGGTGGGGATGCTCGAACGATGTTTGGGCTTCTTCTGCATTTTCTTCAGCTCGGCGCGCATCAGTCTCAGCACGCGAGAGTCCCGCGCCCGGAACCCCAGTTTCTGATAGAACCACCAGGCTCCCGAGGCCAGGCCTTCCTGGTTGCCGTCGCCGCCGAGCTGGTAGGGATAGATCGTGAACGTGTCGGCCTCGAACAGGAGTTTGAGGGAGGCCAGCAGTCGGCCGTACATGAAGCCGGCCTCGCCGCCGCGGTAGGTCTCGAAAACGTTGTATGCCACTTCGACCGACCCGAACAGCGAGCTGTTCAGGACATACCCCACGGGCACGCCGTTCTTGAAGATCAGGAAACCGTAGAGGGCCTCGAACATCAGTCGGCGTTCGGGGATGGCCCCGATGGCCGCGAACTGCAGGCCGCCTCCGCAATCGATCATCCGCACGTCTTTCGGATCGCCGTAGGCGAAGATGTCGAGGTCCCGGCTGCGGGTGACCATCGATTCCCGGGCCATGTCGATGATCTCCTGTCCCTTGCGTTCGCTGACC
>CBDTUS010000315.1:0-2664 GCA_965363725.1 uncultured bacterium | reverse complement strand
TCCGACCTTCGCTTTCGGCCAGCTGGGCCAGGGTCGTGTTGGTCAGCATATCCAGAATGCCTTCCTTGTGACCGGTCCAGAATTCGTGCATGGGGCAGGGGTTCTCGTCGTCGCATCGCTCGAAACCGAGGATGCAGCGTTCGTAGCTTTCCATTCCCTCAACGATATCAATGACTTCCGCCAGATGTATCTCATTGAGGGGACGTACGATACGATATCCGCCGCCTTTGCCCTGCACTGATTCGACAACACCGTGGTTGCCCAGGAGGCTCATGAGCCGGCCCAGGAATTTGTAGGGTATGCCGAGATTGTCGGAGAGACTTTTGACGCTGTGCACGCCACCGCCGCTGTGGGCCATGGAGACCAGGCAGCGAATGGCGTATTCGGAAGATTTGTACAGCCTCATAGTCCTACCTCCGGGTAGAAGTATGATAACTAGGGAGCCGGGATTCAAGTCCAATTTTCATTTTTCCCTGATAAATGGTTACTGATTGCGGGTTTCAGTTTCCCATGTATCATGTCGCACATGATCAACACCGTGGACGGCGACGTCTGAATTGACCGGTCGCCCCAACTCCATAAAACCAGAAGGAGAACCGACCATGGCACACGAACTGCCTGATCTTCCGTACGCCAAGGACGCGCTGGAGCCCCATATCTCGTCCGAGACGCTGGACTTCCACCACGACAAGCACCACGCGGCCTATGTGAACAATCTGAACAACCTGGTGCCCGGCACCGAGTTCGAGAGCATGTCTCTCGATGAAATCGTTCGGAACGCACCGGCCGGCGGCATCTTCAACAACGCCGCCCAGATCTGGAACCACACCTTCTACTTCAATGGTATGGGCCCCGGCGGCGGCGGCGAGCCCACCGGCGCGATCGCCGGCGCCATCAAGGATGCCTTCGGCTCCTTCGCCGACTTCAAGGAGCAGTTCAGCAAGTCGGCCGCGACCAACTTCGGCAGCGGCTGGACCTGGCTGGTCAAGAACTCGGCCGGCGGCCTGGAGATCGTCAACACCAACGACGCCGACAGCGCCCTGAAGGTCGGCACGCCGCTCTTGACGATCGACGTCTGGGAGCACGCCTACTACGTGGACAAGCGAAACGCACGGCCGGCCTACATCGAGTCGTGGTGGAATCTCGTGAACTGGGATTTCGTGAACTCAAACTTCGGCGGGTAGTTCTCGCCGGATTTGATCGAGTGGAAAAGGGCCCCCGGGGGCCCTTTTTCTACGACCTTATCCCGATTTTTTTCATGAGCTCTTCGTAGCGGGGGTCTTCCGCGAGGATTTTCCAGCCCGGGTCAAACGATGGCATGATTCCCATTCGGGTGATCCAGTTGATTTTTCTATCGTAGGCCTCCTCGAGACAGGCGAAGGCCTGGTCCAGGTTTCCGTGGAGCCCGTAAAGCGGCGCCAGGGAAAATAACGGGCGGGGTTCCTGTCGTTCCAAAATATCGATGTAGGCCAGCGAAGCGGCGGTGTCGCCCAGCTCGAAGGCGAGACTCGCCAGGCCTTCATAGATGGAATCACGTTCGGCCAGGACCTTGTATTCTTCAAACAATTCGGCGGCTTCTTCCCTACGCTCCAATTTGACCAGCAACCAGGTCTTCCGGGCAATTTCCCTGCGGGAAAGCGGTTCAGAATCCTCTTCCTCAAGAGCGGCCAGGGCTTCGGCTGGCTTTTCCTGTCTTTCGAGAACCAGGGATTTATGCCAACGCCAACCCTTCCAGGCCGGGAACTTTTGGCGGACGTTTTCGATCTGGGCCAGGGCCTCTTCGTATTTCTCCGCCTGGACCAGGGGTTCATAGATTACCGTTTGCATGAAAAGATAGTTGGGGTCCAGCTCTATGGTCTTCCTGGCCGCGGCGACGGATTCTTCGTAGCGACCGAGGGACTCGAAGTAGTAGGCCCGCAATCCGTAGGCGTAGGCCAGGGAGGGGTTGAGTTCGACCGCGCGGTCCAGCGAACGGCCTGCCTCCTCGATCTCGAACTGATGTTACCATAGGAGATGGCCGCGGGTCATGTGGGCCTCGGCCAGGTCGGGGTCGATTTCGATGGCCCGATCGATGGCCTCCCTTGCCCGGTCGAGGATTCCCGGTGGGGGGCCCGAGCTGGTATGGGTAGACCGCACCAACCATTCCGCCAGGCCGGCCCAGGCCAGGGCGTAGGTGGAATCAGCTTCGATAGCCTGATTAAAATACTTTCCGGTCAGGGCCCACTCCTCGTCCTCCTCGGCGTTTTCCAGCCAATGGAGCCCCCTCATACACGCCTTGTGGGCGACTGGATTGACGGTACCCATTTCCCGCAACCGTTTCTGGGCTTCAGGATCGAGCTCCCTCCGCACCGCCTGGGCGATCGCCATCACGATCCGCCCCTGGATGTCCATGATGTTGGCGATGGGCTCTTCGAAGGTATCGCTCCAAAGCTGCTTGTCCCTGGTGGGGTCCAGCAGAAAGGCCGTCACCTGCACCCGGTCGTCGAGGAGCATGACCGTGCCCTCGACGATCGCCTGAACATCCAGATCCGACCCGATATCGGCCAGCGGCATGCTCTCGCCCTTGTACTGCATCACTGAGCGCTTGGAAATCACCCGGTCGAAGATTCGCAGTCCGCCCAATTTGGAGATCAGTTGCCCGGTCATCCCGTCGGCGTAGTACTC
>CBDTUS010000314.1:0-2685 GCA_965363725.1 uncultured bacterium | reverse complement strand
AGTGGGCCTGTGATTTCGTAGTGGGCCAGAGTTTTGCCGATCAAGAAGATCTCCGTAAATTAGTGAAAAAATCTTATGGGGTTCCAGGGCGCGGGTCTGGTTGGAAGCCGGATCGGGTCACAGTGTAATCCAGACCGATCTAGTTGGAAAGTCCGGCCGGAATCCATCTGCCGCTGGCCGGTTTGACCCGGTTCCCTGACCGCGCTATGATCATGGGGTACAGCGTCGCCCAACCCCAGCTGTTTCACTCCCTGGAGAAAACGGGGTTTGAACGTGGATTCCGAGGGGGAAACCATGTCATACCGATTCGCTCTTTTGCTGCTGTTCTTGTTTACCGCCTTGAACCACCCCGACCTCGCTGCCAGCGAACAACTGGGGGCCCCCATGGACTTGCCGCTCTGGCACGTGGACACGTTCGAGGCCGTCACCGGCACCTATTCGGCCTGGTGCGGTTCGTTCGACGTCACCTCGTGCGCTCCCATCGACCAGGACGAGGGTACGGTGCGAACTATGACGAAACCCTTGAATGGCGCGGAACCGTTGCCAATCAGGCTGAACCCTGCACCGTGTCGGTGGCGGCGGTCATCAACCTCGACACCATGTTTGGATACGATTACTTCTTCATCAGTTGCCAGACTGCGGCTACCGACCGGATCAACCTCCTGGTCCTCGACGGACTCGAATCGGCCCTGCCCGTGTCCGCGGAGATTGTCTATCTGCCCGATGACTACGCCGGGCCGAACGGGGACGAGGTAGTCATCCAGTTCCGCGTAAGGTCCGATGGCGGCTGGGACGGTGCCGACTGCCTGTGGCCCAATGACGGCGCAGTCCAACTGGATGACGTGGCCATCACGCTGAGCAACGGCCCTGGCTACAGCCATGACTTCGAGGACGGCACCCTGGGTGACCTGGTGGTGCCGGGCACGGCGTCGGAAGTGCCTGGGTTGGAAGTGTTCACGGCGACGGCCCATCCGAATCCCTTCAACCCGTTCACGACGATCACCTACACCATCGGCCAACCGGAACACCTGACGGTGAAAGTCTTCGATCTACAGGGCCGGCTGGTGCGCACCTTGCATGAGGGGCCGGTTACGACTTCGGGAGCGGTGACGTGGGACGGGACCGGGCCCAGCGGCGGTGCGGTGCCTTCGGGGGTCTATTTTTACGAGGCCCGGCTGGGGACTGAGGTCCAGGTGGGCAAGATGGCCCTGGTCAAATGATATGGAACGGCTAGTCAAACCATACCACATTATTTTTAGAGGATTTCCCATTCCGCATGTCTCTTCCCCGGTTCCGGTTGACTAAGTCCTCCTGACTTACGACAACCCAGAGAGCTGACCAGATGAACCCGCACAGTTCCCTGGCCAAGACCGTGACGGCGGTTCAGGATCAGATCAGCTGCAGCTTTCTTCAGGTAATTCCAGGCCCACTCGACCAGGATCCGCCTGAGTTCCTACGATTCGAACTTAGTGATGCCTCCCCGCCGTTGACCAATGCCACGAGGTGGTGGTTTTCCCAATCTCCAGCTAACATTTGGCATCAACCAGCGGGTCGATCCCGCCATTTCCATCCACAGCCCCGAGGGAAAATCATGAAATTGCGACCAACCGCCCTTGTCATCCTGTCTCTGGTCATCGTCTTGCTGCTGGCGATGCCGGCGGTTTCGAACGCGGAGCATCCCACCGACCAGAAGGCTGTGCTGGTCACCGGCGCCAGTTCCGGCATCGGCCGGAACATTGCCGAACGTCTGGCGCGGGAGGGCCACTTCGTCTATGCGGGCGCGCGCAAGGCCGAAGACCTGGCGGAACTTGATGCCATCGAGAATGTCCAGTCGGTGCGCCTGGACGTGACGATGGCGGAAGATATCGAGGCGGCCGTTGCCTTCATCACGGAGCAGGGGCAGGGATTGTACGGCATCGTGAACAACGCCGGTGTCGCGGTCTTTACGCCCATGAACGAGACGCCCGAAAAGGACCTCGATTTCGTGTTCGACGTGAACATCTACGGACCCTACCGGATCAACAAGGCCTTCGCGCCGCTGTTGGCCGCCAGCAAGGGTCGCACGACGACCATCAGTTCGATCTCGGGCTTCCTCACCGGTGCACGCTCCGGGACCTACAGCATGAGCAAATTCGCGGTCGAGGCCTACACGGACGCTCTGGCAGAAGAGATGGCACCGCTTGGCGTTCACGTCAGCGCCATCGAACCGGGTGGCTACAAGTCCCGCATTCGGGAAAAGGTGGTGCTGCACAGCTTGGGCGTCGCGGAGGAAGCCAAAGGAACGCTCGACGAGCAGGGACAGCAGATCCTGCAGGACATGGTCGAGCGCAACGCCAACCTGAAGGATCCGGACGAGGTGGCGGACGCGGTCCTGGATGCCCTGTTCGCGGAGACACCGCGTCGGCGCTACATGGTGGTGCCCAACGAGGAGGAGGCCGCGATGACCATCAGGGCGGCGTTGCAGCGGGTGCTGGAACTGAACACCGATCAGGCCTACAGCTACGACCGGGACGAACTCGTGGGGCTGATGGATGGCATGCTGGCGGAGATGTCGGCGGAGGTTGGCGCTAAATAGACCGTGGCGGACGAATGTGATGGATTCAGAGAGGGCGGACGGGTTGTCCGCCCTCTTTGCTTGGTTGCTGCCTATAAAATGAGAGATACCAGGCGCATGAGGAATATCAT
>CBDTUS010000313.1:0-2720 GCA_965363725.1 uncultured bacterium | reverse complement strand
CAAGCGCACCGGCCCCGATCTGGCACGCGTGGGCGGCAAGTACGACAACCTGTGGCACTACCTGCACCTGATGGATCCGCGGTCGACCTCGCCCGCCTCCAACATGCCCACGTACCCGCATTTCAAGACCGGCACCGTCGATCCCGCCGTGGTGATGGGCCGCATGCGCGCCCTGCGGAAGCTCGGCACGCCGTATACGGACGAGGACATCGCCCTGGCTGAGCAGCGTTTCAACGGCCAGGGCCAGCTGGTCGCCGACGACCTGGCCGACAAGGACGTGGAGATCATGCCCGACAGCAAGATGGCCGCGGTGATCGCCTACCTCCAGCGCCTGGGCAGGGGGCCGCAGCCGGTATCGGCTTCGGCGGCCGAAACCGCCCTGGGGAAATAGGAGGCCCGGCTGATGTTTCAGGAGTATTTCGCCAACAGTGAATACCTGATCTGGCCGATGGTCGGACTGATGATTTTCGTGATGCTATTTCTCGGCGTTCTGGCCTACGTCTTTTTCGGACTGCGCGATAAGGACAAGGTCGATGAAATCGCGGCGCTGCCGCTCGCCGATGACACTGCCACCGATGGCGGCCCGGACAACCAAAGCCTGGCCGATGGGAGGGCCCATCCATGACCGAGAACCAGAACAACGCACGCGACAACCGGACCGAGTATCAGCAGAACACGGTCATGGAGCATGAATTCGACGGTATTCAGGAATTCGACAACCGCCTGCCCAACTGGTGGATGTGGCTCATGTGGAGCTCCATGGTCTTTGCCCTGTTCTACTGGATCTTCTTCCACACCCTGGGCGTCGGCGAACTCCCCCGCGAGCGGTTCGCCCGCGACATGCAGGTCGCCCAGGAGGCCCAGCTGGAACGGGCCCTGGCCGCCGGCATCGACAACGAGTTCTTCGTCATGATGAGCCAGAACGAAACCAACGTGGTCGAGGGACGCGAGATCTTCGTCAAGCACTGCGTGCAGTGCCATCTCGACGATGGGCGCGGTTCGGTGGGCCCCAACCTCACCGACAGCTACTGGGTCCACGGCTGCGAGCCCATGCAGATGCTCAAGACGATCAACGATGGCGTCGCCGCCAAGGGGATGCCGGCCTGGCAGAACCAGCTGGGGCCCACACGGGTCCACAACGTCCTGGCCTACATTTTGACCATCAAGGACAACAACCTGGTGGGCAAGGCCCCCGAAGGCGATCCGTGCACCTTCTGACGGCCGCGGAACCAGATGGCGGTCGCCAAACCGGCGGCCGCCTTTTTTTTAAAGCCCCGACGAACTCTCGGGCTTGAGGAGACAGGGAATGACGGAGAAGGACACCAGGGAGGCCGAACGCAAGAAGAGGCAGCCCGACCTCAACACCGTCTACACCATCAATGAGGACGGCTCGCGCAACATGCTCCAGGTGGCCGACGTCAAGGGGCGCTGGACCACCCGCAAGTATCTCATGTATGCCCTGCTGATCATCGTGTACGTGGTGGCGCCCTGGATCACCATCGGCGGCCACCCCATGATCCTGCTTGACATCCCCAACCGCGCCGCCTACCTGCTCGGGGCCACGTTTACCAACCAGGATTTCCACCTCTTCTTTTTCGTGCTGATCGGCGCGGGCATCGCCCTGTTTGTTCTGACCTCCCTCTTCGGACGGGTGTGGTGCGGGTTCGCCTGCCCCCAGACCGTGTTCATGGAGGGAGTGTTCCGGCCCATTGAGCGCCTCATCGAAGGCCGCCGGCTCGATCGAATCCGCCGAAACCAGAAGGGCGGCTTCGACAAGACCTGGCGCAAGATCTTCAAGCACGGGATCTTCATTTTCCTGAGCTGGAATTTCGCCATCGCCTTCATGTGCTACTTCATTCCCACCCGGGAAATGCTGCACCAGATCCCGTTTTTCCCCGGTAACGTGACCGCCCTGCTCTGGAGCCTCTTCTGGACCGGCGTCCTCTACTTCGACTACAGCTGGTTCCGCGAGCAGACCTGTCTGATCATCTGTCCCTACGGACGGCTGCAGGCGACGCTGGTCGACTACGACACGGTGATCATCGGCTATGACAAGGAGCGCGGTGAGCCTCGCCACAAGGGCATCGACAAGGGGGGCGACTGCATCGACTGCCGGCGGTGCGTGGACGTATGCCCCACCGGGATCGACATCCGCAACGGGCTGCAGATGGAATGCATCGGCTGCACCAACTGCATCGACGCCTGCGACGACATCATGGACAAGATCGGCAAGCCCCGGGGCCTGGTGCGTTTCGATTCCTCGCGCGGGTTCGAAACCGGAAAATCGAAGCTGTTTCGGCCGCGGTTCTTCGTCTATTCGGTGCTGATCCTGGCCATGGGCGCCCTGTTCGTCGCCCGCGCCGTCCACCGCGAGTCCTTCCAGGTCACGGTGACACGGTCGCAGGGCATGCCCTACACCATCGAAGAAGGGGTGATCCGCAACCTCTACACCCTTCACCTGCAGAACAAGTCCAACGCGCTCCGGGTGTACTTCGTGACCCCCGCGGAAGACGCTCTGGCCGACCACCAGGGTGTGGAATACATTATCCCCCAGGGCCGGGTCGAACTCGAATCGCTCAGCGACCGGCAACTGACCCTGTTCGCCATGATGCCCCGGACCAGCTACCAGGTGTCCGAGGATTTCCATTTCGCGGTCACCGATTCGATCTCCGGCACCGTGCAGAACGTCAAGGTACGCTTCAGGGGGCCCTGATCGGCCC
>CBDTUS010000312.1:0-2721 GCA_965363725.1 uncultured bacterium | reverse complement strand
CCGGATGCCCTTGTGGGCCATGAAGACCGTGGTCTGGGTCAGGTCGTCCTTGTCCACGATGTTCACCGTGCGCGGGAAATCGGGAATTTCCGGATCGGCAGGCAGGGGCACGGTGGCCTTTTCCCAGCCGGCGAAGGCGGCTTCGATCTTGTCCACCATTTCCTGCTTCTCGAAATCGCCGATCACGACGAGATACATCCGGTCGGGATGGAACCAGTCGCTGTGGAAATCGATCATGTCCTGCTGGGTGACCGCAGCGATGGTGGCGTATTCGGCATGCCGGGCCATCGGGTGATCGGCGCCGAAGACAGCCTTCATGGCCTCGCGCCGGGCGATGCCCGTCGGCTCATCGTTGCGTCGGCTGATGCCCGCCTTCTGCTCTTCCTTGGCCAGCTTGATCTTGTCCTCGGGAAAGGCCGGGTTGCGTAGGATGTCGGCCAGCAATTCCAGGCCGAGATCCGTGTCTTCCTTCATGGCCGACAGGTAGGCCCCGCCGCTGGACTGACCGACCCAGGTCTCGACCGACAGGCCGCGGGCCTCGACGAGTTCGTCGAGGTCATCCCCGCTGCGGGTGGTCGTGCCGCCGGTGCGCATGACAGAGCCGGTCATGGAGGCCAGACCGACCTTGTCGGCGGGCTCATAGATGCTGCCTGCGTCGACAGTTGCGCTCAGCTGGACCAGGGGGAACTTGTGGTCCTCGGCCAGATACAGGATCATGCCGTTGTCCAGCTCCACCCGCTCGTACTCGGGCATCTTGATCTCGTTCAACTCGGGAATCTTGATCTTCTCCCAGGGCTTCTTCGCCGCATTGGCCGAACCGACGGCCAACGTGGCGACCGCGAGCACCAGGAGCATGAAGATCATTTTCTGGTTCATCTGTTTCATGATCGTTCCTTTCGGAGCCCCGCCCCTTCAGGCGGGACTGCAATAGCTCCCTAGGAGGTCTCTTCGGTTTCGATGATGCCGACGGTACGGTTGCTCTGCTGGAAGATTTCGCCGGCCACACGCTTGACGTCTTCGAGGGTCACGGCTTCGATCTGTTCGACTTCCAGGAACAGGTTGCGCCAGTCGCCGGTGAAGGTTTTGTACCAGGCCAGCTGGCTGGCCATTCCGGCGTTGCCCTGTAGGCCGCGGATGAAGTTGGCCCGGGTCCGCTGCTTTACGGCCTCGAGTTCCTCGGCGGTGATGCCTTCGGCCACAAACCGGTCGATCTCCGCGTAGACCGCCTCTTCCATGTCGTAGCCAGTTTTCCCCTTCACGGGGATGGCGAAGATAATCAGGCCCGTCTGGAACTTCTGTCCCGGGAAGCCGGGGAAGGTCACGGCCTGCACGGCGATCTGCTGTTCCTTGACCAGACTCTTGTACAGGCGGCTGGTCCGACCCTGGCCCAGGACGTCGCCGATGACCTCATAGACCGGCCAGTCCGGATGCTTCACGTTCTCGATGTGATATCCCGCGGCGAACACCGGTTGGGAGGGGTCTTTCATGACCATGCGCTTTTCGCCCAACTGCTTGGGCTCCAGGGTTTCCACCGACTGGGGATCGCCCTTGGGAATGTCCGAGAAATACTTCTGCGCGTATTTCTGGACCTCTTCGAAATCCACATCGCCCACCAGGGCCACCACGAAGTTCGAGCCCACGTAGTTCTCGTCGTAGTAACGCTGGCAGTCGGCGCGGCTGATGTTGTTGATGTCGGACATGTACCCGATGGTCGAGTGATGGTAGCCGTTGGCCATGAACATCAGGTTCTGGAACTGCTCGATCATGCGGCCGATGGGATTGTTGTCGGTGCGCATCCGGCGCTCTTCGGTGACCGGACCGTCTTTTTCGGTGTAGAACTCGCGCAGCACCGGATTGGCCATGCGGCTACCTTCGAGATAGGCCCACAGCTCGAGACGGTTGCTGGGGAAGTTGTAGAGGTACACCGTCACGTCGCTGCTGGTGTAGGCGTTCAGACCCTGGCCACCGTTGTTCTCGATGATCTGGCCGAACTCGTTGGTCTCCACCAGTTCCCGGGCCGCGTCCTTGGCCGCGGTGAAGGCCGCTTCCAGTTCCTCCAGCTTGACGGGGTCGGCGTTGACGCCCTTGAGGCGCTCGGCCTTCAGCGCGTCGAAGGCCACATCCTCGGCCGCCATGGCCTTGATCTCGGCCTTGTAGTCCTTGGAGCCGACTTCGCTGGTGCCCTTGAAGGCCATGTGCTCCAGGATGTGCGACAGTCCGGTGATGCCCCGGACCTCGTTGGCGCTGCCCACGTTCACGAAGGTGCGGAAGGAGAACACGGGCACGTCGTGGTTCTCCAGCACGATGAAGTGCACCCCGTTGTCGAGGGTGAACTCCTGGATCTGACCTTCCAGATCGAGATAGGTCTGGGCGCCGGCACCGGCTGCTCCCAGCAGCAGGAAGACCACGGCCACAGTCAGGATACGGATTCTTGCAGGCATGAACGCCTCCATTGGTTGGCCCTGCGGGGCAGGGCGGCATGAAACTGGCCCGGCAATTTGCGTCCGGGCGCTCGGAAACTTAAAAACAGCCCGATTCCCTGTGAATTCGGGCTCAATGGCGGGGGTGGGAATCGTTCGGGCAAGCTATCATGGTCCACCCTCAATGTCAATTGCCGGGGTGGTACGTACCGGGGGCGGTTGGGTTCCCGACTGTTTTGAAATGTCCTCAGGCCTTCGGCCCTGCGGATTATTCAAAACAGTCGGGAACCCAACCGCCCCC
>CBDTUS010000311.1:0-2735 GCA_965363725.1 uncultured bacterium | reverse complement strand
ATTTCGTCACGATGCGGCGGTACTCGGATTCCACGGGCGCCACGGCCTGGGGTGAAACCAGGGTCAGGGTGGGCGCCGGGTTGCCCATCAAAACGACGTCGTCGATGTACCAACCGTCCTCGGTCACCGAATAATCGGTTTCCAGCGCGAAGCGAAGGCCGATGTCCTGGCCCGCGACCTCGGTCAGGTCCAGTTCGACCTGGTTCCAGGCTGCCGTGCCGGTGTAGGAACCGAGGGTCGTCCAGGGTCCGCCGTCAGCGGAGATCTGGACCTTGCCGTAGTCCCAGTCCAGCTCGATGAAGTAGCGGTGCCAGAAGCTGATCGACGTGGCCTTGAACGTGCCGTTCAGGGTGGCATAGGTGACGCTCTCATCGTTGTAGTCGCCGCTGGGCGAGTCGGTCAGGCTGGTGGTGGGGGAGTGGGAGTCGCTCCCGGTCATGCCCCATTGCCCGGTGGTCGTCCAGTTCCCGACGCTCAATTCCATGTCGTCGGCAAACAGCTCCACCGGAGAGCCGACGCTGAAACTCAGGGGATAGTCCAGATCGCCTTCGGGCATGTGCACCGTCACGGTGAACTCCACCAGATGCCCGCTGGGGCAGGCCGCGTCCACCGAAACCCCGATGGGGTCGCCGGCGAAGTTGACGAGATCCAGCGTTCCCAGGTAGGGGATCGTGCGGCTGGCAGCGCCGAGCTGGATCCAGGGATCATCGGTCTGGATGGTGATGTCCAGATTGGTGACCCCATCGAAGACCGACTGGTTCTCCACCGTGAAGTCGAGGGTGCCGCTCTGCCCCGGGCCGATGTTCTTGGCGGGGGCGGACAGAACCGGCGAATGCGCGACCACGAAGGCGCCCGCGACCCGCATCAGGTAGATGTGGGGCCAGATGTTTTCCTGGAAAAGGGGCTCGCGACGGCTTTCGTCCGGCCAGAAACCGTCGCCGCTGTTGCCGATTTCGTTGCTGAAGGAGTAAACCAGGTCGTGGTCGGTCAAGTCCCCGTACACCCAGTCGAAGGTCCCGCCGTTGACCTCGTAGTTGATGGCTTCGAAGGGCTGTCCCGGCGTGTAGCCGTTGTACTTCACCATCTCGCCGGCCATGAAGTCGAAGAGCGAGCCGTCACTGGTCGGCTGGTCGGTGTAGCCCCAGGGAATCAGCGTCAGGTTGCCGTAGCAATGGATGGTGTCGTGGGTGCGGAATTCGCGGCTGTTGACGAAGCCCATCAGGGCCTGGACCTCGGGCTCGCTTCCCGGCGAAGGCCCGCGATAGGTTTCGTCGTCGGTGTAGGGACTACTGCCGTTGTCGTCGTAGCCCCACTGGAAGGGATAGTTGCGGTTGGGGTCCACCCCGTAGGTGCCGTCGCCGTTGTTGCGGCGGTTCTTGCGCCACATGCCGCCGCCGGTGGGACTCATGGTCTCGTTGTAGACCGAACCGTCCGGATTGACCACGGGCACGATGTAGAGCTCGCGGTTGTCCAGCAGCCAGGTGATTTCGGGGTCGGAGCCGTAGTTCTGCGCCAGGTACTCGGCGAACATGATGGTGAACTCGGACGACATGATCTCGCGGGCGTGGTGCATCGCGTCGAACAGGATCTCCGGCTCGTTCTCGTCGACGTCGGGGTTGTCGGAAATCCGGAATGCCCACAGGTTCCGTCCCCCCACGGTCTGCCCGATGGGCCATTTCTCGCTGATCACCTCGGGGTAAAGCAATCGCAGGCTGTCCACGAAGGCGAAGGTCTCGCTGTAGGTGTGGTAAATGCCGTAGCCGACCCCCTTGTCGCCGTAGCTGTTGGCGGTTTCCATGTCGTCCTGCAGGATTTCCATGGGCACCCCGGAGGCGCGCAGGAATTCCAGGTCCCGTGGGCTGGCGGAGATATGGGCGAAGGACCCGGGCTTGACCATGAGGATATCCAGGCGTCCCCCGTTGGCGCGGATGAAATCGTTGGCGCCAGGCGCATCGAGCTTGAGTTCCACCAGGGCGTGGTGGGGTTCGGCGGCGGTGGCCGCCAAGGCTGCTCCGAATACCAAGAGTGCCAGAAGGGCGAAAATCCGGGACGTGGACATGAGAAGGCCTCCAGTAGAGCAGGGAAGTCTGAGTGTTCAGCTATAATTCTACAGGATAAATATCCACAGTGGGCCAAAAAGGTCCAGTTCACAGGGTAAAAAAAACGCCGGACCCCCTCGCGCAGGGGTCCGGAGTCGCTCGCGCAATACCATGACAGGAAGTCTATTTGACCTTGTCGACCGCGCCGGCGGTCTTCTTGACCGCGTTGATCGAAACCTTCAGGGCCTTCTTCTCGTCGGGGGTCAGCTTGATCTTGATGATCTCCTCGATCCCGTTCTTGCCCAGGATGACCGGCACGCCCAGGAACAGGTTCTTGACCCCGTACTCGCCCTTCAGGTAGGCGGCCACGGGAATGATCTTTCGCTTGTCGAAGGCGATGGCTTCCACCATTTCCAGGGCGCTGATCGCGGGGCTGACGAAGGCCGAACCGCTACCCAGCAGACCAACGATTTCGCCACCGGCGCCGCGGGTGCGCTTTTCGATCTTGGCCAGGGCGGATTTGCTGACGAACTGCTCCACCGGCAGGCCGTAGATCCGGCAGGCGCTGCGGATGGGCACCATCGTGTCGCCGTGACCGCCGAGCACGACGGCCTCGATGTTCTCGACCGACACGTTGGCTTCTTCGGCCACGAAGTACTTGTAGCGGGAGGAGTCCAGGACGCCGGCCATGCCCAT
>CBDTUS010000310.1:0-2752 GCA_965363725.1 uncultured bacterium | reverse complement strand
GGCCGTCATCCTGGTTTTTTTCATTTTCTACGCCGCCAAGGTGGATATTTTTTCCAAGGACTTCTATGTCGGCACCGGCCTGATGAAATATCTGTCAGCCCTGCATATGCCCTATCTGTATTTCGTGGGCAGCTGGCCCGCGATGGACTTCATTGTCGACGGCACGGTGCCCGACCTGCCCCGGCTGGGGACCTTTGTTCTGCAGCCGGTGTGGAAGCTTCTGGGCACGGCCGGAGTGGTGGATTACGCCCCCTTGAAACAGCCCTTCGTCAGTATCGGAAAGTTCACCTTCAATGTTTTCGCTCTGCCCGGAGAGGTCTACTGGGATCTGAAGTGGCCGGGGGTCCTGCTGGTCTCCCTGGGGCTGGGGTTGATCACCACCCGCTTGTATCTGCGCGCCTGCCGATTGGGCTATTGGGGTCATGTGATTATCTATTCCATCATGGCGCACGGTCTGTTCATCTCCTTTTTCTCCTTTATCTACACCTTCAATGTCTATGTCCTTCTCTTGTACGTCTATCTTATGGGATTCGTGGTGCCCAGAGGTGGGGTTCTTGTCCAGAAGGAGCGGCCTGCCGTGCCGCCACCGGAAGGGGAAGGCTGAGGTGTGTGGTTTCGCCGGATTCTGGATTGCCGGGAAGGGCCCGTCCGACCCCAGGGAGTGCCTGGTCCGGATGACCGGGGCCATTGCCCACCGTGGTCCCGATGATCAGCAGGTATTCTTCGACCCCGAAGCCAACCTAGGCCTAGGTTTTCGGCGGCTGTCCATCATCGATCTATCTGCCGAAGGCGCACAGCCCATGACCTCGACGTCGGGCCGGTACGTGATGGTCTTCAACGGTGAAGTCTACAATTTCGAAATCCTGCGGGCCGAGCTTGTCAGTGAGGGATTCGAGTTTCGCGGCCGTTCCGATACGGAAGTCATGCTGGCGGCCGTGGAGGCCTGGGGATTGGAACGGGCCCTGGACCGTTTCAACGGGATGTTCGCCATCGCCCTGTGGGATCGCAGGGAGCGTCGCCTGCACCTGGTCCGGGACCGGCTCGGCATCAAACCCCTCTACTACGGACGGGTCGGTGGATCGCTGGTGTTTGGCTCGGATCCGGCGGCCTTTCGGGATTATCCCGGATTCTCGGGGAACATTGATCGTGGGGCGCTGTGCCTTTTCCTGAGGCACAACTACGTCCCGACACCCTGGTCCATTTATTCCGGCATACGCAAGCTTCGTCCGGGTCACCGGTTGGTCCTGGATGATCCCCATTGCGCCGAGCTGCCGGAAAGCCGGCCCTGGTGGACTGTCCGACAGGCGGTGACCGGCGGTGCGGGCCATCCTTTCACCGGGTCCGCGGCCGCGGCCGTCGACGAGCTGGAGGAGATCCTCACCGACGCGGTGAAGAGTCGCATGGTGGCCGACGTGCCTTTGGGGGCTTTCCTTTCCGGCGGCGTCGATTCCTCCACGGTGGTGGCTCTGATGCAGGCCGGGCACCCTAGGGCTGTCCGGACTTTCAGCATCGGATTCGAGGACGCGGAATTCAACGAGGCCGGTTTCGCCGCGGAAGTCGCCCGCCACCTGGGAACCGATCACACCGAACTCTATGTTTCCGCTCAGGAATGCCGGGACGTGATTCCCCTTCTGCCGACCATGTTCAGCGAGCCCTTCGCGGATTCTTCACAGGTTCCGACCTACCTCGTCTCCAAGCTGGCCCGGTCCGGAGTGACGGTCTCGCTGTCCGGCGACGGCGGCGATGAGCTCTTTGCGGGCTACCACAACTATGCCTTCGGACACGCCTTGTGGAACAGGGCCCAGGGGATTCCTCCCTGGCTGCGGTCACCCGCCGCGGCCGTCGCCAAGGGAATCCCTCCGGGAACCTGGGACCGACTTCTTCATCTGGCCGGACCCTTCACTTCCGGCGGCCGCAACTTCGCCGTCACCGGTGATCGGGTCCACAAACTGGCGGAGGTCATCGGGCAGAAGGATTTTCGCTCCATGTACCGTTCCCTGGTTTCGGCCTGGCGAAACCCCGCCGACCTGGTGATCGGGGGGCGGGAATCGTTGAGCCTGCTGCAGGGGTTGGATCCGGATCCGCCGATCGACGATCCCATCGGCCGCATGATGTACTGGGACCAGATGACCTACCTGCCGGACGACATCCTGACCAAGGTGGACCGGGCCAGCATGGCCGTCAGCCTCGAGGCTCGGGTGCCGGTCCTGGATCACCGGGTGGTGGAATTCGCCTGGCGGCTTCCCCTGGAATACAAAATTCGGGAAGGCCAGTCCAAATGGGTGCTGCGGCGGGTGCTCGACCGTCACGTGCCGGGCGAATTGATCGACCGGCCCAAGAGGGGTTTCGCCGTTCCGCTGGCGGACTGGCTGCGGGGGCCCTTGCGCGGGTGGGCGGAGGATCTCCTTGGCGAGGATCGTCTGGCCCGGCAGAACCTTCTGGATCCGGCCATGATCCGCAGGAACTGGGGAGATTTTCTGGCCGGCCGTCGCCAGTGGCACACTCATCTCTGGGGCGTCCTCATGTTCCAGGCCTGGCTCGAGGCGGAAACTTCCGAGCCCGGTGGGAGGGGCCAATGAAAGTCGTCCATCTCATCACGGGACTGGATGTCGGGGGCGCCGAACGGATGCTTCAGAAGCTCATGGGTGCGATGGACAGTAATCGGTTCGACCCGGTGGTGGTGACCCTGATGTCCGGGGGCGACCTGAAGCAGGGGTTCGAGGAGAGCGGTGTCCCGGTTTTCCAGGTGGGA
>CBDTUS010000309.1:0-2792 GCA_965363725.1 uncultured bacterium | reverse complement strand
GCCGATCCTGCAGTTCCATCCCGAGGAAGCGGTCGGCAACAATATCTTCGGCACGAGGCAGTTGGTGGACATGGCGGTGCGCCACCGGGTGCAGCGGTTCGTGATGATCAGCACCGACAAGGCCGTCAACCCGACCAACGTGATGGGTGCCACCAAACAGGTGGCCGAGAAGGTGGTCCTGTCCGAGTCCGTCAGCGAACGGGAAGGGCCCCAGTTCTCGATCATCCGTTTCGGCAACGTCCTGGGCAGCGCCGGCAGCGTGGTGGAGATGTTCCATCGCCAGATCGCCCTCGGCGGCCCGGTGACGGTCACCCACCCGGATATGAAACGGTTCTTCATGACCATCGCCGAGGCGGTGCAACTGGTCCTGTTCGCCGCCGCGATGGGGACCGGCGGGGAAGTGTTCATCCTGGACATGGGGGACCAGGTCATGATCGATGACCTGGCCCGGCAGATGATCCGCCTGTCGGGTTTGACACCGGATGTGGATGTCCAGATCAAGTACATCGGCCTTCGTCCCGGGGAAAAACTTTACGAAGAGCTGTGGGCCGAAGGTGAAGAACCCCGACAGACGGACAACCCCGACATCCTGGTTGCCCGGCGGCAGGCTATTGATTCCCCGTTCGTCGGGGAGGGTGTCAGTCGACTGGTGGTGGCCGCCGGCAGTGGCGATCGCGAAGCCCTGTGGCGCGAGCTGCTGAATCTGGTTCCCGATTTCCAGGGACAGACCGGATTGGAGGCCGAGTTGCCGCCGGCGTTGCCTGGGGCCCCCGGCAGCGGTGAGTCATGACCGTTCGGCAGCCTTCCCTCCGGCGGAATTTTTCCTGGACCTTTTTGGGCAACGCCGTCTACGCCGCCTGCCTGTGGGGGATGTTGGCGGTGCTGACCAAGCTGGGATCCCCGGAGATCGTCGGGCGCTTCGCCCTCGGGTCGGCCATTGCCACCCCGCTGATCATGTTTTCCAATATGCAGCTGCGGGTGGTGCTGGCCACGGACGCCGAACAGTCCTACGAATTCCGTGACTATCTGGGCGTGCGGACGATGCTGTTGCCGGCGGCTCTGGTGGCGGTCGTGGTGATCGCGTATCTGGGTTACAACCGGCAGCAGGCCCTGATCATCGGGGTGTTCGGCCTGGTGCGCTGCGCCGAAGCCTTCAGCGACCTTTTCTACGGGTTTGCCCAGAAACATGAACGGATGGATCTGGTCGCGCGGTCCCTCTGGATCCGGGGACTGTCGGCCCTGGTCATGTTCGGTGGTGTTTTCTGGTGGACCGGAAGCTTGGCCCTCAGCCTGGCCGCCAATGTCCTGGCCTGGGTGCTGACCATCGCCTTCTTCGACGGACCCCATCTGGTCACCCTGGTGCGGGCCGCCGGGGAGTCTTCCTGGAAACCCCGGTGGAATCGAAAAACCTTCAGGGATATCGTGTGGCTCGCGTTGCCCCTGGGGATCATTATGCTGCTGATCACCCTGCGCAACACGATCCCCCGCACCTTCCTGGAATCCTCTTTCGGGGAAGAACAGTTGGGGATCTTTTCGGCCATCTCCTACCTGGTGATCGCCGGTTCCACGGTGATCATGGCTCTTTCCCAGTCCAGCATCGCGCGCTTGGCCCGCTATTTCGCCGAAGGCCGCCGGGAGGCCTTTCGATCGACGATCGTCAAACTTCTCGCTGTCGGATTGGTGATAGGCCTGGGTGGCGTCCTGGTGGCCGTCCTGTTCGGCGAATTCATCCTGGAACTACTCTACTCGAGAGAATATGCGGCTCACGGCGATCTTTTCGTGATGATCATGATCGGCGGAGCCCTGCTTTACCTGGCCAGCCTGATGGGGGCCCCCATGAGCGCGATGCGTGCCTTCCGGATCCAGCTCTGGGTCTACCTCGTCAACGCGGTGCTCCTGGTAGTCCTATCCTGGCTGATCATCCCCCGTCACGGCATGATGGGTGCGGCCGTGGTCCTGGTCGGCTGTTCGGTCTGGTTGACCTCCGCTTACAGTGTTCTTGTCTGGCGAGGGGTCCAAGACATGCCGGAAGAGGGATCCGGCCCACTCGATCCTGGAGAGGGTGAGGTCGGATGAGTGCCCTGGACTTTTTCTGGCTGCTGGTTTTCGCCCCTTTGATATTCCTGTCTGTGGCCCTGTCCCGCCGCCTGTTCGGGCACTGGTTCACCCCGCTGAGCATCTACATCGGGATCAACAGTCTTTCCATGTCCGCCTACCACCTGCGCCTGCTGGAAATGCCCGACGTATCGGTCCTGGTGCATGTCCTGCTCCTGTCTTCTTTCGCCATGTTCGGCCTCGGTGTCATGTTGGCGGCCGGTCGGCGAATTCGGGCTCCGGAGTCGGCCGCCGCCGGTCAGCGGGACCAGACCGGCCTGAAGTTTTTTTTCTATACCACCGTGGTTCTTTCGGCCCTGGGTTGGATGACCCAGGGCGCCATGCTGGTCTCGAAGATGGGGCTGGCCGCCCTGATCAGGAACATCTGGGTTCTGCAGGGTGAGTTCCAGGTCCAGTTTATCGGGTACCTGAACATGATCGGGATCCTGGTGCTGCCGGTGTTTGTCCTGCGGCGGTTGCTGGGGCCGGTGCGGAAACTGGATTACGCGCTCGTGGTGGTTTCCCTGATGGGACTTCTACTAGCCGGAATCAAGGGTTACATGATCTATTCGGTGTTCGGCGGGATCTATGTCCTGAGCGTGGCCAGGCCTGACAAGTTTCGTCTTTCCCATCTGTTCGGTGGTGTGGCCGTCATCCTGGTTTTTTTCATTTTCTACGCCGCCAAGGTGGATATTTTT
>CBDTUS010000308.1:0-2824 GCA_965363725.1 uncultured bacterium | reverse complement strand
GTTTTTTGATTTCCGGGGCCATTTCAACCCCAGACACAATTTCCGAGGCACAACCAATTCAACCATTTAGAGGGCTTTCCCGCATTTCCCATGCTTCCCCAGTGCCAATGTAGTATTATTATGGTCTGGATTGATTCTCCCGGACCTTTCCCAAGGAGCTCCCGCATGCTGATCGCCCTGAAACCCTCCGTCCGATTCACGGGCCTTCTCCTGTTTGTCCTGGCCGCCGGCCTGCTCGGCGGTTCGGGATTCGTCTACGCCGCCGACCGCACCGTTGTCGGGGAGCTCTGGTCCGCCGACAACTGACCCTACTGTCCTTCCGCCGTGCGCGGATTCAATGATCTGGAATCGGTCTACGACACCAGTGAGTTCCTGCCCCTTACCTTCTACTTCACGGCGCCCTATTCCACTCCCGAAGGCAATGCCCGTGCTTCGTGGTACGGCATTTCCGGAACGCCCAACGTGATGATCGGCGGCACCGTCAATCACATCGGTGGTACCCCCTCCGGCTCCATGTTTTCCACCTACGAACCCACGGTGACCAGTCAGCTCGGCAACCCGAGCCCCCTGGTCATGTCGTCCACCTACACCGTGGTGGCCGACGAGGTTCACGTGTCGGTCCAGATCGATGTCGACCAGTCCGTCAGTGGGTCCAACAACCAGGTGCTGTTTTTCATCTGCCAGGAGGGTCTGCACGAGCAGTCCAACATGGTCGTGGACATGCTGACCAACGAGCCGTTCAACCTGACCAGCCCCGGGGAGACCGTCACCATCGCCAGGGATTTCCCGATGAATCCCGACTGGAACGAGCCCGATCTGCGGATCATCATGGTGGTGCAGGACATGAGCACCAGGGTGATCCATCAGGCCACCCAGTCGTGGGCCGACTTCGCCGCCCAGGTGGTCATCGACGCCGAGCCCGACGGGGTCGAGGCGCCCTGGACCCTGACCGGTCCCGACCTGGAGATCACCAAGACCGGCGACAAGGTCATCAACCTCTGGCAGACCGGCACCTACACCATCACCTGGCACGACCTGCCGGTGTGGACACCGCCCTCCGGCAACCCCGAAGTGCAGACCGTGGCTGATGACGGGATCATTACCTTCTTCGGCCAGTACACCGACGGTCCGTTCCTCACTTCCAGCGCCGGCCCGATCGGCAACACCGCCAGTGGGCAGGCCGTCAGCTTCGTCGACGTTGACGGGGACGGCGACCTGGACATCCACGTGGCCAACGAGGACGCCGCCGACCAGCTGCTCCGCAATGACGGTTCCGGGGTGTTCGACGACATCGCCACCGGCCCCATCGCCGAGGCCGGGCCCAGCCGCGGGGCCGCCTGGGCGGACATCAACGGCGACGGTTTCCTGGACGCCTTCCTGGCCCGGAACAACGAAACCGACATCCTGATGGTGGGCGACGGTAGCGGCGGATTCACCACCGCTACCATGATCGGTCACGACGGGATCCTGCCCGGATCCAGTTCCAGCTGGATCGACTACGACCTGGACGGGGCGCTGGACCTCTACATCGTCAACTACGGAGAGGCCAACACCTTGTTGAGGAACCTGGGCGGTTTCGGCGAAACCATCGTGTTCGGGCCCCAAACCGGTGACCAGGCCGACACCGGCAACGGCAGCTCCGCCTGCTGGACCGACAGCGACCTGGACGGACGTCCCGACCTGTTCATCGCCAACCAGTTCGACGCCAACGTCTTTTTACAGAACACCGCCATCGGGTTTTCCGATCTCACCAACACCTCGGGCATCGGGGAGCACGTCGAGAAGGCCCTGGGCGCGGCATGGGGCGACTACGACAACGACGGGGATTTTGATCTCTACGTGGCCAACGAAGGCATGGCCGATCAGCTCTACCGCAGCACCGGCCCCTTGCAGTACACCCTGATTACGGGCGACAACCTGGATGACCGGGGTTATGGCCGCGGCGTGGCCTGGATCGATCTGAACAACGACACCTTCCTGGACCTCTACGTGGTCCGCAACGGCCAGACCGACCTGCTGCTTCTTGGAGACGGCACCGGCCAATTCGTGCGCGTTCCCGTGGGACCGCCTGAGGCCGACGGTCCGGGCAACGCAGTGGCCTGCGGCGACGTGGACGACGATGGCGACATCGATATGTTCATCTCCCGCGAAGGCGCCTCGAACGTCCTGTTCATCAACGAAATGGGCGACGGCAAACGCTGGATCAAGCTGCACCTGACCGGGCTCGGCAACAACACCTGCGCCATCGGCGCCCGGGTCGTCCTGACCGCTGGCGGCGTGTCCCAGTCACGCATGGTCACCTCCGGCTCGGGTTACCTGTGCAACAACGCGCTGGATCTGCACTTTGGTCTGGACACCACGACCCAGGTGGATCAGATCGAGATCTTCTGGCCCGACGGGACCCATGAAACCCACGGCCCGACCTTCTCGAACCAGACCCTGAACATCGTGCAGGGACAAAATTTGCCCAGCCCCGTCGAGGGCGAACTTCCGGTTCGCACCACGGCCCTGGGACTGGCCCATCCCAATCCGTTCAATCCTTCGACGACCATCTCGTTCGCGCTGGCCAGGGCCGATGCCGCCCGGCTGGACGTGTTCACCGTCGACGGGCGGCACGTGCGCACCCTGGTCGACGGCGGCCTGGCCGCCGGCCCGCACACGGCCGTCTGGGACGGCACGGATCATCAGGGTCGTTCGGTCAGCTCGGGGACCTATTTCTACCGCCTGACCACCACCGGCGGCTTCAGTGACGCCGGGCGGATGGTGCTCGTGAAATGATATGGAACGGCTAGTCAAGCCTTAGTACCGGCCCCGGGCAAATGCT
>CBDTUS010000307.1:0-2869 GCA_965363725.1 uncultured bacterium | reverse complement strand
TGATCTTGGCCCACAACAGGCGACCGGCCCGCAGCTTGGCCATCTCCATGAAGTAGTTGGTGCCCTCGGCCCAGAAGAAGGACAACCGCGGTGCGAAAGCGTCAATATCGAGTCCCGCGGCCAACCCCGTCCGCACATACTCCAGCCCGTCGGCCAGGGTGTAGGCAAGTTCCAGGTCGGCGGTCGCCCCGGCCTCCTGCATGTGATAGCCGCTGATGGAGATGCTATTGAACTTCGGCATCTTCTCGGCCGTGAAGGCGAAGATATCGGCGATGATCCTCATGCTGAACTCAGGTCCATAGATGTAGGTGTTGCGGACCATGTACTCCTTGAGGATGTCGTTCTGGATGGTCCCAGCCAGCTGATCCAGGGTGGCCCCCTGCTCCATCGCGGCCACGATGTAAAACGCCATGACCGGGAGCACGGCGCCGTTCATCGTCATGGAGACGGACATCTCATCCAGGGGGATGTCGGCGAACAGCACCTTCATGTCCTCGACGGAATCGATGGCCACGCCGGCCTTGCCCACATCGCCCACCACCCGCGGATGGTCGCTGTCGTACCCGCGGTGCGTCGCCAGATCGAAGGCCACCGATAGACCCTTTTGCCCCGCCGCCAGATTCCTCCGGTAGAAGGCGTTGCTTTCCTCGGCGGTGGAGAAGCCCGCGTACTGGCGCACCGTCCAGGGCCTGGTCACGTACATGGAAGCGTAGGGCCCGCGCAGGAACGGTGGCAGGCCGGCCACGTAGTTGACATGCTCCAGGTCCTCGGTGTCCTCGGCGGTGTAGAGATCCTTCACCTCGATCTGCTCGTTGGTCACCCAAGGCAATCGGGATTCCCGCCGGCTGGGGGTCGGCCCGGCCTGCATATCCTTCAGCTCGACCCGGGTGAAGTCTGGCATGCGGCTCATGACACACCTCCGACCGTGTCGGCCAGTCGGCCCAGCACGTTCAGCACGTTGCTTTTCACGTTGATAACCTCATCGATGGCCGCCCCGTCGACGGGAGACCCGGCCAGCAACACCACCGGCGGTTCAGGTTCATTTTTCAAGGCCTCGGTCACCAGACCGGCCAACTCTGCATAGGTGTCATCCAGGCCCACCAGGACAACCGTCCGGGCCCCGGCGCCGCGGAAGGCGTCAACCGCCTCTTCGACACTGACCGCAAAGCCGTTGTCGGCGACCTCGAAGCCACCGACCCGGAAAAACCGGCGAGTGAATTCCAGGCGCGGCATGTAACGGGCCACATCCCCCAAGCAGGCGCAGAAGACTCGTCCTGCCTTGACGTCATCCGCACCGAGGGATTCGATTCGCGACCTGAGCTCCTCGAAGGGGACCCCGTCGCGGCGCAAGGAAATCACGCCTTCATCAACTTCCGATCCACTTTTCCCCCCACCCTGCAGGGGATTGGGGTCCGGATATTGGTTGGTGCCCACCATGACCTTTCGCCTGGTGGCCAACCTGGCGGCCCGCGCCTTGGCTGCGTCGGCGACCCATCCTTGAACCCTCCCGCTCTCGAGCCCGGCCAACATCCCGCCCTCTTCTTCGGCGGTCTGGAAATGCTTCCAGGCGGCTTCAGCGACATCACCGGTCAACTTCTCCACGAACCAGGATCCCCCGGCCGGGTCGGTCACCTGATCCAAATGACACTCGTGGGCCAGAATCAGCTGGACGTTGCGGGCGATGCGGCGGCTGAATTCGTCGGGCAAACCCGTGGTCTCATCAAAGGGGGCCACATGCAGGCTGTCGGTGCCGCCCAGCACGGCGGACATGGCCTGGGTCGTGGCGCGCAGCATGTTCACGTGGGGATCCAGAAGCGTGCCGGTTCGCCGGCTGGTCCGGGCATGCACCATCACCGGGGCACCGGCCGGTTCGATACCGCAGGCCGTCAGGACCCGCGTCCATAAAATCCGCAAAGCCCGGAGCCGGGCGATTTCCAGAAAGAAATCCGAGCCCACGCAGAGATTAAAATGGATGCTCGAGGCCGCTTCCTCGAGGGACAGGCCGCGGGATTCCATCTCACGCAGAGCGCTCACGGCCGAAGCAAGAGTCAATCCCAGCCCGAGGGCTCCGTCGGCACCGCCTTCATGCCAGGGATCCTCGAAAACCGGAAGCGTCCTGAGGCCTGGCGCTTCCTCGATGATGCGGCGGGTCAACTCAGCCAGCTCGTCGTACAATTTTTTCAGGGAAACGGAATGGAATCCTTCGAGGGCCGCACCCGCCACCGGGTCACATCCAACCCGTCCCTTCAATTGTTTCAGGTCCCCGCCATTTTCGGCGGCCAAGGCCAAAAGGAACTGGGCCGTTTCCAGATGGGCGGCGCCTGACTGGATCATGATGGGAGTCCCGGAAAGATCAACGCCCTGGAGGCAATCCCCGAGGTCCGCGACCGTGGCGCAGGCCGTCCCCCGGGCACCGGCCCCGGAGAGGATCAGGTTGACCGCGTTCTGCCCCCGTGCCAAATCATGACGCAGGGCCTCGTTGAACTCCGTGGCTGTCGGCAGAGGGATTTCCTGGGCCACCAGCCACGCTCCGCTCGCACCGTTGCCCCGCACGAAGGGGGCCTGGCCAGGCAGGGTGGCCGACCAGTCCGGATCCGGCCTGTCCGCGGCCGTGGCCATCGATCCGACCTGCAGGCCTTCGAGGGTGGTGGTGAACATCTTCTTGGCGAAGGGCGCCCCCTTCAGCAGACGCTCGACTTCGGCGCGCCACTCCTCGAGGGTAGGAACTTCGAATTCGCCGAGCAGAGGACTCTGATCGCTCATTTTGGCTGCCTCGCGTTGTCCCGTGAACTTGATTCATAACTATCTGGTCCATAACTCTCGATGATTGTTATGAAAACTAAATCTTCTGCAGGTTCCATACAGATAG
>CBDTUS010000306.1:0-2918 GCA_965363725.1 uncultured bacterium | reverse complement strand
CCAGGGTGATCTGGGACAGGCCCGCCTGGCTGATCGAATGGATCCGCCGCAACCCCGGCACCACGCCCACCGATTCCTCGAGGGGGCGCGTCACCAGGTTTTCCACGTCCACGGGGGCTGTGCCGGGGAATTCGGTCTGAACGGTCAGGCTGGGATAGCGGATTTCCGGCAGCAGCCGCATGTCCAGGCGACCCAGGGCGGTCAGCCCGAACACGACCGCGGCGAGGGTCACCATCCACACGGTGACCGGGTGGGTGACCGCATAACGGATCGCTTTCACGGGGCTACTCCGTTTTCGCCAAGGCCGTGAGGTTCTCCGTGTCGTCCGCGGGATCGAGGCCGCCGGTGGGCTTGGTTCCATAACCGATTTCTTCGCCGTTCAGCGCTTCGATCCGGGAGCCGGTGCGCAGTCCGCCCTGGCCCATCTGCACCACGAACTGTCCGGCGGACAGTCCCTCGAGGACCTCCACGTGACTTTCGTCATAGAGCCCCGTTTCGATCTCCACCTTGCGAACGGTGTCGGCTTCGGCGACAAAAACGCTGCGCAGGGACCCATCCTCCACCAGGGCGATCTTGGGCACCGCCAGGGCGTCGTGATGCTGGTCGGTGGTGATGCGGACCTTGACAAACCCGCCCACGAGGGCGCTTCCGGACGCATCGTCGAGCAGCAGGGTCAATCGGATGGTGCTGGTGGCGGGATCGACGACCGGCGACACCCTTTCCACGACGGCCTCCAGAGGCGTGTCGGCCGACTCGGGCGACACCAGCACCCGCTGGCCGTCGGAGACCTTGCGGGCGATGGCTTCCGGCAGGTGTACCCGCACCCTCAGCGGAGAGAAATCACCGATGGTAAATGTGGGCGTCCGCGCGGCCAGTTGCTGGCCGGGCACGACCATCCGGTCGGTGATCCGGCCGGCGAACGAGGCCCGGATCCGTCTGTCCTCGAGATTGATCTCGGCCAGGTCGCGCTCGGCCTGGGCCATGTGCCAGGCCGACTCCACATCGTCGTATTCCTGCTGGCTGATGATCTCCTCATCAAGCATCTGACGGCTGCGGTCCATCTGACGTTTCTTGTCCGCCAGGCTCAATTCGGCCTTGCGCAGCTGGATGCGTTCGCGGTCGTTTTCCAGCTCGGCGAGAATCTGGCCTTCCTTGACCCAGTCGCCCTCCTCCACGTTCACGGCGCGGACGCGGCCGCTGGTGCGAGAGACCAGTTCCACCAGCCGGTCGGCCTCGATGACCGATGCCGCCCGGTAGTAGGACGAGATTCCCCGGCCTTCGACCCGGCACAGTTCCACCGGAATGGGTTTTTCCTCGGGCTCGGCGTCGGGGTCCCTGGCTTCCCCTTCCGGATCCGTGGATCCGGTGGTATCGGCCAGCGCCACATCCGCATCCTGGGCCTGGCCACCGGGCAGCAGTCCGGCCTGCCACAGGCCAAAGCCGCCCCCGAGAACCACCACGACGGCCACCAGGATCAGGACGATTTTCTTACCGGATTTGAACATGATCAGCTCCCCAGGGCAGGATTCTTCAATGGCTTGGAATCGATCGGAATACCAGGGCCCGTCCCCCGGATTTCCCCCGGGAATGGCCACCAGAAGTACAGACGCAGGCGGGCCCGCAAGGTTGCATGGCAAAAATTCCCGGGCTTTGCCCCTGCGGGAAGGCCTCTTTTCCTCTCCCGGGTCCCTGGAAGCTGGAAATCCCGGGACCACGAGGCTATTTTCAATCTGACTTGAACGGAAACAGCGGCCATCCAACCCGAGGTCAGTGTCATGAAGAAACTCGTCGAATGCGTTCCCAACATCAGCGAGGGACGGGATCAGGGCATCATCGACGCGGTCACCGGAGTCATCGGTGAAGTCGACGGAGTGCACCTGCTGGACGTGGATCCCGGGGCGGAGACCAACCGCACGGTGATCACCTTCATCGGTGCGCCCGAACCGGTGGCCGAGGCGGCCTTCCGGGTGGTCAAGCGGGCGGCCGAACTGATCGACATGACCCGGCACTCCGGCGCGCACCCCCGCCACGGGGCTACCGACGTCTGCCCATTCGTCCCCGTCAGCGGCGTGACCATGGAAGAATGTGCCGAGATCGCCCGTCAGGTCGGCAATCGGATCGGCCAGGAGTTGGAGATCCCCGTCTATCTCTACGAGGAAGCCGCGGCCAGCGATTTCCGCCGCAACCTGGCCAACGTGCGCAAAGGGGAATACGAAGCTCTGGCCGACAAGCTCGGCACCGATCAATGGCAACCCGATTTTGGTCCCAATGTCTGGAACGACCGGGCGGCACGGACCGGCGCCACCAACGTCTCGGCCCGCGGGTTCCTGGTGGCCTACAACGTCAACATCAACTCTATGAGCAAGATCATCGCCCAGAACATCGCCCTGGACATCAAGGAAGCCGGCCGCGCCCAGCGCGACGAAAACGGGGTCCTGGTTAAAGGACCCGACGGTAAGAACATTCTCGTTCCTGGTCCCTACCGGCTGGAGGCCTGCAAGGCCGTGGGCTGGGTCATCCCCGAGTACCAGCGCGCACAGGTATCCATGAACCTGGTCAATACCGCCATCACCAAACCCCACCAGGCCTTCGACGGCTGCTGTGAATCCGCCCGTGACCGCGGCACCCGGGTCACCGGCAGCGAACTGGTGGGACTGATTCCCGAAGGCGACATGATCGCCGCAGGCAAGCACTACCTCAACAAGGCCGGACAATCGGCGGGCATCCCCAAGAAGATGATCATCGAGACCGCCATCCAGAGCATGGGCCTGCGCGAACTGACCCCCTTCGATCCGGCCGAGAAGATCATCGAGTACCAGGCCGGCCTGGCCGACGGCCCCCTGGTCAGCCTGACCAACCGCGAGTTCGTCGACGAACTGTCCAGCGACAGCCCCGCCCCGGGCGGGGGCTCGGTGGCG
>CBDTUS010000305.1:0-2966 GCA_965363725.1 uncultured bacterium | reverse complement strand
GACTTTTCTTGATGGTCCTGACCATTTCGATGACGTTGCGGCTGTGCCCGTGGGCCGTATCGACCACCAGCAAATCCACCCCGGCGTCCACCAGCAACTCGGCGCGGTGGGACGTATCCTGTCCCACGCCCACGGCGGCTGCCACCCGCAAACGCCCCTTGCCGTCCTTGCAGGCGTTGGGATAGTCCAGCTTCTTCTGGATGTCCTTGACCGTGATCAACCCGCGCAGCTCGCCGCCCGAATTGACCACCAGCAGTTTTTCGATGCGGTGCTTGTGCAGGATCTCGGCGGCGTCCTCGAGCGTGGTACCTTCGGGCACCGTGACGAGGTTCTCGCTGGTCATCACCTCGCGCACCTGCTGCCGCGTGTTCTTCACGAAGCGCAGGTCGCGGTTGGTGAGGATGCCGACCAGCTTGGCGCCCTCGGTGATGGGCACGCCACTGATCTTGTAGTGGTTCATCAGGGTCAGCGCTTCGTCGATGGACTTGTCCGGCCCCAGGGTGATCGGCTTGGTGATCATGCCCGATTCCGAGCGTTTGACCCGCGCGATTTTCGAAGCCTGTTCCTTGGGCCCCATGTTCTTGTGCACGACGCCCATGCCGCCGGACCGGGCCACCGCGATGGCCATCTCCGCCTCGGTCACCGTGTCCATGGCCGCGCTCAGGAACGGGATCTGCAGCTGGATCGCCTTGGTCACGTGGGTTGACGTATCGATATCCGCGGGAATGACTTCCGAGTACCCCGGCACCAGCAGGACATCGTCGAAAGTCAGGGCCTCGCGGAACTTTCGTTGGGTTTCTTCGCTCATACTCCTAAGCCTTCATGATGCCGATGAACGGCAGGTTCCGGTACTTCTCGTCGTAGTCCAGGCCGTAGCCGATCACGAACTCCTTGGGGATCTCGAAACCAACGTAGTGCAGCTCGACGTCCTTCTTGCGGGCCGGCTTCTTGTCCAGCAGGCTGGCCACGCGAATGCTGCGCGGGTTGCGCGTGTTCAACAGCTCTACCAGATGCGCGATGGTCAGTCCGGTGTCGATGATGTCCTCGACCAGGATGACGTCCCGGTCGGTGATGTTGCTCTTGAGATCCTTCTCGATCTTGACCACGCCCGTGCTCTGGATGCCGCCGTCGTAGCTGGACACCGCCATGAAATCGACTTCGTGGTCGATCGACACGCAGCGCGTCAGATCGGCCAGGAACGGATAGGCGCCCTTGAGGATGCACACGAAAATCGGCGTGCTTCCCTGGTAGCCGCGGCTGATCTCGTTGCCGAGTTCCCGGACACGGAGCTGGATCTCCTCACTGGAAATCAGGATCCGGTCGATGAAAGGGTAGCGGTGCAGGTATTCCTGGTCGTCGAAGGTCACGGTCCGCCTCCAATTGAATGATGTCCGAAGCCGGCGCGGCCGGCCCCTCGATCAGGTTTTTTCCGATTTGGCCTTTTCGATTTCCTGCCCCAGGGCCCTCAGCCGGTCGCGTTCCCGGATGATGTCCTGGATCTTGGTGGCGATCAGGTCGATGGCCACCTTGTTGAACCCGCCCTCGGGGATGATGAGGTGTGCGTACCGTTTGCTCGGCCACACGAACTGAAGATGCATGGGACGGACCACGTTCAGATACTGGTCCATGACCGATTCCATGGTGCGGCCGCGCTTGAGGATGTCCCGCTTCATGCGCCGCAGAACCCGCTCGTCGGCATCGACGTCAACGTACAGGCGGATGTCCATCAGCGCCCGCAACTCGGGTGACTCCAGCACGAGAATCCCCTCCACGAACACGATGTCCGCCGGTTCGCAAAGATCGGTTTCCTTCACCCGGCTGTGCTTGGCGTAGTCGTAGCGCGGAATCTGGACCGACTGCCCCTCCCGCAGGGCCTGCAGATGCTCCACCAGCAGGGTGGTCTCGAAGGCGTTGGGGTGGTCGTAGTTGATCTCGGCCCGTTTTTCGAGCGGCAGGTCGGAATTGTCGTGGTAGTAGGAATCGTGATGGATGATCTGGATGGTCTTGTCGGGACAGGCTTCGCGCACACGGTGGGCCACCGTCGTCTTGCCGGAGCCCGATCCGCCCGCGATCCCGATGATGACAGGCGGGAGTGGTTTGCCATCCAGTTCCTTCATGGCGGAAAAATACCCGCCCGGGGTGCCACTGTCAATTTGGTAGTGGACCGCAGAGCCGGTATTCGGGAATAATCCCGGGAAATCCGCACTCTCCCACCCTCCTGGAGGCCGTCTTGCTGGACAATCTCATTTCGCTGCTGGGAATCTTCGTCCTTCTGCTGCTGGCCTGGCTGCTGAGCAACAACCGTCGCCGTTTCCCCTGGCGGGTGGCCGGCTGGGGCCTGGGCCTGCAGATGATCCTGGCCATCCTGCTGCTGCGCACCCCCTGGGGGCAGGCTGTTTTCTCCGGCGCGCGCTCCTTCGTGACCCGACTGCTGGCCTTCACCGACGCCGGCGCCTCGTTCATGTGGGGCAATCTTTACCGCACCAGCGAGGACCTGGTGACCTTCATCAACCCCGAGGATGGCTATGTCCAGGTCACCGATTCAGTCACGGGGCAGCTCATGCCCGTCGGCACCGTGTTCGTGATCCACATCCTGCCGACGATCATCTTCTTTTCCAGCTTGATGGCGTTGCTCTATCACCTGGGTGTCATGCAGACCCTGATCCGCGGCATGGCCTGGATCATGCGCAAGACCATGGGCACCAGCGGCAGCGAAAGTTTTTCCTGCGCGGCCAACGTCTTCGTGGGTCAGACCGAAGCGCCCCTGGTCATCCGCCCCTACCTGCCGACGATGACCCAGAGCGAACTGATGGCCGTGATGGTCGGCGGCTTCGCCACCGTCGCCGGCGGAGTGATGGCGGCCTACGTGCGATTCGGGGTCGACCCCGGCCACCTGCTGGCCGCCAGCGTGATGTCCGCGCCGGCGGCCCTGGTCGTGGCCAAGATCATGTATCCGGAAACCGAGG
>CBDTUS010000304.1:0-3090 GCA_965363725.1 uncultured bacterium | reverse complement strand
TGGACTACTTCGGGTATCTCGACGGCCTGACCATGACCAACGACAAATTCGCCAGCCTGTTCGGCGGCCCTGCGCGGCAACCGGAAACCGATCTTTCCCAAAGGGAAATGGATCTGGCCCGTTCGGTCCAGGTGGTGACCGAGGAGATCGTCCTGAAAATGGCCGCCCACGCCAAGGACGTGACCGGTGAAAAGCAGCTTTGCCTGGCCGGCGGCGTCGCTCTGAACTGTGTGGCCAACGGCAAGGTGCTGCGGTCGGGCATGTTCGACGACATCTGGATTCAGCCCGCCGCCGGTGACGCCGGGGGAGCTCTCGGAGCCGCCCTCTTCGCCTGGCATCAACTGGAGGACCAGCCCCGCCACCCGGACGGCAAGAAAGATTCCATGGCCGGCGCCTACCTGGGTCCGATTTTCACCGACGATCAGACCGCCGAATGGCTTGACCACAACGATATTCCCTACGACCGGCTGGCCGACGGGGAACTGGAAAAGAAGGTCGCCGAGATCATCGCGGACCAGAAGGTGGTCGGCATGTGCCAGGGCCGGATGGAGTTCGGTCCCCGCGCCCTGGGCAACCGCTCGATCATCGGGGACGCCCGCTCGTCCAAGATGCAATCTGTACTCAACCTGAAGATCAAGTACCGCGAATCGTTCCGGCCTTTCGCCCCGACTTGTATGGAAGAGCGGATTAGCGATTTCTTCGAGATCGACGTTCCTTCTCCCTACATGCTACTGGTCGCGCAAGTGCGCAAGGATCGTTGCATCGAACCGACCGGCGACGAGGCCAAGCTCCGGGTGTACGAACGGGTCAACCGCCCCCGCAGCGACGTGCCGGCGATCACCCACGTGGACTACTCGGCCAGGATCCAGTCCGTGTCCGCGGAAACCAATCCACGTTACCACGGCGTGATAAAGGCTTTTGAGGATTTGACCGGCTACGGCATCATCATCAACACCAGTTTCAATGTCCGCGGCGAACCCATCGTCTGCACGCCCGAGGACGCCTACCGCTGCTTCATGCGCACCGAAATGGACGTGCTGGCCATAGGCAATCTGGTTCTGTACAAGGACAAGCAGCCCAAGTGGGAAGACCGGGACGAAGACTGGCAGAAGGAATTCCCGCTGGACTGAAGCCAACATCCGCACCGGCGGAACATGATTACTGGAGGATCCCTTTTGAGGAAACTTGGACATCTGGGAAATTTGCTGAGCGAGGTCTGGGCCTTTGCCTGGCAGAACAAGGCGTGGTGGTTGATCCCGCTGGTCGTGATCCTGCTGATCATGGGGGTCTTAATCTTTTCCGGCCAGGCGGTCGCGCCGTTCATTTACACGCTGTTTTAGAATAGGCGACCGTCAGATTCGGCAGATAGTGAAGCGGTACTTCCCCGATTCTTCCTGGGGAATCCGCTTCACCTTTGTCACATGGACGGCGACTTCGGCGCCCAGATATTCCTGCAACGATGCGGTCAATTTCTTTTCAGTTTCCCCACTGAAATCTGGGCCGGGCACGAGGTTTACCTGCAACTTTCGCGCTTCTTCCTGTACAACCTGCATCTGCTGAATACCGGGCAATCTGGTCAACGTATTTTCGATGATGGAAATGCCCGCCACCTTATGGCCGTCGGTCGCCACCAGGAAGTCGGCCACCCTGCCGGTGACATGTTCCATCAGAGGCAGCCCGCGCCCACAGGGGCAAACCCGTTCACTGGGAACCCCCCGATCCCCCACCTCGTACCGGATCATCGGCATACCGAAGTTGACCAGTTCGGTCACCACGATACGGCCGTCCTCACCGGGCCTGCAGGGTGTCCCGTTACCCCTGAGAAATTCCACGATGTTGTGGTCCGCGTTCAGATGCATCCCGCGGTGCTGTTCGCACTCGCAGGCGATCAGGCTCACCTCCTCGCAACCATAGCGATTGGTGACCTTGATTCCGCACACCTGTTCGATGACCCGACGTTCGGATTCGATGAGCATCATGCTCGTGGCCACGATGCCGGTCGGGTCGAGCGTGAGACCCCGCTGCTGCAGGGCCTCACAGAGGATGAAAACGCTGTGGGCGTGGCCGTAGAGCATCCCGGGGCGCATTATTTTCCACTCGGCCAGAAAAGTATCGATGGCCTGGTCGTCAACACGCATCGTGTCAAGGTAGATGACGCGGTCCTTCAGCCAGCGGCGCAGCTTGTTTTTCAGGGTCACCGGACGTGGAGGATTGCCCCAGACCGCCGCCACGGGTTCGCCAAGTTTCCAGCCTGACCATTCGTCGGACCGCAGCGCCGCGGCGGCACGCATTTCGACACCCTTGCGGTCGCAGTAGACCTGGAGGGCCTCGCCCGTGGAACCGCCGGTTTTGGCGGGAATAAGATCGGTTTTGGGGAAAGAGGTCGACAGGATTTCGTCTGAATGCTGGCGAATGTCGTTTTTGGTCAATATGGGAAGGTTTTTGAGGTCTCCAATATTGTTTACGCCAGTCGGATCTATTCCCGCCTCGGCGAACCGGGCCTGGTAGAACGAGCTGGTGGTCACCGCATGACACACCATAGCCTTCAGTTGGGAATTTGAGGCCAATTGTATTTCACCCGGAGTCATCCACTGGGTTTGGTGGAGATGGCGGAGATGGCCCAAGCGGCTGCTTCCCTCATAGAGGTCCCAGAGGGGTTCGTAGATATGGCGAACTAGGGAGTCGGGGACGCGCAAAATTTCCTCCTGCATTTTCATGCGGGCTGGTCAGAAACGAGTCTTATGGAACCCCACTCCCTCGTTTCGGGTCAAGTATTTCCGATTCACCCAAAATACAATTATTTTGTTCCTGGATTCACCAGAAGAAAAACTTTGGCCTTTAGAAGACCCTTTACCGCCGGCCAGGAATAACCGCCGGCAGCTATGGCCTTTTCGAAGACTTCTTTCGATTTTTTGAAGTCACCCCCCTGGAATAAGGCATATCCGTAACCCAATTCAATATCGTAGATTTTCCTTTCCAATTTTTCCTTCAAGGCAGGATCCAGGTTCATCTCCTGGTGTTTCCGCAATCCTTTCAGCAAGTGCGGATACCGCCGCCCTCCCCGAGAGGTAACCCCCTGAGGATTTTTTC
>CBDTUS010000303.1:0-3114 GCA_965363725.1 uncultured bacterium | reverse complement strand
CCGTCGGCGATGATTTGTTCAGCTTGTTCGGCCTCGGTAATCATCCCCACGGCTCCGGTGGCCAGACCGGACTCATGTTTGATCCGCTCCGCGAAAGGAACCTGGAATCCCGGCCCCACGGGGATGACCGCATCGGGAACCGCTCCCCCTGAGGAACAATCGATAAGATCAACTCCGTGGACCTTGACCTCACGAGCCAAGGCCACCGACTGTTCGAGGTCCCAGCCCCCGTCGACCCAGTCGGTGGCCGAGATCCGCAGATACAGAGGAAGCCTTTCCGGCCAGACTTCGCGGACCGCCGACACAACCTCTTTGACCAGCCGAATGCGGTTTTCAAAACTCCCGCCATACCCGTCATCCCGCCGGTTGCTCAGCGGGGACAGGAATTGATGCAGCAGATACCCGTGGGCGGCATGGATCTCGACGATCTCGGCGCCCGCGTCCAGCATTCGTTTGGTCGCGGCGGAAAAAGCGGAAATAACCCGGTCGATGCCGGCCTGATCCAGGGCCTTCGGCACGGTGTAACCCTCGGCGAAAGCCAGGGGGCTGGGCGCAGTGATTTCGGTCCAGCCCTCCTGCTCAGGCCCGATCGGCCCTCCCCCGATCCAGGGTGCGGCGGTCGAAGCCTTGCGCCCCGCGTGAGCCAGCTGGATGGCCGGCACGGCCCCCTGTTCCTTGATGAAGCGGAATACCCGGGAGAGCGGCTCGATATGGCTGTCCTGCCAGACGCCCAGGTCGGCCGGACTGATTCGGCCCTCAGGCAGGATCGCGGCCGCTTCGGCCATGACCGCGCCGGCGCCGCCGACCGCCCGGCTCCCCAGGTGGACGAGGTGCCAGTCCGTGGCGTGACCCTCGGTACAGGAATACTGGCACATGGGCGACACGGCGATACGATTTCGCATTTCGATGTCGCGCTGGCGGAACGGCGTAAACAGTCCGGTGGGCATGGGTTTCCTTTCGGAAAATGGTGGCGGGATTATGGTACGGGACCCCGTCGGCAGGTTCCAGCGGTGGTTAGCGGGGCGGGGTTGAGGCATCCGGGGCCGGAATTAAGATCTCAAGGGCCCGGGGATCCCGGGCCCTTGGATTTTCCGGCAAGTGTTTCGGACTACTTCACCAAAGTGACCCGCTGGGTCTTCACTCCCTTCGGGGTTTCCAGGCGACAGATGTAGGCACCACTGGAAAGGCCGTCCCCGCGGAAGGTGAATACATGGTGGCCGGGCGTCATGACATTGTCTTGCAAGGTCTGCACCAGACGGCCGCGCAGGTCATACACCGCCAACCGGACGTGGGATTCCTCCGCCAGGAACACCGGGACGGTCGTCGTCGGATTGAACGGATTGGGGAAGCAAAGACCGAGATCCGTCGCGGCGGCCGGCACCTGGTCAGGCACGGGAGTGATATACCTTGAGGAGCCCCAGGCCCAGAACCCATCGTAGAAATGTTCCAGCAGGATTTCGGACTGATCAAGGTTCACCATCTGAAAGCGCATCTGACTGGCGATATGCTCTCCACTACCGAACCTGAGGTAATAGGTTCCGCTCCCGTCCGGTGGCGGGTAAAACGCGGAACCCGAGCTTGTGATCCCGAACATCGGGTCGAAATCATACGCAGGCCTGACGAATACCAGGACATCCTCCACCTGACTGGTCACGTAGTCGAAGGTCATGTTCAAATTTTCGTCATTGGATAGGATGGCCGGGGAGGCGGGTGAAAAGACTGGGTCCTGAACCGCGTGGGGAGCCCAGTGGTAGTCCACCGGCACGGTGTACATCAAAAGGACATTGTTTTCGGAATCCATCACCCAGAACCGCATCCCATCCACATCTGTCTCACCTTGATAGACCCGCGAAGTTCGTCCGACCGAAACACCCCCGGGGGCGAGGAACCCGCTCCCCTGGTAGGCGTAGTTGGGTGAGGGGGAACCGCCGGTCATGCAGACCATTTCGACCGTCAAACCGTCGGCGTCTTCGTGATCGAAGATGAAAGACGAGGCGACAAGCTGAGAGTTGTGCAGGGAACTGCCGTCGGGCCAATTGAAGTGGAGATCGTAGATACCGATCTCAGCCCAGTGGATGTCATAGGGGACGAAAATTTCGTAAAGCAACGTGGTGTTGTCCAAGGAGAATATCTGAAAGCGGATGTCCGTGACGTCAGCTTCGGCCGAGAAGGAAAAATTCTGGCTGTAGCTTCCGCTGGGAGCCAGGCTACCCGAACCGCTGGCTGAATAGCCCGGGGTCAGGGTACCGTTGGTGAACGGTCGTGCGAAGATCTTGCACCCGTCCGGCACGTCGGCGGCGTAGTCGAAGTTGATGACCAGACTTTCACCGAATGGCAGCCGGTCATGCTGGTTGTGGTTCATTTGCAGGTTGAACACGCCGTGGGGTGCGAAAACAAATCGGACCGGCACGAACATCTCGAGTTCGATCTCGTCGGTGACCGTATCCCTCACGTAGATACGAACATGGGTGACCACGTTTTCAAAGTTGTTGATCGTGAAATTCCGCGTCGTGGTTCCCGTTCCCATGGCCAGGAATCCCCCCGAGGCCCCATAGCCCGGCGTGGGGTTGTCGAGTGTAAAAGGTCTGGCGTAAATATACCCACCGGCGGGATCGTCGATCTTGAAATCGATCTCGACCGAGACCGTTTCACCATGCGGAAGGTAACTGGGTGAAGGGTGAGAGAAGGTGACGCCACCGAGATAATCGGCGGCGGCATCTTGAGGTGAGATCAGCCAGGCAAGTCCGATAAGTAGAAAAACGAAATTTACAGTACGATAGTTCATTGCGACCTCCAACGGCGGTTGATGAAACAGCCCCACACCCGGCTCCCCCTAAGCCGAACGGCGCGCGCTGAATCGAGGCGAGATGTTGGCGGGATGGTAACACAATTTTGAGATATTTTTTTAAAAAATGGTGTATTTTTAGTCCCCAGGTTCAAATCTAAGACCTGGACCAGGAATGATAATCTATTGGATCTCCTCCACCTCTCGTTTTCCACCGACCTTTTCGTACAAATTATCAAAGAATAGATTGATCCCGGCCAGCGGCAGGTTGGCCCTCTAGACAAAATGGAACGGCTGGGCCCGACGGTATATGGTGGGTTGGTCCCCTA
>CBDTUS010000302.1:0-3158 GCA_965363725.1 uncultured bacterium | reverse complement strand
GACCCTCATGCGATCCTGGTTCGAACATTCCAATCTGTTCGATGTGATGAAGAAACTGGCCCGCCGGGACTGCACGGTGATCCTGACCACCGACCACGGATCCAAACTCTGCAAGCGGGCGGTCCAGATCCGCGGCAACCGGGACACCAGCAGCAACGTGCGCTACAAGTTCGGGGACAACCTGGGCGTGGACGAGGACCGGGTCATGCTCATGAAGGACCCCGAGCACTACCGCCTGCCGGCCCAGACCTCTATCGAGAACTACGCGATCACGGCCGACAATTGCTACCTCGTGTATCCCACCAATTTCCACGAGTACGAACGGCTCTACCGGGACAGTTTCCAGCACGGGGGCATCAGTCTCGAGGAAATGATCTGTCCCTTTGTCGTCATGCGCCCGCGGTGATGTTCTGCGCCGGACAATGGAGAAACTGATGGCCGAGCTCTCCCTTCCCGCACCGGCGGATTTTCCGTACCACCGGGAAGTCCACGGCCCAGCCGGGACGGTCCGTCTCGGCCGGGAGCTGTCGGACCTGCTGCGCGGGGGAGAGATCATCCTGCTGCACGGCCGGTTGGGGGCGGGCAAAACCTGCTTCACCCAGGGTCTGTGCGCCGGTCTGGAGGTGGTCCAGGACGTCGTTTCACCGACCTTCACCCTGGTCAATTCGTACACCGGTCGGCTGACCGTCCACCACTTGGACTTCTACCGGATCGAACCGGGCGCCGATCTGATGGACATCGGGGTGCCCGAAATCCTGGACGAGGTTTTCGACGGCGAAGCCGTGGTGGTGGTGGAATGGCCCGACCTGTTCCTCGAGGAGTTGGGTGACGGTGTGCCGCGGTTGGAGCTGCTGGCGACCGGCGGCGGCCAGACCGACGACCGCCTCTGGCACCTGCGGGGCCGACCCGATGTCCCGGAGACCTGGGCCCGCCGTTTCGCCGGTGACGAATCACCTCCGTTGCAGGGAGAGTAAGCCTTGCTGAGCCTGGCCTTTGACACGTCGACCAAATGGGGTCGCTTTGCCCTGGCCGAGGATCAGACCGTTCTGGACTACCGGCCCCTGAACGTGTCGGGCAGCTATGCCGACGCCCTGTTGCCGGTGGTCCTGGACATGCTGGCCGCAGCCGGCCGCCCCCAATCCGAACTCGGGTGCGTCGGGGTCACTGTGGGCCCGGGCAGTTTCACGGGGGTCCGGATCGGCGTGGCGACGGCCAAAGGTCTGGCCTGGGGATTGGGTTGCGACCTGGTGGGAGTCACCTCCCTGGCGGCCATGGCGGCCGCCCTGCTTGCCGAACATCCCGAGGCCCGGTTCGCGGTGCCCGCCCTCGACGCCCGCCGCCACGAAATATTTGCAGGCGTTTTTCGCCGCCGGGGATCCTGGGTCGAACCCGTGGTCGTCGAGGCGGCCGATACCCCCGACCGCTGGTGGGCGAGGATCCTGGCGGCCGTGGGCGATCCGGAGCAGCCGGTTTTCGGGGGCGACGGCACGCCCTTGCTGCTGGGGCAGGGGGCGGACCTGAGGCCCGAACTGGCCCGCCGGGGCGAGCCCGTGCTCCGGCGCTGGTCGTCGGGCCACCCGGCGACGGCGCGGGCTATGGCGGTGGCCCTGAATTCGGGCGACTTGCCCAGGGTCCATCCTTTCACCCTGATTCCGGAGTACATGCGGGTGTCCGACGCGGAGGTCAAAAAGAAGCTGGACCTGACGCCCGAGACTCCCGGCAGCGATGTGAGCTCCCACCGCTCGGAAAGGCCCTCCTGATGCCGGACCCGGGATGGTCCTTCCAGGTACGCCCGCCCCGGGCCAGGGACATCGAATTCGTGGTGGCCCTGGAAAACCGGAGTTTTGACGATCCCTGGGAACGGGGTGCCCTGGAACAGGAACTGCGGCCCGACCGCCTGCGCCTGCCCCTGGTCGCCGAGCAGGCCGGCGAGGTGGTGGGCTACCTGATGGCCTGGAAGGTCGTGGACCAGCTGCACATCCTGAACATCGCCACCGATCCCCGATGGCGCCGCCGCGGCGTGGGAACGGCCCTGTTGTTCGCAGCCACCCGGAAGGGGGCGGAACTGGGTCTGGAGGAAGTTACCCTGGAGGTCCGGGAGAGCAATCGGGAGGCCGTGGACTTCTATGAGGGCCATGGATTCCGGCAAACGGGCAGGCGGCCGGGTTATTACGCGGACAACGGCGAAGACGCCCTCATCATGACCTGCCGGACCTCGGATCTGGTTGACCCCTGAAAAAGGTTGTCCGGGATGGGCGAAACAGGCTAGTTTACCATAAGAACCTGCGTTAGTGAGGGAAGGTCCGCGGGGCCCGGTCGGCTGCCCGCCCGATAGCCCGCTGAACGATACTGCGAGGAGGATGCCGTGTCCTGGTTGACACAGGCCGCAAAGGGGATCAAGGCCCTGACCAGTCAGAAAAAAGACATCCCCGACAACCTGTGGCGTAAATGCCCCAAGTGTTCGGAGATTCTTTATCACCGCGAACTGGACCGCAACCTGTGGGTGTGTGGTGCCTGCGGCCATCATCTGCCCTTCACCACCGAGCAGTACATCGCCCTTCTCTTCGATGAAGGCACCTGGACGGAGACCCACCGGGGCATCACCAGCAAGGACGCGCTGGATTTCAAGGACTCCAAACGCTACAAGGACCGGATCAAGGCCAGCCGGCAGAAGACCGGCAAGGAAGATGCCGTCATCACCGGGCGAGCCCAGATCGGGGGCCTGCCGGTGTCCGTTTCGGTCATGGATTTTTCCTTCATGGGTGGCAGCATGGGATCGGTCGTCGGCGAAAAGATCGCCCGGGCCCTGCTGGATTCCCTGAGTCATCGTGAAGCGGCTATCATCTTGAGCCGCAGCGGGGGCGCCCGCATGCAGGAGTCGCTCCTGTCCCTGATGCAGATGGCCAAGACCAGCGCCGTGCTGTCCCGCCTGCGCAAGGAAAGCATTCCCTTCATTTCCATCCTGACCAATCCCACGACCGGCGGGGTGACCGCCAGCTACGCCACCCTGGGCGACATCAACCTGGCCGAGCCCGGCGCGCTGATCGGTTTCGCGGGGCCCCGCGTGATCAAGCAGACCATCGGCGGCGACCTGCCCGAGGGGTTCCAGTCGTCCGAGTTCCTCCTGGAGCACGGGATGGTGGACCTCATTTCCGAAC
>CBDTUS010000301.1:0-3188 GCA_965363725.1 uncultured bacterium | reverse complement strand
CAACCGCCGCACCAGGGCCCCCTTCAGGTCGTAAATGCCCAGATCCACCGCAGCTGGAGAAGCCAGCTCATAGGAAATGGTCGTCTGGGGATTGAAGGGATTCGGATGAACCCCGGCCAGCGCTGTGGCCGACGGGTGATCCGGCTGGTCATCCACACCCGTGACGCCCTGCATGATCGTCAGCTCGTATTCACCGTCCTTGCCGAACTCGAACGGCCCGGTCTTGAACACCGCCAGGCCGTACCAGCCGGCGGCGGGGATATCGAGGGTGAACCACTCTGCATCGCCGGGGCCGTTCAGGTAGGCCGCACCATCAGGCATCGCATCCAGGCGGGATTGAAAATCGTAAATGAAGTTATGCAGGGAAAACCCCCAGTCAACATTCCCGAAGAGGTTGTCCAGGCGGAAAGCGTAAAGGTCCTGCTCCAGGTAGATGTTGTACAGATGGAGCATGCGGGACGCCGGCATTGCGTAGGGTCCGTGGCGGCCGCCCACGGGCACGGGCAGGTTGGCAGAACCCACCGCCTCCACTGTGTAAGGTTCATTTCCATTGTCATTAACCACCCCGATGTCGAAGGGCCCCGGCGGTATGACCTGGTTGCTGAAAAGGACGAAGTCGGTATCGCCCGCAAGCCAAAATGATCCGTCCAGGAAGCTGTCGAATCCGTTTTTGACTCCGGCCAGGGGGAGGTGGATGTAGAGATCGTAATCGCTCCCCGGGCCCTGGTTCAGAACCACGCCCTCCCATTCCGTGTTTCCGGCATGGAGTCGGTAGCCGTCGCAATTCGCGACAATCGGTTCCTCTGCACTGATCGTCTCCCAGCCGCCGTCGAATGGGGCCACTGCCGAATGGTCATACTGTCCGCCAACGCCCATCTCCAGCGGCGACCAGCAGAATTGTTCGCCCCAGATGTTGTTGTCTTCGGAGATCTCGTGGATGGCATCGGTGGGATCGATGGACATGGTCAAGGTGTGGCGGCCGCCGGGGATCTCGGTGCCGACAAGGTTTAAATCGGCCCAAGCCGAGAAGGGGCCGAATGCCGGCAGTCCGAAATCGTAGGCTGCCGGGATCATGCCATCCTGAATAACCCACATGTTTCCCATCGGAGAGGTGGTGGGGCTGTCGTTCTCCATGCTGAAGCTGAAATAGGTCGTAGGAATGAAACCGATAAGTGTATCCGGCAGGGGGACCGGAAAACTCACGACAGGCTCAGGCGTCGGCACCAGGGGCGCATGCCAACCCGGAAACTGGGTGGGCGTCAGGTCGGGCGGCGTCGGCTCGATCTTCACGTTGATCGTCTTGGCCAGACCGCCGTCAAAGGGATTTCGGTAGACAATGAGGCCGTACCATCCAGTCGTGGTGAAATCACGGTGAAGGTAGGCCTTTCCGTTCTCGTCGGTTATTACCCAGGAACCGATGTTCACAAGGGACAATTCCGTCGCATCGTGCTCGGCCCACCCCACATAGATACCCTCATCGTCCGCCGTGAAGTCATCCACCGTCACTGTAACCCATCCGATATCTCCAATATAGGTATCCCATATGCGAAGGTATTCGTCGGTCCCCAGGCTGACCGGCATGTCCGACCCGACTCCCGCCTGCTGGCTGACCACATGCTCGATGATGAACTGTCCTCCGCCCTCGTACGGGTTGAAGACACCCACATCGTAGTCGGCCATGCCCACCGTGTTGCCGTTGACAATCAATGCGTCCAGGCTTCCTGAGGGAAAATAGGAGCCGGTGTTCGCGCCAATAAAACCGTTTTCCGAACCGGTCGAGGGGGCATGGAGCTCCATGTCGTAGTCATCAATATCACCCTGCGCATAAAGGGTGATGACGTTCCACCACCCGGTCGAACTGAAACGGAAGCCGTCGCAGTTGAAACCGTACGGGGACCCGTCGATGATGGAGGACCACCCCGCTGTTATATTGGGCGGAGTCCCTCTGGTCTTCGGCGTGGCTTCGCTCAGCACATACGGTGTGAATACGAACTGATGGGCCCAGACATTGTCGTTCTCGTCACTTTCGACGACATCGTCTTCAAAATCGGCTATCTGTTCCAAGGTGTGCCGGCCCCCGCGAATGGTAAACTGCGATCCACAGCCCGCCCATTCCTCTCCGGGCAGCAGGGTACTGATCCCTTGGTTGAAGGCGGTCTCCCCATCGACGTAGACCCCATTGCGGAAATTCAGGGCGCTGGCCGAGCCGTTGTTGATGCCCGAGAAGTTCAGATAAGTGATGGTGTTGCCCGGCAGGGTCGGCGGAACCACCATGGGCCCTGGGCAATAGGTTGCGGTCGGGAAGACCGGGTACGGCCAGGTCAGATAGTTGCTATAGGTTAAATTCGGCTGCAGGGCCGCCGCGGTGCCGGTCAATCCAGCGACCATGATAAGGGCCGTCCCCAGAAGGAGCAGCCGTATTGCGCGGTGCGACATGACGGCCTCCTTACTGCTGGGGGACTGGGCGGGTAATGGGCGTTCCCTTCACCGGCGGTGCGGTCATTCTCGTGATGATCTCTTCGAGTTGGATGACCAGCTCTTCATTTCCGTCCAGGCGCGCGTGGCGCAGCTGGATGCGCATCATCTCGACTCGGCCTTCACGTTTGACCCGCGCAACCTCGCGCATGATCTCCATGGCCTGCTCATCGCTCCCGGCGGTTTCGTACTGCAGCTTGAGGTCGGCAACTTCCAGGCGGGTTGCCTCCATGGCGGCTTGGATTTCCTCCATCATGGGTGAAAGTTCCCGCGCCGGCGCCATGTCGGCGGCGAACACGGCCAATCCGGCAATAGACCCGGCCATAGCAACGGCAATAATGATGATCAGCTTCTTCATGAAATTCCCCCGTCGTGACAGGTACAGTCGGACCAGAATGCGACACTCCGGCGCTACAAGTGATGGGACGTCGGGAAACAGGGAAAATCACACCGGGGTGGGAAAAAGTTTGGTTGTGCCTTCGAAATTGTGCCTGGTCCGATGGCGCCTGGGGACATGTTGCAAAGTGCCCCCGGGGGGGCCTGGTTTTGATGTTTAGATTTAGCCTGGGGGTGAATTTGCTCCCCAGAAAGGGCTGTTTTCTGCCAGCAACGTCGGGACCGTTTCAAGCTCTAAATTAATGGACACTCCGAGGTATATTGAACCGACCAGAGGAGTGCACCATGACCAAGAAGAGAGATCCTGAACAGGTCGT
>CBDTUS010000300.1:0-3237 GCA_965363725.1 uncultured bacterium | reverse complement strand
TCGAGAGCATCCGCGCGCTGGTCCCCAGTTCAAGGATCGGGAACAGGTCGGTCAGGTAGTCACGCAGCACGTTGCCGGTCACCGCGATGGTGTTTTCGCCGCGGCGGATTCTCTCCAGGCTGAACTGCATGGCGTCCACCGGCTTCATGACCCTGATCTCCAGATCACTGGTGTCGTGATCGGGCAGATAGGCGTTCACCTTCTTGAGGATCTCGGAGTCGTGGCCGCGGTTTTCATCGAGCCAGAAAACCGCCGGCGAGCCCGAGGCGCGGGCCCGGGTGACGGCCAGCTTGACCCAGTCGCGGATCGGATCGTCCTTGGCCTGGCACATCCGGAAGATGTCGCCTGTCTCCACCGTCTGCTCGAGCAGGCAATTGCCCGCGGTGTCCACCACACGAATGGTTCCGTTCGCGGAGGCGGTGAAGGTCTTGTCGTGGGAGCCGTATTCTTCGGCCTTCTGAGCCATCAGACCGACGTTGGCCACGCTGCCCATGGTGGAGGGGTCGAACTGTCCGTTCTGGTTGCAGTCGTCGATGACGACCTGATAAATGGTGGCGTAGCAGCGGTCAGGAACCATGGCGATGGTGTCCTGCAACTCGTCGTCCTTGTTCCACATGCGGCCGCCGTCGCGGACGATGTTGGGCATGGAGGCGTCCACGATGACGTTGTTGGGCACGTGAAGGTTGGTGATGCCCTTGCGGCTGTCGACCATGGCCAGACCCGGGCGATCGGTGTAGACCGCTTCGATGTCGGCCTCGATCTCGGCCTTCTTGTCGGCGGGAAGCTTGTCGAGTTTTTCCAGCACACCGGCCAGACCGTTGTTCACGTTGGCGCCGATTTCACCCAGGACCGCGGCGTGTTTTTCCAGGGCACCCTGATAGAAGACCGATACGCAATGTCCGAACATGATGGGATCGGAAATCTTCATCATGGTGGCCTTCAGGTGCAGGGACAGCAGGACTCCCTTTTCCTTGGCCTCGGCGATGGTGTCGGCGAAGAATCGGCGCAGGGCGTTCACGTTCATCACCGAGGAGTCGATGACCTCGCCGGGCAGAAGCGACACCTTTTCCTTCAGCACCGTGGTGGCGCCGTCGGCGGCGGCAAACTCGATCCTCACATCACGGGCGCTGTCCACGGTGGTGGACTTTTCGCTGGCGTAGAAATCCCCTCCGGACATGTGGGCCACCCGCACCTGGGATCCGGCCTCCGGCCAGGGCTTCATCATCTTGTGCGGGTGCTTCTGGGCGAACTTCTTGACCGACTCGGCCGCGCGGCGGTCGGAATTTCCTTCCCGCAGCACCGGGTTGACCGCCGAACCGAGAACAGCGGCGAAGCGGGCCCGCAGGGCTTTATCCTCGTCCGTCTGGGGCTCTTCGGGGAAATCCGGAATATCAAAACCGTGCTCCTGCAATTCCTTGATGGCGCTCTGCAGCTGGGGAATCGAAGCGCTGATGTTGGGCAGCTTGACGATGTTGGCGTCCGGCGTCTTGGCCAGTTCGCCCAGCTGGGTCAGATAGTCGGGGATCTTCTGGTCGGCGGTCAGGTTGTCCGGGAAGTTGGCGATGATCCGCCCGGACAGGGAGATGTCCCTGGTTTCAACCTCGACGCCCGTCCCTTTGGTGTAGGCCTGCACGATGGGCAACAGAGTGTGGGTTGCCAGGGCGGGGGCTTCGTCGATTTTGGTCCAGATGATCTTGGCAGATGACATTTTGATCCCTCGGGTTTGGGGGTGGCGGCCGGTCCGTGGTAACGGGCCTTGGCGGCGGAAAAATTTCCCAGAAGATAACGATTATATGGGGACAGCACAGTGTCAAGGTCTACCAGCGCAAGGCGGCGGACTTGCATTGGGACTGTCCCAGGAGGTATGATAGTTCGGTCTCAGCTGCCCCTCGACTAGGGGCCGGTTTCGCAGTCAAGGGGGACAGCGATGTGGTTTCGTCCGCTCATGCTTGTACTTACCGCCCTCATGACCCTCATGATCGCCTCGGCGCCGGCCGCCACTTTCGACTACACGACCCTCTGGGCTCACCTTTCCGACGTGGAAGTTCCCCATTACACCTCCGATAGTGGAGGTCTCGTCGACCTGGTCGTCAAGGGCAACATGGCCTACACCCTCAGTGGTGGCATCGGCCTTTATGTCGTCGACTGCACGGACCCCACTTCCATCTTCTACCGCGGTTTTCTGTGGTTGGACAACCCCCATCGCTGCGATATACGCGACCACTACCTCTACGTGTTGGATAGCCCGCAGTGCATCGACGTTATCGATGTGGACGACCATGACGAACCGGTACTTCTCAACCAGGTGACCCTTCCCGCACCCGCCTTTGACCTCCTAGTTGTCGGCCCCTGGCTCTACGTGGCCCTGGCCGATGACAGGTTGGCCATCTACAGCCTGGCGGCGGGGACGGCTCCCTCGCTGGTGAACACCATCAACCTGCCTGTCCAGCACGGCGAGCGCCTGGCATATTCTGACGGGCGCGTGGTTGCGGCCGGAGACGCCGGGCTTGCGGTGATTTCCGTGGTTGTTCCAGACTGGCCTTCCGTCTTGGGGTCCATCGCCTTTGCCGGGGATACCAAGGACCTTTCCGTTCGTGACGACCTGGCCCTGGTGGGACAGTTCAGTGCGAGCCGATTCCTCGACATATCCGACCCGGCAACCATCCTCGAGGTGGCGATGTTGCCCGAACAGGGCTGGGGCGTGTGTCTGACCAGCAACGGGCAAGCCTGGCTCGGCGAGCTGGAAAGCCATTACAATGGTGGCCTGCATATCTACGACGTCAGCGTCCCGGCATCGCCTCAGTGGCTGCACGACGAGATCCTGGGTTTCCGCGGCCATCCGCGCGCGATGGTTGAATACCAGGGGCTCGTGTACGCCGGCGAGTGGACCCGCTGGTACGCGGGAGAGTGGCCGGGTTTCCACATCCTCCAGTTGGGCGAACTGCCCTTGCCCGAGCCGCTCGGTTCTGTGGTGGATTATGGATATGGAATGCTGGTGAATGACGTTCAGATCGATGTGGGCGGTTGGTCTGGGTTGAATTCCTGGGATCTGTCTGACCCCCAAAACCCGCAGTTTATGAAGACCATTGGCGAGGACCGGGCGTTCTACCGGCTGGCCGAGGATGCAGGAATGATCGTCGCGGACACTTATATTGGCGACTACTATTACGACGATCACAACTTCCAGGTCGTTACCCGCACGGGTTTCGGGGAGCTGTCCTTACGGGGAGGATTCCT
>CBDTUS010000299.1:0-3260 GCA_965363725.1 uncultured bacterium | reverse complement strand
TTGCCGAGCTGGGCATCTACCCGGCGGTGGATCCCCTGGATTCCACCAGCCGTATCCTCGAGCCGGGGGTGCTGGGTGAAGAACACTATGCCCTGGCCCGCGAGGTGCAGACCATCCTGCAGCGCTACAAGGATCTGCAGGACATCATCGCCATCCTGGGTATGGACGAGCTTTCGGACGAGGACAAGGTCATCGTTGAGCGCGCCCGTAAGATCCAGAAGTTCCTGTCGCAGCCTTTCGCCGTGGCCGAGGTGTTCACGGGAATGGCGGGTCGCTACGTCAAGCTGGAGGACACGATCCGCAGCTTCCGCGGCCTGGTCGACGGCGAATACGACCACATCCCCGAGCAGTGCTTCTACATGTGTGGCGCGATCGAGGAAGTGCTCGAAAACTACGAGAAGCTCCAGGCGGAGGGCTAAACGATGGCCAAGTCGTTCAAGGTGATGATCGTCACTCCCGACAAGACCGCCTACGAGGGCGACGCCGTCTCGGCGACGATCCCCGGTCTGGCGGGCTACCTCGGAGTTTGGGCCAACCACGCGCCGCTGGTCGCGGCGGTCGTGCCCGGCCTGGTCACCCTCAAGCTGGATGACGCCGGCAACACGAAGTTCCTCGCCGTGGGCACGGGCTTCGTGGAGATCAGCGACAACGTCGTGAACCTGATGACCGAAACCTGCGAGATGTCCCACGAAATCGACATCCCGCGCGCGGCAGAAGCGCTTGAGCGGGCGCGCAAACGGCTGACGGATATGGAGAAGGATCTCGACCGTGAGCGTGCCCGCTTGGCTTTGGCCCGGGCGGAGGCCCGGATCAGGGCGACCCAGAAGGGGAAGTAGCTCGGGGGTTTTGGAATTGATTGGATCGCCGCCGGGTCTACTGGACTCGGCGGTTTTTTTTTGGCGCGTGGATATTCATTGGACGATATCGGAAACCCCAGGAGAAAAGTGCCCCCGGGGGGTCCTGCCAGCTTGAAGCCCTGACTAGTCGGTCCCTGGTTCACTCATTTCCCCCACAAGCAGGACCCTGAGCTCCGCAAAAAATTGATCCCTGGCCTCCTGGGTCCGAAAGGCTTCCGAAGAATCCAAAAAAGCTTCGTCCTTGAACATGTAGGCTTCGGGTTCCACCTGAAGGGTATACGAATTGACCCATCGCCCCCAAAACCAATCGGCAGACCCGAACTGGATGTAGCCGGGGTCGATCAAAGGAATTCGCCCGAGTGACTGCCGGAGGGCTCGTCCACGGAAGGTGTTTTCCAGACAAAAGGCGATGTAGGCGATTCTATACCTCGCCAAACCGGAAAAGCCGAGGGGGATGGGCTCGACGTTGTCGGGGTCCTGGTTCGGGGCGCAAAGGAAATGTCCGAAGCAACACTGGAGGGTAAAGCAATGAGGGAGCGTGGCGAACCCTTCAACGATATCCGCGATGGGACCATCGATGGATGAAATATCCAGCGCGGCCAGGGACTTCTGCCGGGCGTGGGCGAAACCGCTGTCCTCTACGAATTCCCTGGCCTTGGTATACGTCTCCATGAGAGACCAACTCCGTGGCGGGCCCCCCCGGGGGCACTCACTGCGTTCAGAAAACCAGAAAATCTACCGGTACATCGCCTTCACCGACCCGAAGGATTCCGATTCCACCGGCACCGCGCTTCCGTTGAACTCGAACACCGCCGCCTCGTGGGATCCACCCACCGAGTACATGGGCAGCAGATCAAAGGGCCCAATCGGATCCATGCCACCCAGGAAGGCCATCTGGCCGGGTATCGAGATGCCGCCCAAGTAGGGGCGCACACCCACCTGGGTCACGCCGGAGTTCAGGTTCAGGAAAGTGAGCCGGATTAACATGGCGGCCTCGTCGGCCACCACCACCGCCGAAGTGTTGGGAATGCCCACGACGAATCCCAGCACCCCGGAGTTGATGTCTTTTTCCAGCCCGATGTCGATACTGCCGGGAGGCAACTCGGTATTCAGCAGGAAGAGGTCGTTGTCGGGCGCCGGGCTGAAACTCATTTCCATTTCCAGGCCTGTGATCACGTTGAAGGGCGTGTTCCCGTCGGTAACATCCATCGGTTTAGTCAGAACCAGATACACGTCGACGGGCTCCCCGATGACATAGGTGCCCGTCCCACCGGACCCATCGGTGGTCGTGTACAGGCCAACCTCGTTGGGGTGGGTGGGTTCGGCGACGCTGGCGTTTGATGTAAAAAGGGAAAAAGCAATAAGGAAAAGGACACATACGTTCAAGTGTTTCATTTCAAGCCCCCTTGAGGTGGGTAATCAACCTGCTTTCAATAACGGGAAAAATTTCATGACTGTCCAATGGTCAAGGGTACCTGTTGCCGCGACCCGGTCTATTGATTGAGAAGCCCGGCCTCCACCAAGCATCGCCTGATCCGCTCATCGCTTCTGAGGTCCAGCGAGTACGAGACCCCAGGTGGACCGAGCCGAACCCCCGGCGTCTCTCCCTCAATCCTGAAAATCTGGGCCCCCAAACCGATAGACGACGAAATCGCACTTGGGAACTGCCCCCGATAGATCCGCTCGCCGTTCGCCACGACGACGAAGGGAATATCGAGACCGAACAGGGGATCCTGGAATTTGTCCATCAGGGTGGCGGATTCCTTCTTCAGGAAGATCTGGTGGGTTTCCCAGTTGTACGCTGAAATGTCGGCGGTGGTGATCCAGGGCGAGTCGGCCAAGGGGAGGTTTTTGAGCGACGTTTGCATGAATCGATGGGAGCCGGCCGAGGTGTCATTCAGGAAGAAAATTTCGAACTGGCCCTGGGGAGCTTCGGATTCCGCAAAACAAATTGTGGCCAGGAGCATCAACAAGGCCACGCAAACCGACAACCTTTTCATGACACGCACATCCTCTCGCCTGTTGCCCGATGGAAATGATACCATGGGATACCCACGAGCGAACTTTTCGATCCCGAATTCCTCCGCCCAGTAAAGAAAGAGCCCCGACGTTTCCGCCGAGGCTCTCCTCTCCCGCATTTCCCCCAGCGGTTATCTCACCAGCATCATCTTCTGCAGATCCATGCCTTCGACTGTGGTCAACCGGGCAAAATAAACCCCGCTGGCCACGCCGCGGCCACCTTCGTCCCGGCCCTGCCAGGAAATCCGGTGCTGTCCTGCCTCGAAATCAGCCGAGGCCAACTTCTTGACCAGACGTCCGCGCACATCGAAGACCTCGAGATCCACGTGCCCGGCCTTGGCCAGGTCGAAGGCGATGACGGTTTTCGGATTGAAGGGATTGGGA
>CBDTUS010000298.1:0-3277 GCA_965363725.1 uncultured bacterium | reverse complement strand
TGAGAATATGTGCAAGTAACGCCTTCGACTGTGCTGAGCATTACCCCGATCATCACTCACGACAAGAAGAACGTGTTGCTGGGCATAATTACCACACAGAATCAATTCATTGGGTATCAGGACAACCCCGGCAGGGGAAACTGGAATTCAACAGGGAGAACCTTTGATGCCATATCCGGAGCAGATGGTCGCCCCCATGCGGGCGGAACTGGTGGCCATGGGTGTGCAGGAATTGCGCACCGCTAGCGAGGTTGACGAATTCTTCGCGCAGAAAGCGGGCACCGCCCTGGTGCTGATCAATTCGGTCTGCGGGTGCGCGGCCGGCAGCGCTCGTCCCGCGGTGGGGCTGGCGGTAAAGGGTGACCGGAAGCCCGACCGGGTGGCCACCGTTTTTGCCGGTCAGGATCTCGAAGCCACCGCCAGGGCCCGCGAACTCATCGGCGATGTGCCGCCGAGCAGTCCTTCGGTCGCCCTGCTGAAGGACGGGGAGCTGGTTCATTTCCTGCCCCGCCACATGATCGAAGGCCAGGAGGCCGCCAACGTCGCGGTCAACCTGACCGAGGCCTTCGCCGCCTACTGCGGCTGACTTCAGCCGGGGTCGTGGTCGGCCTTGCCGTTGCAGCCGCCACCACCCCAAAAAGGAATCGACATGGGTACCTTTCACGACGACATGGGAGAGCTGCACGGAATCACCGTGGTGGCTTCGACCGGAGAGACCGTTTACGTGGGCCGCTGCCATGAAATGGACGAGCAGCGACTCCTGCTTCTGGATGTGGACGAGCACTCCGAAGGCCAGGACGGCAGCACCAACCAGGAATACCTGGAGCGGGCGGCCAAGTTCGGGGTCTGGAAAAAACATGACCAGCTTGCCCTGCCCATGGCTGACATCCGGGAGGTGACTCCCCTGGGGAAGTACTACCAGGGCCTGGGCAAGCCCACGGCCCCCGTGGCGCAGCCAACGCGGCCCGATACCCCAGCTGTGGTCCCGGCGACCGGCACCTCCGATGATTCACCCGTCACCCTGACCGAAATCGCCCGGGAGGAAGTGGTCCGGCTTTTGACCACCGAAGAACAGAATCGCGGGCAGGGCCTGCGACTGGCGGTCTCCGGCGGCGGTTGTTCCGGCCTGGTCTACAAGGTGGAATTCGACACCCACAAGGAAGGGGATGTCGTCGTTGCCCAGGACGGATTCGACGTCTATCTGGATCGCAAGAGTGTCATCTACCTGCGGGGCGTCGTCCTGGATTTCCAGGCGGGCCTCAGCGGCCGCGGCTTCCAGTTTTCCAACCCCAATGCGAGCAACACCTGCGGCTGCGGAGAAAGTTTCGCGGTCTGATGCCCCACGGGCCCGTAGAAATCTGCCGGCAGGCCCGCAGCAGGGGACTGGCTGCCCAGTGGGACCAGGCCCCGGACCTGGGCCTGATCCTGATCACCGGCCCGGACTGCCGGGAGTTTCTGAATGCACGCCTGACGAGCGATGTTCTCAGCCTGGAGCCGGGTGAGGGACAACTGTCCGCCAAGCTGACCGGCCGCGGCGAACTGGTCGCCTATTTCAGCCTCCACCGCATGCCGGATCTGGGCCAACCCTTTCCCTCCTTTCTTTTCCTGATCTCCCGCCGTGACCTGGCCGGTCTACTGGCCGATCTGGAAGCTACGCTGATCAGTGAAAACGCCCTTCTCGAAGATGTGTCGGACCAATTCGAGGCACTGCTGGTCCAGGGACCGGGGGCCCTTTCTTTTCTCGGGGATTTTTTCAATTGCTCGTCCCCCGACAAGGCTCCTGATTTTTCCGTCCGGTTGCCGGAAGGCACCGGTCCCGAACGACCTGCAGGTCTGATGGTGTTCTCCCGGTCCTTTACGGGTGACCCGGGACGCCTGCTGCTCTGGCCGACCGGATCTGCCGGGAGCCCATTCCAGGAGGCCTTCTGGTCGGCGGCTCGCACCGAGGGCTTGGCCATCCTGGGCCCGGCAGCCGACGACGCCACCGCCTGGAGCTGGCTGACCATCGAAGCGGGTTGGCCCACTCTGGGTCGGGACCTGGCTCCGTCCCGCGTGGTGCTGCCGGGAACCGGTCTGGAACAGCAGGTGGTCAGCGCGACCAAAGGTTGCTTTCCCGGGCAGGAGGTGGTCGCCCGCATCCGCACCTACGGGTCCGTCCCCAAAGCCATGCGCGGCCTGGTTCTGACCCTCCCGGACCTCGGATCCTATCCGGGCCTGCCGGAGCCCGGTTCACCTCTGATCCATGGTGGGAAAAAAATCGGAGTCTGGGGCGCTTCCGCCTGGTCGGTCACCCGAGACAGCTGGGTGGCCCTGGCCTTTCTCGATCGGGCCCACCGGGCACCGGGGACCGGGCTCGAGCTGACCGGCGACTTTGGCTCGGTGACGGCCGAAGTGGTCCTGCTGCCGTTTTTCCGGGCCGCCGACGACCCTGAGCGGGCGCGCCATCTGCATGACCAGGCGATCCGCCTGTTCAGCGCGAATCAGGACGAACAGGCCCTGGCCCTTCTCGAGGAATCCATCCGCCTGGATCCCGGTTTCGCCGACGCCTACGAAGCCCTGGGCGTCATTCTCGGGAGAACCGAAAGATACCTGCAGGCCATCGACATCTTCCGGCGCCTGGAGGAGGTGGCGCCCGGCGAACCCATGGTCCATACCAATCTGTCCCTTTTCTACATGAAGATCGGGGACAAGGACGAGGCCGAACGCCAGAAAGCCCAGGCCACCCTCAAGAGATTCGCGGGCACATCGGATCCGGCCGAGGCCCGGGCGCTCGAGGAGTCCGCCGAGGCTTCCCGCCGCCAGGAGGCCGGACGCAAAATCGAAATGTTCGCCGAGGTGCTCGAGTTCGATCCGGCCGATCCGCTGGCCCTGATGGGCATCGGCCGGGCCTGGTCCGACCTGGGAGACCATGACCGGGCCGTGGAGTACCTGGCCCAGGCGTTGGACGTCCAGCCGGACAACAGTTCACTCTATGCGTCCTACGGCAAAGCCCTGCAGGAGTTGGGGCGATCGGGCGAGGCAGCCGACATCTTTCGTCAGGGTGTGGCCGTGGCGGGCCGGCGCGGAGATCTGATGCCCCTGAAGGACATGGAGCATCGGCTCCTCCTCATGGCCGACGAGGGATCTAAATCTTTGTGATTCAAGTTTTTATGGGCTGGCGGATAAATATTGACAAAAAAGGTATTGTATTTATCTTATAGGCAGAAACAGTCTGGTGCGAACCCGGAAAAATTCCGGCTGCTGAGCAGCCGTTTCAAGGGGTAGGGAATTGAGCAAC
>CBDTUS010000297.1:0-3351 GCA_965363725.1 uncultured bacterium | reverse complement strand
GTTCACCTATGTGACCACCAACGTGATGTTCCCGGCCCGACAAAGGCTGAGCGGCACCGCCGAACCGAGTCCCCTTGATCCGGGCGTGGGCACCAACGGCAGCCCGAGCAAGGCTTTCGAAGTCAGATATGAGCACCAGTTGACCCCGGGACTCAAGTTCACGCTGGCTTCGGCCATCTACGACGGGTTCTTCTGGAATTTCGAGGGCAATGAATTCGTGCTGCTGGTCGACAACGGTTTCCGGAACTGGTTCAAAGTCGAGAGCAGGGTCTCAGATAGGCTCCTGTTCCAGCTCAAGGTGACCCGGGACCACAAGATCCCCAACACCTACATCGACATTCGCGATTTCGGCGAAGGACAGCCGCCGACCCCCGACGCCGACTACGCGCCAACCGATCTGATGTTCGTCCGCCTGCAAATGGACTACACATTCTGATAGATTCGAGGAGACCGAAGTGATGACCAACCGCCAATCGAAAACACTGGAGGCCTCGATGCAAAGGCTCACGGTTTGGACCTGTCTGCTGGTCCTGGTTCTCGCGGGACCCGCCTGGTCGGTGCCCCAGATCATGACCGAATTCGGAGGTCAAATGCCCTGGCTGGGTGCGGACATCAACGCCATGGGCGGCACCGGCGCGTCGCTGTACCGGGGCGGTATGTCGAATATCTTCAACCCGGCGCTGCTGGCTCAGGAAACCTCGAACCGATTCGACGCGGGGGTGGCCCTGAGTTCGGAGCACGAGGACCGGTTCCAGCCCCTGTATGACACCTTCGACAACGTGGTCGCGGATGTCGCCATCGCCAGCAACCGGCACACCTACTGGGACACGGGCTTCGGCTTGGCCCTCCATGATCCCTCTGCGGGTCTGCCGATCACCATCGGGCTCTCCCTGGCCGACCGCTACCCCTTCTCCTACACCTTCGACGAAGAAGTTCGGGACCCGTTCTTCGGCTCGAATCCGCGGGACAGCATCCTCGAGAACCGGCAGCGCAAGGTCACCGGAACATTGCGGGCCTTTTCGCTGGGTGTTGGCGCGAACGTCATCGATTGGCTGTCGGTCGGCGGTGCCGTCCACTACGCTTTCGGAACCCGGACCGAGAGTGTGACGCGCCGGCTATTTACAGGCGACCTGGACGGCTTGGACGGCAGGATCGAACAGGAATTGAGCGGGGTTAATTTCACCCTGGGGCTGCAGGCGAAGGTTTCCGAGCGGGTCGAGATCGGCTTCGCCTACGAAAACCCCCTGAAGGCCAGTGGGACCTGGACCACGAATTACCACGAGTCCTGGGACGATCCCAACAACAACGTGGACGACGAGGAGACATTCTCGGACGCATACTACCGGTATCCCCAGATTTTCAGGGGCGGATTCACCTTCTATCCCCAGACCGACCCGCGGACGGTATTCACGGCGGAGCTCGAGTACATCCCCTGGAACAAGTTCGACCAGAGCCTGACTGATGATACCTCCACCGAGGCGAACCTGGAAAAGGTAGTCGATGTCCGCATCGGTCTGGAGCACACCTTCTACAGCGGCGTTCCCGTGCGCTTCGGCTTCCGTCATTTCACCAGCTACCTGGACAAGGAAGCTAACGCCACGATCTTCACCGGCGGTACCGGAATCCCGGTCGGTGGTGGGATGTTTGCGGTTTCCCTGGAATTGAGGAAAATTACCAGTTACCAGGAACACCAGTTCCCCTACCCGGACGGATTCTACACGGAACCCCTCGCGCGGGTTGAAGACACCATGTTCCGGGTCGGCCTGGGCTACACCGTCAACTGGTAGAGCGGCCGTTCCGGCCAAAAGAGGGATGGATATGAAGCAGCGAAGCGGCATCACGCTGGTGACGATACTGATGGTCCTGGGCCTGGTGGCCTGGGGCGCCTGGGCCGGCGACAAGGGGGACGACGGCCTGTTGCGTGTCCACCTGTTGTGGACCAATGACATGCACGGCCACATCGCGCCCGAACCCGCCCGGTTCATGAATCCCGAATTTCCTCCGCCGCTGGGCGGTGGGCCCTCGGCCGCCAACTACATCAAGGAAGTCCGGGCCAAGGCCGCGGCCGCCGGCGAGGAAGTCCTCCTGGTGGACGTGGGGGACATGTTCCAGGGCACGCCCATCGGCAACAAGACCAAGGGCGAAGCGGTCATCGAGTACTACAACGCCATCGGCTACGATTTCGCCGTGCCGGGCAACCATGACTTCGACATGGGGCGGGAAAACACCGAGAAGCTGGCCAACCTGTCCAACTTTCCCTGGATCGCGGCCAACCTGCGCGAGAAGGAGACCGGCGAACCCGTTTCCTGGGTCCAACCGACCCTCATGCTCGATTTTCAAGGCATCAAGATCGGTGTGGTGGGCATCATCACTCCCGGCACCGCCTCGATGTCCTTTCCCGAACACATCGCGGGGCTGGATTTCCTGGAAATGCCCCCCACGGTGGAGGAATACCGGGACAAGCTGAAGGAGGAAGGTGCGGACATCATCTTCCTGGCCATCCACGAGGGACTGCCTTACGACCCCAAGGAAGGTTGGAAGAAAATCGCCGGCGGCACCGAAACCGAAACCGACCAGGAACAGCAGGGTACTTACGGCAGCAACCACTCCTACGGCGGCATGAATCTGATGGAGCTGGTGAACACGGTGTCGGGCCTCGACCTCGCGGTCGGGGGTCACACCCACCGCGGCTACAGCGAGCCCTGGATCGACCCCGTGAACCACACCATGTGTTTCGAGTCCTATGGCAACGGATCCAGCCTCGGCCACGCGGTGCTGCTGATCGACCGCAAGTCGGGGACCCTCCTCGGTTACGAAGGAGCCGATGATCGCGGCACCCTGATCACCCTGTTCGAGGATGAGATCTGGCCGGACGAGGAGATTGCCGCCGTCATCCGGCCCTACCACGAGCAGGCCGAGGCCGAACTGAACAAGGTGATCGGCACCAGCGCCGTTTCGATGGTGCGGGGGTCACCCACCAGCCCGCTCGGCGCCATGGTCGCCGACGCCATGCGGGAGTACTTCGACGCCGACTTCAGTTTCCAGAATCTGGGCGGCATCAGGGCCAACATTGCCGCCGGCGACGTCACCGCCCGCGATATCTTCTCGGTGCTTCCCTTCGGCAACGAGCTGGTGGAAGTTCGCATGGACGGCCGCATGGTGCGCCGGGTCATCGAGCGCAAGCTGGCCGGTAACAGCGGCGGCATCATCATTTCGGGCGTGAAGATGGAATACGACACCACCCGGCCCGACTACGACCGGATCGTGACCCTGGAATTCGACGGGGAGCCCTGGGATCCGGATCGCATCTACAAGGTGATCGTCACCAACTTCCTGATGGAAGGCAACAGC
>CBDTUS010000296.1:0-3354 GCA_965363725.1 uncultured bacterium | reverse complement strand
CCTCCGTGGTGGTCGCCGAGGAAGTCGTTCCCGCGGTGGGTGATCTCTGCCTGCGATGCCATACTCCTGGTGGCTGGCAGGAGGGCCGTTCATTCGATACATCGGGTGGCATGTTGATCGAAAAGGACTTCGAGGCCATCCAGTGCGACTTCTGCCATCGCATGGTCGACCCGGTTTATGTGGGTGGCGTCAGCCCCGAACGCGACGCCGATATTCTGGCTAATCTGGACAACCCCGCCCTGGAGGCTGCCAACGGCTCGTTCGTGACCGATCCTGACCCGATCATGCGAGGTCCCTACGACGACGCCCAGGCCAGTCACCAGTTTCTGGATTCGAACTTCCATCGCACTTCCCAGCTGTGCGGGACTTGCCACGACGTGAGCAACCCGGCTTTCGTATACGGCGGCAGCCCTGGCAAGTACGATGTCCAGGAACTTGATACACCGCATCCGGACGGGAACCGGCGCAACATGTTCCCGGTCGAGCGGACTTTCAGCGAGTGGGAAGCCAGCGAGTACGCCAGCACCGGAGTTTACCAGCCGCAGTTTGCCGGTGACAAACCCGACGGGATCGTCTCGACCTGTCAGGACTGCCATATGCGGGACGTCACGGGAGTGGGCTGTTCCGAGGGCGGCGCTCCGACTAGGATTGACCTCGGCCTACACGATCTGACCGGCGGCAATACCTTCCTGCCGGACATCCTGCCTGACTTCTTCCCGGAGGTTGACACCGCGGCCCTGCAGGACGGCAAGCAGAGGGCCCTGGCCATGCTCACCCTGTGTGCGACCATGGATGTGACCGCCACGTCGTCCGAGGGTTTTCCGGCCGTTTCGGTGAGATTGTACAATGAAACGGGCCACAAACTTCCCTCGGGATATCCCGAAGGACGACGTATGTGGTTGAACGTCAAGGCATTCGACGTGGCTGAGGCACTTGTCTACGAATCGGGCCACTACGACGGCACCACCGGCGAACTGGCTCACGACGCCGATGCGATGATCTATCATATCGAGCAGGGTATATCGACCCGGCTGTCCGCCATCATCGGGATGCCGGCCGGGGTATCGTTCTTCTTCCCGCTGAACGACACCGTCTACGTAGATAACCGCATCCCGCCGCGTGGGTTTACCAACGCCGCCTTCACCGACGCCCAATCCCCGCCGGTGGGTTACACCTACGCCGACGGCCAGTACTGGGACGATACCCTGTTCCCGTTGCCTGCAACGGCGCGTAGCGTGGAGGTCTCCTACTACTACCAGACCACCTCCAAGGAATACATTGAGTTCCTGCGGGACAACAACCACACCAACACCCTGGGGCAGGAACTTTACGACGCCTGGGTCAATCACGGCCGCAGCACCCCGGTGCTGGTAGCCCAGCAGACGGCCTTGCTCGAAGTCTCGGCGACCCCGGATGAACCGGTGGTGCCGCGTATCACGACCCTGGCCCAGAACTATCCCAATCCGTTCAACCCCCAGACCTGGATCGACTTCAGCCTGCCGCATGACCAGACAGTTTCCCTGCGGATCTACGACGAGCGGGGCCGTCTGGTCCGGACGCTTGTAAACGGGATGGCTGCCGAAGGAGACAACCAGGTGCGCTGGGACGGGAAGGACAATGGGGGCCGGAACGTGGCTTCGGGGGTCTACCACTATGTGCTGACCGCCGACAGCGGTGATCTGCGGCACAAGATGACCCTTATCCGCTGACCTTTTCGTCATAAAACAAAACCGCCGGCCCCACAGGGAGCCGGCGGTTTTTCTGTGACCGCCAGGAGGTTGCAGTCGAGCGTTCTAGAATTTGTAGAGCAGATCGATCTGCAAGCGGTTCCTCTTGGCGTTCTTCACCGAGTCGCCCAGGGACTCATGCGTGTCGATGGCATCGGAGCGGAAAAACTGAAGGCCCAGATCGGTGTTTTTCATGACCGTCTTGGCCAGGAAGATCAGCAGACCCTCGCGGTTGGTGCGGCCGTCCAGAAGGTCGCTGTCGATTAACTGCGATGGGAAGGCGTTGGCTTCGATGTGGTATCCGCCGATCCCAGCCAGCAGGGCCTTCTTCTTGGACCCGACTTCGAGCTGGATATTGTAGGCGACCGAGTTCTTGGCCACCTCCGGGTTCGCGGCCGAAGCTTCGGCGCTGTTGTTGTTGGAATAGCCGCCGGACACCACCAGGGGCATCGAACCCAGCGAGGTGCCCACAAAAGCCTGGGTTTCGACGACTTGAATTTTCCCGCCATCTGAGCTGCCGGTCAGGCCGTCCGAAACGTTGCCGCCGGAACTGGTGACGCCATCGGAACCGTCGGTGTTTTCCCCGTTGACGCCGCGCTGGATGAAATCGGCATCGAGGTCCGCCATGTAGAAATAGGAGCCCCGAATACCGGCACTGGTTTTGTCGCCACCGAAGATGATCCCACCCTGGAAGGGGGCCATGTAGGGATCTTCGGCATCCGTGGAGCCGCTTTCGTCCAGCTGGTAGTATCCGGTCTGGACAAAAAACTTGCCGTTGTCCCCCAGCTGGTGGGAGAACTGGGTTCCGGCGCCGGCCAGGGCGATGTCGCCGTCCCACATCATCATATCCTTGCCGTGACCCTTCCATCTGTAGGGATTCTTGACCCGGCCGAAATCGAAGGACCATTTGCCGTTGCCGCTGGGCAGTTTGCCGTCGGACCAGGGGGTGACGACAAGGGCGGCATACCGGATGGTCAATTCAGCGGGACCGAAATCCACGGGAGAGCCCAGGGTACTGTTGCCGCTGCGGCTGTCGGTGCCGCTGACCAGGCGGCCGTAGAACTTGGAGTGGGGATTGATGGTGGCCTTGGCGTCCAGGCGCAGCCGGTAGCGAAGCCGCCCACGGGGGTCCTTTTTCGAACCAGTGGAGTCGGTCAAATAACTGAGATACTCAAACCGACCCCGAATGCTTCCCCCGAATTGCAGACCCTTCTTGGCTTCTTCGGCCTGACTTTCGGCGACGAATCCTGCGGCCAGAACCAGCAGGCCGGCGGCGACGAATGTCGAGATCCAGTTTTTCAAGGTGGAGCTCCTTTATATGAAATGACTGACAATTATCCGGGAGCATTCCCGGGGTTCATCTAACCCGAATTCCGGCGAAAATAACAGCAACAGGTAAATGAGTTGAAAAACCAATGTTAATTTTTTGTAAAAGGTCAAATTCTGTTGGCGGGCAATAAAATAGGCGTCCTGTGAGCCAGGACGCCTTGAGGGCCCGTTACAAACCTATTAGAGGGAATCGATGATGTCGTTGAAGGTCTCGCTGGGCCTCATCGCCTGAGCGGTCAGGGTTTCGTTTGGCTGGAAATACCCGCCGATTTCGACCGGGGGGCCCTGGGCCGCCAGA
>CBDTUS010000295.1:0-3381 GCA_965363725.1 uncultured bacterium | reverse complement strand
GCTACATCCATGTAGCGCCCGCTCTGTCCTCGGCCCTCCGCCATCCTGGCTCCGGGTTTGCGGAGGCCCCGAAACCCCCAGGTGCTTCCTTCTATGCCTGAGGTACCAGCTAGGCCCTTAAGAAAGAGAGGGTTGTTGGAGTGTCCTCCGGCTATCGACGACTGAGTTACCGGTACATATCTGGTTCCCTTACCGGGCGTCATGGAGGGCCCGGAGCCATGGATGGCGGAGGGCCCGGAATGCGAGCGAGGCCGCTACATGGATGTAGCGGCCCCGCGCCCCGGTAGGGGAACCAGATATGTACCGGTAACTCAGTCGCCGACGGCCAGAGCTGATACTTTCACGCCCAGCTCCTCCGCTTTCTTCCGCGCCGGCAGGTCCTCATCCGCCTTGGCCAGGCTCCAGTTCAACTGCTCCAGGGCCTTCCTGGCCTCATCGGCCTGCTGCAGGGCCAGATGGCATTCGACCTTGAGAATCAGGGAGTTGTGCAGGCGTGGATTGACCTTGAGAATGGGGTCGATGATTCCAAGAGCTTCCGGGCAATGGCCCGCCTGCTGGAGAGAGGCTGCCCAACGGAAACGGGGGTACAACGTATCGTGGTAGGATTTGGTGCCCTCCATGAGGGCCACGCCCGCGGCCCATTCCTTGGCGGCGGTTTCGTAGTCCTCGGTGACATCGGCCAGCAGGGCGGCGAACTGGTGGGAGGCGGAATCGATGTTCTTTTTGGCGTCGGGATAATTCTTGTAACCTTCGCCGTCGCGCCAGGCGGTCACACTGGAATCCAGGACTGCGCGGCCTTCCTCCACCCTGCCGGCATAGGCCAGGCGGATGCCCCGGTAGATGGGCGTGTTTTCGTCCTTGGGATAACGCTGGATATAGAGGGCGGTCATCCGGTCCAGTTCTTCGTCGAGGCCCGCCACGAGATAGGTGGACACGATTTCGTGGTCAACCTTCATCTGGATCCCGCTGCTGGCCACCTGGGTGTGCACTTTACCCAGGATGTTCAGCCCCTTCTTCATCTGGCCGCGGGCGATGTAGGTTTTGCCCAGGTTGATCAGGGAATGATAGAAGTCGGGCTGCATCTTGATCGAGGTCCGGAACTCCGCTTCGGCCTCTTCGTAGCGACCCATCACCATTAACACTTCGCCAAGGGAGTCGTGGGGGTTGGCCAAGTCCGGAGCGAGGAAGGCGTACTTCTGCATGTACTCGATGGCCTTCTCGTAGTGGCCGCGATACAGCTCCATGTAGCCTAGGTTGTTGTAGCTGCTGGCGTAGTTGGGGTCGACTTCCAGAATTTTCAGCCAGGCCAGTTCGATATCCTCCGGATCGCCGGACATGCTGGCTTTCCCAGCCAGTACTTCCAGAACGTAGATGTTGTCGGGAACTTCCGTCTCAAGCCTGGTCAAGAGGGAGTCGCGCATGCCATGGAATTGGGATTTGCCGATTCCGCTGAGCCTGAGCTGAGCGACCATCCGCCGTTCGTCGTCCTCGATCACGGTGGTCAGGCTGTCGGCGCGGGCGGCCTCGACCTTGAATTTCGACCGCTCCCCGATGCGCATATAGGCATAAGCCCTGGCGATGGAGGCTTCGGCCAGGGTGGGATCCAATTCGAGGGCTTCCCCGAGTTTGTCGATGGCCGATGGCCAGCGGAAGGCGTTCAGGTCCCGGGTACCCTCTTCACAGAGCCGAACGGCTTCAGGGCTGTGGGAAACAGCATCGTTGCCGTTGCCTCCGGTCAGCATAAAGCCAAGTCCGATAAGGACTAAGGCTCCGGCCAATCCCATGATCATCCACTTCAATAGATTGCCTCCGGCTGGTGCCAAACTGCGGGGACAAACCCAAAAAATGGGTCCACCTCCAAGCGTAACAGAAACAATACGGGCGATTTCCCGCAGTTGTTGCATTTCGGTCGGATTTTTTTTCAGTCTTTCCGGCGTCTAGCGGGGTCCGCCTTCGGCCAGGGCCACATCGCTGGTGGCGACGATTTTCAGCCCCACCATGGTGATGTCGTCATCGGCGTCCTTGCGCCCGCTGAATTCCGTCAGTCCCCGGTTAACCGTCTGGAAGACCTCCGACACGTCCTCCAAACGGTTTTTGCGAAGGAGCTGATTGAGTCTGTCCTCGCCGTATTCCTCGTCGCCACCTTTGTCCAGGGTTTCGGTCAGTCCGTCGGTGTAAAGGAACAGCAGGTCGCCGAGGCCCAGGTGGACGGTTCCTTCTTCATAGGTCCCGAAATCGAAGGCGCCCAGGGGCAGGCCGCCTTTTTCCAGGAGTTCGAACATGCCGTCGCCTCGCATCACGACCGGGGCGTTATGGCCGCCTGAACTGTAGATCAATTCGCGCGTGGCCGGATCGAACAGCGCCAGGAACAGGGTGGCGAAATGCTGGGGATCGGTGCTGGCGTGGATCTGCAGGTTGATCCGTTCGAGGACCAGCCCCGGTGATTCGCAGGTGTCGCACTGGGCGCGCAGCGCGGCCTGGATATTCGACGCCAGAATGGAGGCCGGCATGCCCTTGCCGCTGACGTCGGCGATGATGATGGCCAGCCGGCCGTCCTGGCGCTCGATCAGGTCATAGTAGTCGCCGGAGACCTGCTTGCTCGAGATGTTCACAGCGTCCATCTGCACGCCCTTGATCACCGGCAGGGAGGTCGGCAGGAGCCGCGACTGGATCCGGCGCGCCATGGCCATCTCTTCCTCGAGCTTCTGCTTGGCGATCTCCTCCTCGTAGAGGCGGGAGTTCTCGATCTGCAGGGCGACCTGACCGGCCACGATGTTCAGCAGCTGCAGTTCGTGGACCTGGTATTCGCGGTCGCCGGGGCGGCCGGGCAGCCCGACAATTCCCACCAACCGGCCCTGGGTCACCATGGGGATCAGCAGCTGGATCCCGTTGTCCATCAGGAACTGCTGCTCCTTGGCGCGGGCCTTGATCTCGGCCTGCTCACGGGTGATGGCCTGGCGGTCGGCCACCACTTCCATGTCAGCCAATCCGACCCAGAAGGGTTCACCCTGATCCTCCAGATGCTGGGCCACCGACTGGAGCACCAGCTGCTTCGGATAGCGGACCTCCCGGGCGGGCCGGAGCACGGATTTGTCGTGGTCGCTTTCCTCGGTCAGTCCGGAGACATGGGGTTTGCCGCGCACGAATCCAGCCAGATCGAAGGTGGGAAATCCGTCGGCGGGGTCCACCAGGTAGACCGCCATCCCGGGCAGGTCCAGGACGTCGCGCAGTCTGCGCCCGACCTTTTCCAGCAGCTGGTCCCGCTGGATGAGCCGGGGAATTTCCTTGCTGAATTCCTCGATCAGGGCGGCCATGTTGTCGCGCGAATGATAGAACCGGTTGTCCAGGGATTTCTGGGCCTGGGTCCGGGCGGGCCACAGG
>CBDTUS010000294.1:0-3407 GCA_965363725.1 uncultured bacterium | reverse complement strand
GCCAACGTGACCACCACGATCGCAAGGATCCTGGCGCGCGCCGCACTGGCCTCGGTCACATCCCAGGTCAGCAGGTAGTGACCGACCTCGACGCCGGTCACATCAAGCATGGGGCGGACCGCCGCAGCGTAGGTGTCCTTACCGTGCGGGTATGTCTTCTTCTCAAGCAGCAGGGGACCGTCCCGGTGGGCCCGCAAAGCCGTGCGCACCGCGGGCGGCAGATTGCGCGCCGAACCGCCGGCCACAACGTGGTGGGGGAAATCTTCCCATTCACCGCTGAAGCCGAACACCTTCTTGCCCGTCTGCCAACCGGCTTCATCGACGGAGCTCTTGTCCAGCAGCGTCGTCATTTCGAGGTCCAACGTCTGCTGGATGCCCTCAGTGACCTGTTGGATTTCGCTGCCGAGTTCCAAGTAGCCCACGACCTGGCCGTCAATGCGCCAGGGGCGTACGATGCGCAGGTCGAAAGCCCCCTTACCGCCCAGTTCGAGACCCCAGACCTCATTCCCGGTCTCGGCCGCAGTCCGCATGGTGTAGCGCTTGATCGTATCGCCGGAAAAGCCCGGGTTGTGGACCCGCAGGAAGCAGACGCGATCCGGATCGACAAAATAGACGTGGGTGATTTCGTGGTGTTCCTTCAGGTGTTCGAATATCGGCAATGCGGTCTGGTGGAGCCGGTCCCAATCGCGGGCAAGCCAGGCGGATTGCAATTCGGTGTCGGCCTGCAGCAGGTCAAGGCTCAGGCCGAGCGGAGACGTTTCGTAGGAAAGTTCACGCTGGAACTGGCTGTCAAAGCGCTCCAGACGGCTGGCCTGATCCTGCGCAAGCTGTAGTCGCATCAGTTGGTTGACGCCCCAGACAGCCAACCCCAGCAGGGCAGCCAAAGCCAGAACCAGAGGCAGCACTGTGGCTCGGCGCAGATGATCCGTGGTGCTGATGCGGACAAATGACACGACTATCGTATCCCGTCTGCTGCAGGTTATAGCCGAAAGGACACTCGCGTAGTGGCCTATCCGTTTCCTCACTTTTCGGACAACTAGTGGTTTCCTTTAGTCATTTGAGACCAACAAAGCGCGGACAACCGCTTCGAGCAGGTCCTGGTCGTCGATGGGCTTGGCGAGGAAATCGATGGCCCCGACCCGAATTGCCCGGACGGCGGGTTCCGCGTCTTCCTGGTCGGTGATGAAGACCACCGGCAAGTCCGTTTCGGTCTCGCGAGTCAATCGGTGAAGATCGATTCCCTCCAGGCGGGGCAGGTGGACGTTCTGGACGAGACAGGCTGGACGAGCCCCCGGCTCGGCCTCCACCAACAGGCGGGTCGAGGCAAATGTGTCAACCCGGTAGCCCACCGACCGGAACAGCCGCGACAGGGCCATTCTGACCGCGGGATCGCGGTCCACCACGTAAATGGTCGGCGTGGGTTCTCTGTGATCTCTTGCGGGGCTGCCCCACGTCTCGCCGCGGGAGAGTCGGTCGGACTCCGGGGCGGGCGGTACCCTGAGGGCGGCCCACCGCAGGCGGACCATGGTGCGGTAGAAGGCGTCGATCTCCCGGTTATTTTCCGCCAGGAGGCGGGCGAACTCGGGCTGGACTCCGTGCAGGTCATCGAGAAGAATTTCCATGTTCCGGATGTTTGCCCGCAGTCGAGCCACGGCCTTGTTGAGACGGTAGACCTGTTCAGTGACCTCGGTTCGGAGGTCCGGTCCGCCCACTCGGGCCAGGGGTTGTCTTTTGCCCTTCAAGGTCTGATCTCTCCATCTGGACGACCGCGAAAGCAGACTATGCCAGTCACGCCGGCCAGAAAATGGCCGAATCCACCGCGGCAATCCCAACTGCAAGCTCATTGAAAATCCGCAGCCTTGAGCCGACCGGCGAGCGGCCGGGCCAAGGCTGTTTTTGCCGAGCTCAGCGCACCAGGGTCATGGGCTTCACCAACGGAACCCCGTCAACCACCAGCCGGGCGATATAACGGCCCGAGGCCACGCTTCGGCCACTGCCATCGGAACCGTTCCAGACCGCCTGGTGCTGCCCTGCCTCGACCCAGCCTTCCTCGAGCGTCTGGACCAGCCGTCCCATCACATCGTAAACCTTCAGGGAGACGCGCCCCCGCTCAGGCAGACTGAAGTGGAGGGTCGTCCGGGGGTTGAACGGGTTGGGCACGGCGCCCTTGAAGGCCACCGCGCCGGGAACGTCGCCCACACCACTGATGTCGGACACAGTGAAGGTGAGGTTCAGCAACTGTTCACCGGCTGCCCGGTCGTTGGACGTGATCCGCAGGTTGGCCTTGTGGACGCCCGGAGCCAATTCCGTGGCGTCCAGGTTCACCTCGACCGCTCTGGTCTCGCCCGGCATGACGCGGACGGCCCAGGGATCACACACGACCCAAGGCACCGGCGGCACCGGGTCGATTCGAACGGCCAGTCCGGGACGGAGATAATCGGGGTCATTCCAGGCGACCTGCAGGCCGTCCCAACCGTCGACACTTTCGATCCCTACCGTGCAACTGGCAACGCTGTTGGCCTCGGCGTACTGGAAGACGATGGTTCCGTCCACATACAGGATGGCCTGGAACGTTTCGGTCACCGAGGTACCGTCGTGGTCAACTCCGTCCCAAGTAACGATGAAACGCCCGTTCTCGGGCTCGGCCTTGAAATAGACCTCGCCGGTGCCAGTGCCCGGATTCAGGTCATCCCAGAAGGGGCAGATCAGGGCATTGGGGTTACCGACGTTGGGAATGGCCCGGTTGAAATAAAGGTTGTTCGTGTGGGTGAAGGACATGTACCCGTTCGACATGATGTTGAGCTCGTCGAACAGTTCCCCGTAGAACAGGAAAGGGATGCCGAGGTCAACCTCGAAGGCGGCCTCTTCGTTGCCCAGTCCCAGGGGTATGCCGTCGTTGGTGATGTCGATCCACTCGTAGGCCGGGCCGCCGGCCTCGTCGCTGTCCACCCAGGTGTAGCCCCAACCATCCGGCCCACCGGCCGCCTTGGCCGCGGGCTCGGGCAGGATGGCGACGTCCAGGGGATGGGTCCCGGTGTTGGTGATATCGAAAGAGGCGGTCGCCGAACCCAACTGGGGAGCTACCGCGGCAAGACTCTGCGGCGCCACGGTGATGACGGCCAGAGGCTCTTCGGCGGTCGCAGGCAGGGTGATGTCGTCCAGCCAGACCGTGGGGTGGAAAAATCCTCCGGATTGCTGCAGGTGGTACCACTGGAAGACGTGGTGACCCGGCGTGACGTCGACGGTGAACTCGGTCCAGGGCACTTCGCCCGTCCAGTCCCCCTGAAAATCGCCGTCCATATGGAAGATCAGGAAATCGTAGTCCAGGTAATTGCGACCCGGATGATATCGATTTTATTATCCCTGGAAATGATGATGCCATCAGGGCCATTCGATTGATTTCCTCC
>CBDTUS010000293.1:0-3437 GCA_965363725.1 uncultured bacterium | reverse complement strand
ACCAAGGACGAGGACTTCGTCGACAACCTGTTCGTGGCCTCGACCCACCAGTACCTGCTGGTGATCACCCAGAAGGGGCAGCTCTACTGGTTGAAGGTCCACCGCATTCCCAAGTCCGGGCGCGCGTCCAAGGGTCAGCCCATCGTGAACCTGATCCAGATCCAGCCCGGCGACAAGGTGCACGCCGTGGTGCCGGTCCGGGAATTCAGCGCCGACAGCTACCTGGCGTTCGCGACAAATCTGGGTGTTGTCAAACGTACGCCGCTGACGGATTTCTCGCGGCCGCGGCAGGCGGGCATCCGTGCCATCAACCTGCTCGAGGGTGAACACCTGGTGACCGTCCGGGAGACCGACGGCGAAAGCGACATCATCATCGCCAGCAGCAGCGGCCTGGCCATCCGCTTCCATGAGAGCGACGCCCGCTCCATGGGCCGCACCGCCCGCGGGGTCCGGGGCATCGCCCTGGGTAAAGGCGAAAAGGCGATCGGCATGGTCGTGATCAACCCGGACGACAAGGAGGCCTCCCTGCTGTCCCTGACCGAGAACGGCTACGGAAAGCGGACGCCCCTGGAGGAATACCGGGTGCAGAGGCGCGGCGGCAAGGGCCTAATCACCATCAAGTGCAGCGACCGGAACGGATCCCTGCTGGGGATCCGCGACACGCATCCGGGTGAAGAACTGATGGTCATCACGCGCAACGGCATCATGATCCGCATGACCCAGGATTCGGTAAGTCAGCAGGGCCGCAACACCCAGGGTGTCCGAATCATCAACCTGAACCAGGACGACCTCGTCGGCTCCTTCGCCAAGATCTCCCTGGAGGCCGTGGCGGGCATGGAAATCGACGGCGAAGACGGAAGCGATGAAGCCGGTCCGGAGACCGCCGATGTACCGGACACTCCAGACACTCCGGATGATCTTGACGTCCCGGAAACAAAGGACTAAAACGCTCTTCTTGCTGGATATTCCCGCCCCTCGGGGCGGGGATCCCGGCTACGGGCCAACCCCACCATGAAATATTTAACTCAAGGCCGGACAACACGTTGGGGACCCCATGATATTTGGCGGTATTCCAGGTTGATTCCTGCCGGGAAACAACCCTAGAATTCAACCATGCCCAACGTACTGCACATGACCTCTCATTTCCCCGAACCGCCGTCCAGGATCAGGACGGCCTTTCGCCCCCTGGCCACTCTGCTCTGTGTGCTGCTGCTGGGAATACCCGGCACTTTGCTGGGAGCCGATCCGGTGGGGGAAAACTCTATCCACGCGTTCCATCTTACCCCCGGCCTGTCCGGCCTGGTCGATGCCGACGGCGGCCTGATCTTTTTGGCGGCAGGCTCGCAGACCGCTGCGCTGCGCGGTGAGCTAGTTTCCCTGACCGATTCCCGCCGCCGCCGCGACGCCGACACTTTTGCCTCCGTGGTGACCGAAGGAGTCATGGGAGGGCGCCGGGGCTTTTCCGCCATGGCCGATGATGACCAGGACGGCCAGGTGGATGAAGATCCTCTCGACGGGATCGACAACGACGGCGATGGAAGTATCGACGAGGATTTCGCTGCGGTCAGCGATGCCATGGTGGCCATCCATTTGGGCCAACCGGGCCAGTCCGGTCGCGGCGTCGGGTTGGAGTTCTATCATTGGGACAGCCAGACCCTGAGTTCGGCGGTATTTCTGAACGCCGGCGGCGGCCTTCCGACCGGGCGGGCCTCCTACCGCATCCATTCGGTGGGTTCCGGGTGGCTCGAAACCGGCATCAGTTCACTTCGCCACACTAGGGGCGGCCAAGCCCGGCAGGAAAAACTTTCTGCTTTCGTGTGCCAGGTGGACCGGAGCGGTGAGTCCGTTGACGATCCCTGCGATCCCGGGTCGGCCATGTGGCTGGGTGTCATGATCCTGGCCGAAGATTCGTCCGCCCGCTTTCTGTTGAAGGAGGGACGGCTCGACCTGCCTCTCGGTGAAGAGGCCGTTGCTCTGGTCATCTGCGCGGCCGATTCCTGGCTGCAGCTGAACCGCATCCTGGGAGATGCCACGGCGGTTCACCAGGGATTGACCGATCCGGTCGACAGCCGCCGGGCCCCCTGGATCATTCCTCCGGCCTGCTCGAGTTGCCGGTCGGCGACCGCTCCGGACTTTGAACTGAAGACGGAATCGGACGGAGATCTGGTCCTCACCGCGAACTTCAACGAGGGCCAGTGCGGGCTGCTGGACCCGGATCTCTTCCGGGTGGGATCGTATCCACTGGGGGCGCCCCGGGAAATCCACTGGCGCTCGGCCCAGGGTTCCCAATCGGCGGTCCCCTGGGCTTGCCAAACATCTCAGCACCTGAAAGAAAGAGGCTCCACGGGGGAAGCCTACCTCCGCCTCCTGGGGGACCTGCCGGGCCACCAGGCCGCCGGCCAATTGACCTTTGTCTACGGGGCCCCGCCATTCGTTCCCGAAGAAGGACCCACCCATATCGCCGGCCAATTCCTGGACGGCCGAAATTTCCAGTCTCCCTTGAGGGGGAGCGATGGGGAAACCCCTTCGGTCCTGGACTCCCCGCAGACACCGGGCGTCAATGAGAATCATCCGATTTCCCATGAACCAGAACCCGCAGTAGTGGAAGAAAAAGCTCGCGGTTATGCGGAGGATCGGGCGCGCTTGTTGAAGTCCGGCCGACATCCCCCGAGCCTGTCGCCCGATCTGTTGATCGGCTGGCCCAACCCTTTCAATGATATCATCAGCATCCGTTTCACGGTACCGCAGACCATGCGGGAGGCCTTCGTCTGGAAGAGTATCGAGGACCAACCTGCGGAAATCGAACTCGAAGGCGATGTGCCCTGGTCCGGAGGACAGCCCGGCGTTTCGGTCAAGATCTACAGCATGAGCGGGCAGGAACTGGTGACGCTGCACTCGGCCAATGAGGGTCCGGGCGAGTACACCGCTCAATGGAACGGGACCGACGCCTTCGGCAGAAAAGTCGCCTCGGGCACCTATTTCTGTAAGCTACAGTTGGACGACTGGAGCGTGACCCGCCGACTGGTCTTTTTGCGATGAAATTATCCCCCAAATAGCTGGGTTATCTGGCCGCAGGATCCCTCAAAACCGCTAAAAATGTTGCCGAATTTTCCCTTGGGAAGTTGCGATTTTCCATCCCCAAAAATATTGATAAATCCCTCCATCGTGAAAGGTTATTTCCTCAGAATCAGGGGTTTTTGGGAAAAATCACCCCCGGATTTTAAGCATTTGCCGCATATTGGCGAAAATAAAGTTAATTACCCGTTTTTTTTGATAGACAAGGTACGTAAATCCATCGTATTGTTTATTACGTCACGAGCGGAATTTTGAGATTACGTCACCTTTGCGCTGCCCAAAAAGCTTAATTGCTTGGGGGTATTAATGTGGAAGAACGGCTTGAAGCACAACAGGAGTCCTGGACCAGTTTCGTGATAGAG
>CBDTUS010000292.1:0-3439 GCA_965363725.1 uncultured bacterium | reverse complement strand
GCTTGGTATTGGTCATGAATCCGGTCTACACTGCAGAGATCGAAGGCATGGTCCGCGCGCAGGGCATCGACGCCGAAACGGCGGGTGTCTGACCGGGGACCGGCCGGCTGTTCTCTCCGGCTGAATCCTTTCTTCCCCGGGAGTGGCTCCTTTTGGTCAATACGAAATACAAGGGCATCATCCTGGCCGGCGGCACGGGCAGCCGCCTGCACCCTTTGACCCTGTCGGTCAGCAAGCAGCTGATGCCCATCTACGACAAGCCCATGATCTACTATCCGTTGACCACGCTGATGCTGGCGGGGATCCGGGAAATCCTGATCATCACCACGCCCGAGGACCAGCCCGCGTTCCGCAAGCTGCTGGGCGACGGTTCCGGCTGGGGGCTGGACATCCAGTACGTCGTGCAGCCCAGTCCCGATGGACTGGCCGAGGCCTTCATCCTGGGAGAGGATTTCCTGGACGGCAGCCCGGCCTGCCTGATCCTCGGGGACAACATCTTCCACGCCGAAGGTCTCTCCAGGCTCCTGCAGGAAAAGGTCCAGATCGAAAAGGGCGGCACCATCTTTGCCTACGTGGTGCAGGATCCAGAAAGGTACGGAGTCATCGAGGTGGGCCCGGACGGCCGCGCAATCAGTGTCGAGGAGAAACCCGCCCAGCCGAAATCCAACTACGCCGCCACGGGGCTGTACTTTTTCGACCGGGACGTGGTGGAAATCGCCAAGCGGATCAAGCCCTCGGCCCGGGGGGAACTGGAAATAGCGGATGTTATCGACGCCTATTTGATACGGGGCGACCTGCAGGTGGAGATCCTGGGCCGGGGCGCGGCCTGGCTCGACACCGGCACCCACCAGTCCCTGATCGACGCGGGTCAGTTCATCCGGGTCATCGAGGAACGGCAGGGCCTCAAGATCGCCTGCCCCGAGGAGATAGCCTGGCGGATGGGCTTCATCGACGACGACCAACTGAAGAAGCTGGCCGCACCCCTGAAGAACAGCGGGTACGGAAAATACCTGCTCCAGATCCTGGAGGACGGGCGTTGAAGGTCGTGCCCACGGAAATCCCCGATGTCCTGATCTTCGAGCCGGAGGTGCTGGGCGACAGCCGGGGATATTTCATGGAGACCTGGCGCGCCAATCTTTTTGCCGAGGCCGGGGTGGACCGGCCCTTCGTCCAGGACAACCAGAGCAGTTCGAGCCAGGGGGTCCTCAGGGGGCTCCACTACCAGCTCCGGAAACCCCAGGGCAAACTGGTACGGGTCTTTTCGGGACTGGTCTACGATGTGGTGGTGGATCTGCGCCGGTCGTCGCCGACCTTCGGCCGCTGGGTGGGGGCGGAGCTTTCCGCCGCCAACCGTCGCCTGATCTGGGTTCCGCCGGGGTTCGCCCACGGATTCTACGTGTTGAGCGAGCAGGCGGAGTTCGTATACAAATGCACCGACTACTACTGCCGCGAGGATGAACGGGTCATTCGTTTCGACGACCCGGCCATCGGCATCGCCTGGCCGTTGCTTCCCGGGGTGGAAACCGTTCTTTCGGACAAGGATCTGGACGGTGTATCCCTGAGGGACGCGGACCTGTACGATTGATAATTCGCCGGCTGGGACCCCAACGGAGGTGGTCATGATTCGGATCGGGCAGGGATGGGACCGGCACCCCCTTTCGCCGGGACGCCGCTGTGTCCTGGGTGGGGTGGCCTTTCCGGACAGTCCGGTCGGCCCGGTGGGGCATTCCGACGGGGACGCCGTCTGCCATGCCGTGACCGACGCCCTGCTGGGGGCGGCGGGCCTGGGCGATATCGGCCGCCATTTTCCCGACACCGACGACCGCTGGGCCGGCGCCGACAGCCTGGAATTGCTTCGCCAGGCCGTCACCATGGTGCAGGAAGCGGGATTCCGGGTGGGTAATGTCGATGCGACGATCATCACCGAACAGCCCGCCATCGCGCCCCGCAGCGAAGCGATGAGGGGCGCCCTGGCGGGGGCTTTGCGGATCGATCCGCAGCTGGTATCGGTCAAGGCCACCCGGGGCGAGGGTCTCGGGCCCGAAGGACGGGGTGAGTGCGTGACCGTGCAGGCGGTGGCGCTGCTGGAAGTTCAGGGAGAGGGACGATGAATATCGCGGTGTTGATGGGCGGGGACTCTCCCGAACGGGAAATTTCCCTCATGACGGGCCAGGCGGTGTCCGAGGGGTTGCGCCGTGCCGGGCACTCGGTCCAAACGGTGGATATCCCTTCGGTTCGGGCTGTTCTGGATCTGGATATCCTCGCCGATGTGGATGTGGTTTTTCCCGCGCTCCACGGAGGCCAGGGGGAGGACGGCCATCTTCAGGCCCTGCTAGATATCCTGGGAATTCCCTACGCCCTGTCCGGGGCGGCCGCCAGTGCTCTGGCCATGGACAAGAGTTCGACCAAGCGGGTGATGAGGGCTGCGGGCATCCCCACACCCGCCTGGCTCCAGGTCACCTGGGACCAACGCCAGGAAAAGGTGGGCCTGGTTTCCGGGAACGCCGATCAGGGAGCGACCCTGGACCGGGTGTTCGAGCGGGCCGCCGACGAGCTGGGTTTTCCCCTGGTCATCAAGCTCAATGGGGCCGGCAGCTCGGTGGGCGTCGCCATCGTCGAGGATCCCGGCCGCTTTCGGGAGGCCTTCCTGGAAGTCGCGGCCGCCGATCCGATGGCGGGGCCGGCCACGGATCAGGACCTCCTGTTGGAAAAATTCATCCCCGGCAGGGAGCTGACCGGCGCGATCTTCCTGGGCCGCCGCCTGCCCCTGCTGGAGATCAGGCCACGGGAGGGATTCTACGACTACAGCAACAAGTATACGGCCGGGGCCAGCGATTATCTGGTGCCCGCCCCGGTCCATTCTCCCCTTTACGAGAAGATTTCCGCCGACGCCCTGCGCCTTTTTGAACTGGTGGGGTGCCGCGGCCTGGCCCGGGTGGACTTCAGGCTGGACGGTGAGGATTACAACTGTCTGGAAATAAATACGATACCTGGAATGACCGAAACCAGCCTGGTGCCCAAGGCCGCCGCTGCGGTGGGAATCGGGTTCGAGCACCTCGTCGAGGATGTCTGTTTGGCCGCTCTTCCTCGAAGTTGAACGGGAGATCTCCCGTTTTTCGGGGCCGATCCCGTCCCGGAAAATATTGTTCTCAAGCCCTTGACTTATCCAAACCGGGCGTTATATATTCCCGGACCCAAATCGGTCCCGGTCTGTCAACATTCTTGTACATGACCTGGACCGATCTTTGGCTGAAAACCTGTGAGGACAAGAGCTTAGCGGGGTGCCGAACGAATCGGCAAAAATCGGGGTCTGGTTTGCCTGCCTTCCGGAAGGATGGGCGGGACAATCAGGTCGCGTTCCCGTCTGTTCCATAATTGTTCAGAAGAGCTGGCGTAGCTCAACTGGTAGAGCTCCTCACTTGTAATGAGGTGGTTGGGG
>CBDTUS010000291.1:0-3463 GCA_965363725.1 uncultured bacterium | reverse complement strand
AGGCGATCTCCGCCAGGAAGGGCACGTAGCGGTAGTTGTGGTAGGGCTGGTGCTCCATGGCCAGGGCGCTGTGGATGGCGTGCCCGTATTCGTGGGCCAGGGTCGACATGTCGTCGAGGCTGTCCTGGTAGTTCATCTTCACGTAGGGATGGCGCCCGTAGACGCTGGCTGAAAACGCCCCGCTGCCCTTGTCGTTGCTGGGGTAGACGTCGATCCAGCCGTTACTCGGGTCCAGTCCATGGCTCATCAGCTGGACATATTCCTCGCCCAGCGGCTCAAGGGCTGCCGGCAGGATGGCCATCGCTTCCTTGAAGGGGATGTCCATCTCGGCGGCCTGCACCATGGGCACGTACAGGTCGTAGATGTGAAGGTCGTCGTAACCGAGCACCTTGCGGCGCAGTTCCACGTACCGGTGCAAGGGCTGGAGATTGGCGTTAACAGCGCTGATCAGGTTGTCGTGCACAGCGACCGGCAGCCCGTCCTTGTCGAGGTAGGCTTCAAGGGCGGTGTCGTACCCGCGGGCGCGGGCGTAGCTGACGTCCAGTTTGAACTGGCCTCCGAGGGTGGCCGCCAGGGCGTGCTGGTATTGCCGGAGGGTCGCGAAAAAAGCGGCCATGGTTTCCCGTCGCACGTTCCTGTCGGGCGAAGCGCGGAAGCGGCCGAGGTTGGACAGGGTCAACTGGACCTCGTTGCCGTCCGTGTCGTGGACCACCGGCCAGACGATGTCTGACAACAGGGCGCCGAAGGTGGATTCGAGGTCGCTGGGGATTTCGTTGAGATCTATCTCCGCCCAGAGGTTGTCGCCCATCAGTTGGAGGATTCTTTCCGCCTCCTCGCCCAGCACGCGGGACTGGCGTCGGCGCAGATTGTCCAAGTAGGTCTGATACTCGGCGGGGCCATCGGCCGCGGCGTAGGCCGCCTGAATGGCGTCGTCGTCCAGGGCCAGGACTTCGCCGCGGATGAAGCCGGAAGCGGCCATGAGTTCGTCCATCAAAACCAGGCCCCGCTGGGACCGGGCCTCCAGTTCCTGGTCGGTCTGTTCGGCATCGAGAGCCAGATTGGCGTACTGGGTGACCCGGCTGGTGCGGTCGTGCAGATCGAAGTAGAGATCCAGAGCGCTCTTGAGCGCGGCAGGATCGGAAAGTTTGCCCTGGTAGGCGACCAGGTCCGGAATTTCGGCGCGCAGTTTCTCCAGCTCAAATTCCCAAGCCGCAGGTGAATCGGACAGCGGGTCGAGGTTCCACTTGTAGGCGTCCGGGACATCGGAACGGCTGGCGTTGGCGTCGGGCGTATAGTCGGGAAGATCAGCCGCCAGGGCCGGCAGGGTAACAGCGGCGCAGATCAGAACCAGCAGAAAAAAACGAAGCGGTGACCGGGACATGGATGGCCTCCCCCAGGGATGAAAAATGATACATCATGCACAGGGGGGATTTTCGGGGAACCGCCCGGCAGAAACAAGACAAATCGGGGAGGCGGATCAGGGAGTCGGGCGTTCGGTTTCCGTGGCGGCTGGGCGACTGGCCGGCACGTTCAAGGTCAGACTGCGCAGGGTGGTGTTTTCGGCGACAAGATCGGATACGTCAATTCCCACGATGCGCCTGCTGGACAGGAGCTTGCGGTAGATTTCCAGCGCCGTGGCGTCGAGGTCGGGGCAGTAGTCAGGGAACTGCGGCACCAGAACCACCTCGTTGGCGAACACGATGGCGGTGTAGGTGCGCCATAGCCCGTCATCGTGATCGGGCATCGGCAGGCGCTCGACCCGCAGGCGTCCCGCCCTGGTGGCCAGGCCATCGAGGAAATCCGCCGTGGCGTCGAGGCGGCCGGCGTTTTCGGGGTCAGCGCTCTTCTCGAATTTTCCAATGACCACCAGATCAGCCGCCAGAAAAGTGCAGAACATATCCACATGACCGGTGGGTTCGCCCTCCAGAGGCGGAACCAGCGTCAGGTTTTCGATACCGAGAATGGACGCGACGTTCTGCAGGATTTCATCGGAGCCGAAGCCCAGCGAGCTGGAATTGCGCGCCACAACTTCTTCGGAGATCAAACCGAAACCGCGCCCGTTCCCCACCAGGTCGCCGCCCTCCAGCGAGAGACGGCTCCCCATGAGGTTCATTCCCAAGGCAATCGACAAAGAAGCGGAAATACCATGGTCCCGGTTATGGCCCCGCCCGTCCTGATGCTCGAACTCCACCATGCTGCGCCGGCCCTGCTCATCGGTGACGGTTCGGGGTCCGAAATCCCGGATCCACATGGTCCGAATGGGCAAGGGGACGACTTCCAGGTCATGGTGGGCAAATCCGCCACCGTTCAGGATGGTTTCGAGACGGGATCCTCCGGTGGATGGGTCGGCGAGAAGGCGTATGGCAACGCTGGTCCCCAGGCCCCGGACCAGGTGGGTCATGAAGCCGGGATGACTTTCGGCCAACGGTCCCCCGGCAAGGAACAGAAATTCCTGGGGTTCGAAATCGCCGGGTAGGCGGAACAGATCGGGGCCACTGTCCGCCAGGGCAGCAGTGTCGGATTTATCCTGGTTGTCGCCGGAAGAAAAATAAAGGAAGGCAGCGGTGCCCAGGGCGGCCAGAATGAGCACGGCCAGCAGGATAACCTTGCCACGGTCAGCGGGAGGAGTCGTGGAGTTGGACTTATCATTCCGCATGGCTTAAGTATCACGGAGGCACCAAATTTGGGCAACCCCGCATTCAGGTGGGGAAATCCCACTGGAAATGGTGGAACTTGCGCCTTCCACCAGCGGAATGTTACAATTAATCAACTTGCCATGCTTGGGCTCCAAATTGATAACCCCCCCGGAGATCGATATGAATCGGCCGTCCTCCGTGTTGACCTTTTTTTGCATCGCATTGATTTTCGTTGCCTTCGCCGCCCAGGCGGGCGATGTAGGATCAGACCGGATCGTCCTCAACGCCGAAGCATCCTCCTCGCCCCCCGGGGTCAATCTCAAGTCCGCGTCCGACGAGCAATGCACCGTCATTTTTGATTTGCCTTACCTCGACCGGGAAACCGTGACCGTCAACGGCCGGAGCTACCAGGCCTTGAGCATTCCCGGCGGAGGGTTGGCGGGCAAGGTCGGGCACCCCGGAATTCCCACGTACAGCGGCCTGCTGGCGCTGCCCATCGGTCGTTCGGTTCGGGCCACCATCCTGACCCGGAAGGACCAGACGCTCCAAGACACTCAGCTGCTTCCTATCCAACCTGACAAGGCCGACGAGTTCGTGATCGACGCCGCGCAATACGCTACCCCCGGGCAGCCCTCCCCTACGGTGATCCTGGGCGAACCCGCCATCATGCACGGCCGCAGGGTGGTCCCCTTTGTTATCCGGCCGGTGGTTTTCGATCCGACAGCCGGCACGGCCACCGTGAGCACTCATCTGGAGATCGGTTTCACCTTCGAGGGTCAAGACAACCGAAACAATCCCAGATCAGCTCCCACCGATCTCCCGGCCTC
>CBDTUS010000290.1:0-3476 GCA_965363725.1 uncultured bacterium | reverse complement strand
ACTGCTTGCCCAGCAGCAGGTGCACCATGTAGGCCTGCTCGTTGACCCAGCTGCCACGCGTGTGCTGGTTCATGCCCATGGTCCAGTAGCTGACCACCTTGCGGTCCTTTTCCAGAAAGTAGTCGGCCAGGGCCTGGAGCTTGGCCTTGTAGTCTTCCATCGATTCGTCCGGATCGCCCTTGGACAGCTCGGCGACGAAGTCCAGCGTGTAGGGTTCGAGGCCTTTCTTGAACTCGTCGAAGCTGATGATCCAGTGCTTGGCGGCCCCGGCCGCATTTTTCATCTCGAGCGTGTCGCCGGCCTTGTAGCCCAGATGGGCCAGGGTGATGCCCTCGGCCTCGCTCAGCACCTTGCTGAACTGCTTGTTGTTGGTTTCGAGTTCCACGGCGGAATACTTGGGGTTGTTCTTGTCCGGCCGCATCCCGTAGCCCACGTCCACATGGCCGGTGGCGAAGACTGTGTTCTGATCGACGAACTCCTGGTCCAGGGCTTCCGGCCGGTTGTAGACGATCTCATGGGCGATGTAGTTCCAGATCGCCAGGTCGGTCTGCGGTTTGAAGATGATCTCCACGTCGGCCAGGTTGCTGCAGCGATTGGTGTAGGTGGTCAGGTTGACGATCTTGACCCGGTCAGGGTCGCTGAGTTTGCGATCGGTGACGCGCGACCACAAAATGGGGTGCATCTCGGCCATGTTGGCGCCCCACAACACGGCCGTGTCGGTGTGTTCGATGTCGTCGTAGTTGCCGGCCGGTTCGTCGATGCCGAAGGTCTGGATGAATCCGACCACCGCGCTGGCCATGCAGTGGCGGGCGTTGGGGTCGAGGTTGTTGCTGCGCAGACCGCCCTTGACCAGCTTGGCCATGGTGTAGCCTTCGTGCACGGTGTACTGACCCGAGCCGAACACGCCGATCCCCGTGGGGCCGAGCTCGCCGTAGGCTTCCTTGAACTTGTCGGCCATCACGTCGAAGGCATGTTCCCAGCTCACGGGTTTGAACTTGCCCTGCTTGTCGAATTCCCCCTGGGCGTTGACCCGCAGCAACGGCTGGGTCAGGCGGTCCTTGCCGTACATGATCTTGGCATTGAAGTAACCCTTGATGCAGTTCAGGCCGCGGTTGACCGGCGCGGCGGGATCACCTTTGACCGCGACGATCTTGTCGTTCCGGGTGGCGATCATAATTCCGCAGCCCGTGCCGCAGAACCGGCAGACCGACTTGTCCCACTTCCAGGCTTTTTCGGTTTCCTGTGCCTGGGCCAGGGCCGAGTCGGGAACCTTCATGCTGATCGCGCCGGCGGCGCTGACCGCGGCGGCCTGTTTGATGAAATCACGACGAGAGAGAGACATCGCGCACCTCTTTCCACGGCAAAGGTGGGAAGCCCGACCGCGCCGATTTACGAAGAGGTACGACGCGGTATAGATTTCCCGGATTCAATACGAAGATTGAACCACTATTAAACCTGGATGTAAAGGTCCTGATTATTTGGACACCAAATATCTTATTTATATTCAATACGTTACAGCCGTTTTGGCGACAATGAGAATCATTTCAATAAGATGACTGCCAAATATCCGGCACTTTCCGAAAACAGATTGTTAAACAGCGGTACCCCTGGATTTTGACCTCCGGAATCGTCACGGCCAAAACTCGTGGATGTTGAACGAAGGGGATCACGTCATGAAGAAGTCCTTCCGGATCTACCTCCTGTTCCTGTTAAATTCCTTGTCGGGCTGCCTGACCTCCACACCCTTCCAGTCCGCCCGGGTCGTCGAGCCGGGTCAGCAATCGGGTTCGATCTCGCTGCAGAAGAGCATCGACGCCGACGAGGACAAGGACTACTCTTGGTACATGATGGAATTCTCGGGCCGGTTCCCGGTCTATAAGGGACGGGTGGATTTCATGCTGGGCGGCGCCATCATGGCCCAGCAGGACGACGAGGGCCTGGGGGGCCTCGGTGGTATGTTCGGGCTGGGTCCCAAGTTCGAGATCTTCCAGGACATCCTGGCGATCGAAGTACCGGCCCGGGTGATGTTCGCCGGCGAGGCCACCTTGCAATCCACCCATTTCTACCCGCGGGCCATTTTATCGCTGCCGGTGGCCGAACTCCTGGAAATCAACCTGTCCCATACCCGCTACTACTTCCTGAACGAGACGACCTCCCATCCCTACGCTTTTGCGGCGGGTCTGGCCATCGGCCGGCGGGGCGGGCACATCGTTCGTCCGGAAGTCGGTATCCTGATATTCCCTGAAGGAAATGATGTTCTGCAGTTCGGGATCGCCTATACGCCGGAGGCTCCGGCGAGACCAAGTACCTGGGAAAACGTCAGGGAGACCCCGCACTAGGGGGTAATGGCCTCTTTCCGGATTTCCACCACCTGATCCGCCGCCACGTTTTCCTGGACGGTCACCCGGCCGGACGGCCATTTCACCTCGACGCGGTCGGCCGTCTCATGCGTGCCCAATCCAAAGTGGGGAGCCAGGTCGCCGTCACCATCAAAATCCACCCAGCTGGCGCAGCCAGTGCTGGCGTGGTCGGTAGTGACACCATCGATTTCCAGGCAGTCGAAAGCCAGTTCGGATCCCGGCGGGCTGGAGGTTTCGGAGCATCCCGAAAATACCTGGGCCAGAACAAGGCAACATGCGGCAGCGAAAGGTGCAGTCTTCATCTTGATTTCCTTGACCTGTCAGGGCAGGTCGAACAGTTCCAGGTCCTCTTCGAACATCGGGCCGGTGGCCGTGAACACGAAATTATCCGGGTCGACAGCCGACTGGGCCAGATCGTTGATTTCGTCCCGTGAGACGAGGAAAATTTCCCGGAGGGGATCAAGGGGGATCTCTCCCAGTCGGGCCATCCATTGCAGATAATCCAGACCGGATTCGGCATCGCTCAGGTTTCCGATGGTCGTCCCGGTCAGTTGCAGCCTGGCCCGGGCGATTTCGTCATCCGTGAATCCCGTACCGACCAGCCTGCCCAACTCTCCCCTCACCAGGGGAAACACGATCTGGGGTTGGCCCGGTTGGCAGGTGATGGAAGCTTCCCACAACATGCCGCCTGCCACGGGATGAATCCTTGTCGTTACGCCATAGGTCAGGCCTTCTTTTTCCCGCAACCGGCTGGTCAGGACCTGGTCGAGGGCGGTCTTCAGAGTCAGAGCCGCGGTCACCGGACGCCGCCCCTGCCTGGCCAGGCGCGGGGGAAACGAAAAGGTCAAAACGACATCGCCCCGGGTCAGGTCGGCAACGATTTTTCCCCGGATCCCCTGGACTTTCACATCCGGGGGATCTGCCTGTTTACGGGCCTTCCAGGTGTCGTGTTGCCCGAAGGTCTGGTCCAGTTGTGTCCTGACCTCGTCGGCGGGGACCCCGCCGGCGGTCATTAGCTGGAGATTTCCCGTTTTCTGGAAAGTGTTCTTGTGCAGATTCGAGAGGTCCTTGTAGTTGACCTTCGCGAAGGCTTCGGGGTCGGGGGCCCCCTGCCCC
>CBDTUS010000289.1:0-3484 GCA_965363725.1 uncultured bacterium | reverse complement strand
AAGGTCGGGATGTACATGGGCTATTTCTACTGGTGCGTGGCGCTGGGCAACCTGTTCGGCGGATTGCTGAGCGGCGGCCTGTACCAGCATTACGGCCCGGTCGAGCGCGGGGGCGTGGACAACCCCAACGCCATGTGGTTGATCTTCGCCGGCCTGGCCATGGTCTCGGTGGTGCTGCTTTCGTTCTACGACAAGTGGATCAAAGCCCACCCCCAGGATTAGCTGATGGCGCGGCGGCCCGTCGAATCCGAACCTGTCCGGATCGATGCCGCCGACCTCGCCGCCGAGTTAGCCCGGCTCTGCCCCGCCAACGGGATCGATCTGGCCGGGGCGGTCACCCTGCCCTGCATCCTGCCCCACGAAAAAAAGTGGTGGTCGTTTTTGACCGAGGGCCGCCACGGGAACCTCGACTATCTGACCGGTGACCCGGCGGGTCGGATCGACCCCACCCGAGCCAATCCCTGGGCTCGTTCCCTGCTTGTTTTCGCCCAGCGCTACACCGACGGTTGGCCCCAGGACGATCCGGCACCGGCCTCAGGGGGCCCACCCGGAACCCCGATGGACCCGGACTGGACCGACCGCGTGGCCCGCTACGCTCGCGGCCGGGACTACCATGACGTGCTGCTGGCGGACATCAAGAACGTGGTCGCCGGATTGCGCTCCCTTTGGCCGGATCTTACGGCATTTCCCGCCACCGACACGGGGCCCTACCTGGAGCGGGAATACGCCTGGCTGGCGGGGTTGGGTTTTCTGGGCAAGAACACCTGCCTGATACACGAGAAACTGGGATCGGGTCTTTTTCTGGGGGTGGCGCCCACCAACCTGGATATCACCGGACTGCCCGGAATGGGAATTCCGGCAGCCAAGCCTCTCTACACCGTGACCGCGCGCCGCCGTCGTGAACCGGTAAGGGTGGCCGCCAGCCATTGCGGCACCTGCACCCGCTGCCTCGAAGCCTGTCCTACCGGAGCGCTGATGCCCGGCGGCGGCATGGACGCAGGCCGCTGCCTCTCCACCTGGACCATCGAATGGCGGGGCGGAACACCGGACCACCGGCGTTCGGACCAGGGTGGTCTCCTGTTCGGCTGCGACATCTGTCAGGCCGTCTGTCCGTGGAATCAGAGGGCGGCCGAAGCGCCGCCGCCATCGCCGCTTCGCGAAGAATACGCGCCGCTGGCCGACCATGCCGAAATCCAGCTGGCGGATCTGCTCGAATTGACCGACGCTGAATTCAAGATTCGCTTCCGGCGCACCCCGCTGTGGCGCTGCCACCCCGAAGGCCTGCGTGCCAATGCCACGGTGGTGCTGGAAAATCTCGATCGGGAGGATGTGTCATGACCGGGACCCCCGCCTATTGGCGCCCCCTGGACAACGGCCAGGTCGCCTGCGATCTCTGCCCCATCGCCTGCCGATTGCGGGAGGGGCAGACCGGGCCCTGCGCCACCCGGGCCAACCACCAGGGCGTCATGGTCCCGCTCCACTACGGGCGCATCGTTTCGGCCGCGGTCGATCCCGTCGAGAAAAAGCCCCTGTACCATTTCCATCCCGGCGAACCCATCCTGTCGGTGGCCGCCCCCGGGTGCAACCTGCATTGCATGTTCTGTCAAAACTGGACCATCAGCCAGGACGGCAACGCCCGAACCGATTCCACGTCCCCGACGGATCTGGTTTCCATGGCTCAGGCCGAGGAGTCGGTGGGCATCGCCTTCACCTACAGCGAGCCGCTGGTCTGGTTCGAGTTTGTCCGAGACACGGCGCTGGTGGTGAGGGAAAAAGGGCTCAAGAACGTGCTGGTGACCAACGGCTATCTCAATCCCGAACCGTTGGCGGAATTGCTGCCATTGATCGACGCGGCGAACATCGATTTGAAATCCATGGACGACGTCTTCTATCGCAAGGTCTGCAAGGCCCGGCTGGATCCGGTCCTGGCGGCGATCCGGCAGTTCCATGCGGCGGGGGTCCATCTCGAAATCACCAACCTGGTCATCCCCGGGCACAACGATGGCGAGGACCAGATCCGGGCCCTGGTGGATTTCGTGGCCGAACTGGATCCGGACATTCCCCTGCATTTTTCGGCCTACCACCCGGCCTGGAAATTCGATGCGCCGCCGACACCGCTGGAAACGCTCCTAGAGGCCCGCCGCCTGGCTGCCGACCGGCTGAACTACGTGTACCTGGGGAACTCCAAAACGGCAGAGGGGAGAGATACGCTGTGCCCTGAGTGCGGTTCGGTGGTTATCGACAGGTCAGGTTACCGGGCTCAGGTCCGGCTCACCGGGCACCACGAATGCCCCGACTGCTCCCGGCCGATTCCGGTGGTGGCCTGAACGGGATCGTCAGGAATTGTCCCACTCTTCGTCCACGTAGCTGACGGTGATATTCGTGGTGATGCCTCCGCGGACGAACCATTTCCCTTCCACATCCATCAGCCGGGGTTTCACCGCGGCCACCAGATCGTCTAGGATTCGGTTGGTCACTTTTTCATGGAAGGCACCTTCATCGCGGAAGGACCACAGGTACAGCTTCAGCGACTTGAGTTCCACGCACTTCTCGCCTGGCACGTAGGTGATGCGGAAATGGGCAAAATCCGGTTGCCCGGTAAGGGGGCACAAGCAGGTGAATTCGGGGCAATCGAATTCGATCTCATAGTCCCGTTCGGGATTGGGGTTGTCGAAACTTTCGAGGATCCTGGAGGGCTTGGTGCTCATGGAACTCTCTTTTCTGGTGGTGGGCAATGGGTTTTGGGCAAGTCTAGGCGACATCGCCCCTGGTTTCCACCTCCCTCTTTTAGTCTTCAGGTTGTGGTGGCATGAACAGAATGACACCCTTGCAGGCGTTCAAGAAAGGCCTCAAACTGAGGCCGAAGACGGCAGTCAAAACGAAGGAGGACCCAAAGAAGAAGGCCGCCTAAGCGCTTGTAGCCGAGCCCCCATCCGGTCCAGGTGCGGCCTCGCAGATCATTGGCCGTGCGTACTTCCAGCGCGTTCCGATCGATGAAGAACTCGAACCAGGTGCCCGCGGAACCGCCGGTTGCATTGGCGTAAAATCGGTCCGGTTCGGCAGCCTCGTTACGGAATGAGGGTGTGTCGGCCATCATGATGGACTTGGAGACAAGAGGGAAACGAAGCAGGTCGCCGTCGGTGATTCGGTCGGGATCAAGGCCAGCTTCCAGGCACCTTTCCCGATAGAAAGGCACATGGGCCGCATGACCGAGCAGTTGGCCTAGCCGGGACCGATTTTCCTCAGTAATCCGTTCGGCCGGGAGCCATTGGTTCTGCAAAAGTTGTTCAAACAGCTGGACCCGTTGGGGCCGCATGAACTGCATGAGGGTTCGGGCGAGAAAACTGTTCATGCAGGATTCCTCACAGAGAAAATCAGGGAGTCGATGACCGTCTTGAGACCTCCGCGGGGCCCCTGGTTATGGTGGGCGTGCCATACACGTGCACAAGGGAGGGCTCCTGACCCCAGACGGTACGGACGATCG
>CBDTUS010000288.1:0-3493 GCA_965363725.1 uncultured bacterium | reverse complement strand
CGAAGGGCTGAGGACATTTCGGGCCCTCTTTGTGCGAGACGATAAACAGGATCAGGCCAGGACCAGCTCGCGTGTATCCCGAGCGATCATCAGCTCTTCATTGGTGGGAATGATCATGATCTTCACGCGTGAGCTCATCTTGGAAATGATGGCCTCGTCATGGCGGGTAGCGTTCTTGAAGGGGTCGAGGATGGCGCCGATGGCTTCCAGGCCCCGGCAGGCCCATTCGCGGATCAGCGAGGCGTGCTCTCCGACGCCGGCAGTAAATACGATGGCGTCGACGCGGCCCAGGGCGACGGCGTAGGAACCGATGTATTTGCGGATGTGGTAGGCATAGACTTCGAGGGCCAGACGGGCCCGGTCGTTGCCGTTGGCGTACTCCCGCTCGACGTCCCGCAGGTCGCTGCTGATGCCGCTGATGCCGATCAGTCCGCTTTCCTTGTTCAGCATTTCTTCCACGTCGGCCAGCGAGATTTCCAGGGTGCGGGACAGGAATCCCACCAGGGCCGGGTCGATGTCGCCGCTGCGAGTGCCCATCATGAGGCCTTCCAGCGGGGTCAGGCCCATGGAGGTGTCGATGGAACGGCCGCCCAGGACCGCGGTCATCGAAGCGCCGTTGCCCAGGTGGCAGGTGATGAGGTTGAGGTCTTGCACGTCGCGCTCGAGGATCTGGGCCGCGCGCTGGGTGACGTAACGGTGACTGGTGCCGTGGAATCCGTAGCGCCGGATCTTGTTTTCTTCGTACAGCCGGTAGGGGATGGGGTAGATGTAGGCCCGGTCCGGCATGGTCTGGTGGAAGGCCGTGTCGAACACGCCGACCATGGGCACGTCGGGCATGACCAGACGGGCGGCCTCGATGCCCGTGATGTTGGCCGGGTTGTGGAGGGGAGCCAGCGGTACGCATTCGCGCAAGGCGTCCAGGACGGCCTCGGTGATGAGCACCGAACCGGAAAACTTTTCCCCGGCGTGAACCACGCGGTGGCCAACCGCACTGACCTCGGACATGGAGGCCAGAACTCCGTGGTCAGGATCGATCAGGGTTTGCAGAACCAGTTCCATAGCCACGGCGTGATCGGCGATGGACTGTTCAGTGATCAGATTTTCGACGCCGGGCCGCTGGTAGGTATGGGTGCCGGTGTCCAGGCCGATGCGTTCCACGAGACCCTTGGCCAGCAGGTTTTCCTCGCGCATGTCCAGCAGCTGGTATTTCAGCGAACTGCTGCCACAGTTGATGACCAGGACATTCTGGGCTGGCTGACCGTTGTCCATCTGGCAACCGTCCTCAGGACCCGGTGCTTTGCAGGGCGGTGATCGCCACGACATTGACGATGTCATCGACACTGCAACCGCGCGAAAGATCGTTGACGCCCTTGGCCATGCCCTGCAGGACCGGTCCCACCGCTTCGGCCCCCGCCAGACGCTGGACGAGTTTGTAGCCGATGTTCCCGGCGTCCAGGTCGGGGAAGATCAGGACATTGGCCCGCCCGGCCACGGGACTGTCGGGCGCCTTGCTCTGGCCGACGGCCGGCACGATGGCGGCGTCCAGCTGCAGCGGCCCGTCCACCTGCAGGTCGGGGGCGAGGCCGCGGACGATTTCCGTGGCGGCGACGACCTTGTCCACGTCGGGCCCGGCCCCGCTGCCCATGGTGCTGAAGCTGAGCATGGCCACCCTGGGTTCGAAACCGCAGAGGGCCCGGGCGGTGCTGGCGGTGGCCACGGCGATGTCGGCCAGCTGGGCGGCATCCGGCTGCGGATTGACCGCGCAGTCGCCGAAGACCAGCATCCCGTTTTCACCGCACGACCAGTCGGGTCGGACCATTACGAAACAGCTCGAAACGATGCCTGCACCGGCGGCGGTGCCGACGATCTGGAAGCCCGCGCGCAGGACGTTGCCGGTGGCATTGACCGCACCGGCCACCATGCCGTCGGCCATGCCCTGCTTGACGAGCATGGCGCCGAAGAACAGGGGGTCGTCCATGGCGGCTGCGGCTTCGGCCTCGGTCAGTCCCTTGTGGCGGCGCATTTCGTGGAAGGTGCGGATGAATTCCGGCCGGTAGGTGGAACCGGCCGGGTCGATGACGGTGATCCCGGCCGGGTCGATTCCCTGGCCGGCCAGCTCGGCGGCGATTTCGTCGGCGCCCCCGAGCAGGATGATGGTGGCGAAACCCTCGTCACGGATCCGACCGGCAGCCTGAAGCATGCGCTCATCGCCCGCTTCGGGCAGCACGATGGTGCGGTTCAGTGAGGCTGCTTTGCGGCGGAGGCTTTCCGTGAATTCCATGGCTGACACTCTCTTCATTGGACCCTTGATTCCACCCGTCCCCGGTTCGGGCCAAAGTTACTGCGGTCGGATGGATAGTCAACGGGCAACCACGTGTCGACCCTGATAATCGGCATAAAAACGGCCCCGCCTTAGGACGGGGCCGAAAGAAAACACGGGCAAGCCTGGGTCAGTCCGGTTGGACCAGCTGTTCCAGGTCCCGCTCACCGGTCTCGTGCATGGTCTTGATGAGGTCCGCCAAGGTGAAGCTGGACCAGAACTCCTTCATCCGGGCGCTCAGCAGGGTCCAGATGGAGCGGGTCAGACAGTCGTCCGAACGGTCGCAAACTTCGGGCTCGCCCACGCAATCGACCAGCGTGGTATGGGAGTCCAGGGCGGTGATGATTTCCCACAGGTTGATGTCCTGGGGATCCCGGCCGAGGCTGTATCCGCCGCGCACCCCTTTGCGGCTGGTGATCAGGTCGGCCTTGCGCAGGGTTCCGACAACCTGCTCGAGGTACTTGCCGCTGATCTCCTGGGACTCGCTGATGGCGCTGATGGGAACAGGATCGCCGCCGTAATTGTCGGCTATCTGCAGGATGGCACGTAACCCGTAGCGGACCTTCGTATTGACCTTCATGTCGCGTTCACCCCCGCATTAAATCCGGGCGAACCCTGGGTGGTTGGGGCACGCCGTAAGGAACCGGAATTAATCCTATTTAATACCTTTATTCCGGCCAGGCAAATCGCAAAGAGGTTTACCTCATCTCGTAGATGACAACCACTTGCCTTTTCCTACATTTTATATCGGTTTTCGGGACAGGTCCACCGACAATTTACCGAAAGGCCCTGGGGAAAACACGGCTCCGAGCCGGGACCGAGGGTGGACATATTTCGCCATTGGAGCTATTTTCAGCCGAATTTCCGGGCCCAATCCGCCCCCATTCGAGAAGAGGTGCAGGGCATGACCCAGCAGGACAGACGCGAATTTATAAGATCCCTGCCCTTGGCGGACATTCACCGGCATTTTGACGGGTCCATTCGGCCGGAAACCCTCTGGGAACTGTCCGAAAAATACTACAGCGCCGTGCCCGGGTTGGATTTCGAACAGTTTCGACATTATCTGCAATGGGATGATACGCTGGACAACAGCCTCCTGGATTATCTGGACAAGTTCCATGTCCCATTGCAGTACACCCAGTTCTACGACAACATCCGGCGCATTGCCTATGA
>CBDTUS010000287.1:0-3496 GCA_965363725.1 uncultured bacterium | reverse complement strand
AGGTCAGCGACAAGGGCCACCTGCGCACCTACCGCACCGACCGGCTGGGCATGCCCCTGATCGAGACCGTGACCGATCCGGACATGAAAACCCCCGCCGAAGCCATGGCCGTGGGACAGATCCTGCGCCACCTGGCCCGGGTCAGTGGGCTGGTCCGCACCGGCAGCGGCGCGGCGCGGCAGGACGTCAACGTCTCGGTCACCGGCGGCACCCGCATCGAGATCAAGGGGGTCTCCAGCCTGCGCGCCATTCCCCGGCTGACCCACAACGAGGCCCTGCGCCAGCGCACCCTCGTCGGCATCGTTTCCGAACTGGCCCGGCGGGGCGTGACCGCCGACAGCATCAGCGACCGGGGTTACGACGTGACACCCATCGTGCGGGGCACGGAGTGCAAATTCATCCAGAAGGCCATCGCCAAAGGGGCGTCGGTGATGGCCATCCCCTTGCCAGGTTTCCAGGGCCTGTTCCAGGTCCAGACCCAGCCGCGCACTTCTTTCCTGAAGGAGTTCAGCGACCGGATCCGGGTGATCGCCTGCATCGACGACCTGCCCAACCTGGCCCTGTCCACCCAGGACGTCCCCACCCTGTCCAGCGGGGAATGGGACCGGGTGAGCAAGACCTGCGGGATCGGTGAGGATGTGCCGGTGATCGTGGTCTGGGGCCGCCTCGAGGACACCAGAACGGCGGTCAGCGAAATCGCCATCCGCGCCCGGGAAGCCACCCTGGGCATCCCCCAGGAAACGCGGCAGGCCCTCGATGACGGAACCAACGGGTTCGAGCGCATCCTGCCCGGCGCCGACCGCATGTATCCCGACACCGACCTGCCGCCCATCCCCTTGGGTGACGAACGGGTCCAGAAAATCAGGGCGTCCCTGCCCCGAAGGACCTGGGAACGGCAGGAAATCCTGCTGGAGATGGGCGTGGGCCGGGACTTGGCCGAACGCCTGAGCCGGCACCGGGCCTGGGGCCTGTTCCATCACCTGGCCGAACGGCTGAAGAACCAGGACCATCTGTCGGCCGGCGACCTGGCCTCCCTGCTTCTGGACCGTTCCTGTCCCCGGCCGGCCAGCCTCGCCGCGGCGGGCGGCTGGTGGGACGAAACGATCGATCAGCTGGTGGCCGGGCGGATCATTCCCGAAGGGGTCTGGAACAGCGAAGACGAGATCGCCGGCCGCCTGGAAAACGCCGAATGCCGCCGGATCTTCGACGAGGCGATCGCGCAGCTGCCCGACGACCGACCGGGCGCAGGCGACACCCGGGAACTTTTTGTCATGGGTCGGGTGATGCCGCCCCTGCGGGGCCGCATCCGGGGCCGCACCGTCCGCGCCTGGGTCAAGGAGGTCCTCTCATGAGCTCCATCGGTGATGATTTCAAGGGCTACCGCAACCCCACCCTGGCCTTGCTGCAGAGGGAGGAAGCGCCGGTCTGGAGCCAGGCCACGCTGTACACCAGCGGGGGCGATTTTTCCGGCCTGATCCTGCCGCGGAGCGAAACCGCGGACGCCAACCACATCGTGCTGAAGCTGGTCACCGGCTACAACATCGGCGTGCGGCACGACACCGTCACCCGGATCACGGTCACCGGCCGCAAGGAGGCCCACTACCAGATCCCGGAAAAGGAATTCCCCTTCGATCCGAAAAAACCGCGGGTGAAGCTGTTCGGCACCGGCGGCACGATCGCCAGCCGCCTGGACTACCGGACCGGCGCGGTGATCCCCGCCTTCAGTCCGGGCGAGCTCTACGGCTCGGTGCCCGAACTGGCGGACATCTGCAACATGGAAACGGAAAAGCTCTACGGGGTCTTCAGCGAGAACATGGGGCCCGACGAATGGATCGGCACCGCCGAGGCCATCGCCGCCGAAATCGAGAAGGGCGTCGCCGGCATCGTGGTCGGGCACGGCACCGACACCATGCACCACACCGCGGCCGCCCTGAGTTTCATGCTCCAGGACTCGCCCGTGCCCATCGTCATGGTCGGCAGCCAGCGCAGCAGCGACCGGCCCAGCAGCGACGCGGCCATCAACCTGATCAATTCCACCCGGACCGCCGCGACCAGCGACATCGCCGAAGTCATGGTCTGCATGTTCGGACCCACCAGCGACAAGTACGGCCTGCTGCACCGGGGCACCCGGGTGCGCAAGATGCACTCGAGCTACCGGTCAACCTTCCGCACGCTGAGTGACATCCCCCTGGGCAAGATCGACGAGACCGGCGTGACCCCCTTCCGGCAGGACTACAGTCGCCGCCGCGACGACAACCGTATCCAGCTGAACGCCGTCTTCGATGACCGGGTTTCCCTGGTCTACTACTATCCGGCCATGAAGCCCGACATCATCGATTCCCTGATCGAGAACGGCTACAAGGGAATCGTGATCGCCGGCACCGGCCTCGGCCACGTCAACAAACCTCTCTACCCCGCCCTGGACCGCGCCCGGGAGGCCGGGGTCCACGTCTACATGACGGTGCAGACCCTGTGGGGCTACGTGCAGATGTACGTCTACGAAACCGGGCGTGAGATCATGCAAAAGGGAGTGATCCCTGCGGCCAACATGCTGCCGGAGGTCGCCTACGTGAAGCTGGGCTGGGCGCTGGGCCAGAGCCAGGATCATGCCGAGGTCAAGCGGATCATGCTGACACCCATCAACGGAGAGACGACGCTGCGGGAGCCTCACAACGGGTACCTGGTGTTCCAGGGTGGGATTCCGGAGGTGGACGAGTTCATCTCGTCGCATTGGAAGTAGAAGAGCGGGGTTTGTTGCGGAGGGGCGATTAATCCGCAGGGCCGAAGGCCTGAGGACATATCGCCCCCCGCAACAAACCCCGCTCTTCTACTTCCAATGGGACGGGATCAACTGGCCGACGAACCGGGACGCACCCGGGCATACAGGTGCTCGTCCAGGAGGGTGCCGTTTTTCGTGACGTGGGAGCGAAAAATTCCCTCCCGGACAAATCCTGCCTTTTCCAGGACCCTGCCCGAGGCCGGATTCGAGGAAAAGGTCCCCGCAAACAGGCGCTGGAAATCGTGGGTTTCGAAGAGGTGATCGCTGAAGGCCTTGACCGCCCGGGTCATGATTCCCTGGCCCCAATAGTCCTCGCCGATCCAGTAGCCGATTTCGGCCGAAAACCGATAAACATCCCGACCGGGATTGAAGCCGATGACCCCGAAAGCTTCCTCATCCGAGGCGATGGCAAAGGCCGCCCGCGGTTCAGTGCGGTTGGTCATGAGGATGAATTCCAGGGCATCTGTTAGTGAATAGGGGCTGGGAAACAGATCACGAAGCATCTGGGCGACCCGGGGATTATCGGCGTGCCGGGTGATGGACCGACCGTCCTCCACCTCCAGGTCCCTAATCCAAAAATCGCCGATCGCCAGCTTCATGTCGCCCCCTTCCCGATGATGCGGTAGTCCGGTGCGTTCGGGGAATTCGAAAAATCCGCAGGGCAGCAGGCCCGAGGACATTTCGAATTCCCCGAACGCACCGGACTACCGCACCACG
>CBDTUS010000286.1:0-3498 GCA_965363725.1 uncultured bacterium | reverse complement strand
TTCACCATGGTCGACTCGATGGCGATGATCCGTCCGTCGGGCATCACCTGAGGGTGGAAAAAATTCCGGTTGTGAGGACCGTACTTGTGAAAGGCGCCGGTCCCGTCGGGATTGGTGAAGAACAGCGGGAAGCGGTTGAAGGTGGCGAAGTGCTCCCAGCGCGTGTAAAGAACGGTCCCGTCGGGCAGCAGCACGGGGTCGAAGTCGTCGCTCATGTTGAAGCTGACGCGCTTGATCCCCGAGCCGTCATAGTTGCAGGTGTAGAGCACTTCGGCCGGCGAATGGTTGTACTCATCCATGCCGCCGTGCCGCGAGCTGGTGAACATGATGGTGCCGTCAGGCAGGTATAGCGGATCAAAATCCGCCCCGCCGCCGCTGGTCACCTGGCGCAGACCGGTGCCGTCGGCGTTGATCTCCCAGATGTTCTGGTCGCTCGCTCCGGGTGGACGCATGGAGAACAGGATCTTGGTGCCGTCGAACGACACGGCGGGATCGAAGATAACCGCCCCGGTGAAGTTGGTCAGCGGGGTCAGCACACCGTCGGGCGCGATGGGCGCCAGCTTGTAGAGGTTGCCCGCCGCCCTGCTGCGGTTCAGGGTTTCTTCGCCTTCGGTCTTGACGAACACCAGGGCTGCGGTGCTCTCCTCCTGGACGATGATGTCATCCGGAGCGCTGTCGCGGCAGCCGGATGCGGCCAACAGGGTGATCACCCCGAAAGCCAGACTGTATCGTCGCAGGAGCCGGTTCGTTCGAATCAGATTCATGTTTTATCTCCCCGCCTGCCCCATCGCCGAAACGACAGGACCGTGCGTGTCATTCCCCCAGGTTGCGATAGAAAACCAGACCCAGGGTGTACTCCCGGTAGTTGTAGGCCACCGAGTTGTCTTTTCCGGGATCCTGGCCGATGACCGTAGCCATCCGCATTTCTCCTCGCAGCGCCACGTCGTCGCGCACGTAGAGCTCGAGGCCGCCCCCGATCGTCATCGTATTCTTGGTCACCGGGTCGGCCTTGACGGCCTGGCCCGGATAAACGGTCATCATTCCAAAACCCAAAGTGCCGTAGGGCTGAAAGCGGGAGGCCAGCGGGTAACGCACCAGGGCGTTGAAGGTGTGGATGAGGGCATGGAGAGACGAGGCCGGGTTGTGTCCCAGGGAGATTTCCCAGCCCAACCAGGACACCGGGTTGTAGGCCAGGCGCAGGGCGAACAGATCGTCTGTGCCAAGCTTGCCGACCGCGGGGCTCACCGAAAAATGACGGGCGAAGCGACGCTCTCCGGCGCTCAGGCTCAGGCTGGCGTTCTCCATCTCAGGCACCAGGTACTCGCGTTCGAAATCGCGCGACTCCATTTCCTCGGCGAACGCCGAAGTAACAAAAGCCATCAGGATCAGCAGCATATGGAAGCGAGCCTTCATCGGTATTCTCCCGCTTCGATCCAGGCGAGGATGGCCTGATAGTCGGGATCGTCAGTTGAAAGGAATCCAGAGACTTCGGGATCGGCCGTGTGAACATCGCCGCCGGCGGCCGGGGCCAGGGGCTTCATGAGCAGGCTGCTCTGGGACGGTTGCTCCGGATCGACCTGTCGTGCGGACTGGAGAAAGTCGAAAGCCACATTTTTGTCGTCGGCGGGGGAGAGCTCGTATGTGCCCCGCAGTCCGCCGCCGTGGCAGGCGATGTTGTCACAGCCGCGCGCGGTCAGAATGGGATTGACCACCGCCGCAAACGACGCCTCGTCGAGCACGAATTCGCGCCCGCCGGTCGGCGGTTTGGTCGCCACCGGATCCGCCGTTTTGCAGCCGGTCAGCGGTGCCGCCAGGCCCACCAGGAAGATCCCCATACATGCGGTTCGCGATAGGTTCACGGTCTGAATCTCCCTGTCGTTCTCCAGCTGGACAAAATTTTTCGCCCATAAACGAAAAACCGGAATCATCCAACTTCATTGAATACAGGCTTTTAAAAACAGGTGGCATTTCGCCCGGTTTTGCGCCCGGGCCGTTTGATTTTGCGAATCCCTGTCAATTCGCCAAAGGCGACAAACGTGCCCCTGATTACCGTTTAGGGTTCAGGGTCCAGGTCCGTGCCACAGCCACAGGACAGGTAGTGCAAGAGAAGGTCCGCAGAAAGGAGGGTCAGAAAACGCGGATGATGAGGTAGGACTCGGTCTTCAATTGAGGGGTATACCGATCGCGAAGGTCCTTTTCGATCCACAGGATCAGGCGGCCGTCCGTATCGGGTTCCAGAAGGATGACCGAAAGGTCGTCGCGCGCGGCGGCAACTTCACGGGCGGTTTCGGGGCCCATGACGAAGAGGGCCGTGGCCCAGGCGTCGACATCGATGGCGCGCTCGGCCACCACGGTTACCGCCGCCAGTCCTTCGGCCGGCCAGCCGGTGCGCGGATCCAGAATATGGCCGTAACGCCGGCCATCCTGGGTGATGAATTGCTCGTAGTTTCCGGAGGTGGCGATGGCGGCCCCACTCAACTTGAGCGTTCCCAGGTGGGCGTGCTTGTCCTGGGGATCGCGAATGCCAATGGACCAGCCATCCTTTCCCGGGGGCGCACCCAGGGCCACCATGTTGCCGGTTAGATCGATCAGGGCGTCGGTCACGCCGGCGGCGCGAAGGTTATCAGCCACCATGTCGACCCCGTGTCCTTTGGCGATGCCGCCCAGGTCGATCTTCACGCCCTTCCCACTCAGGGCAAGGGTGCCGGCCACGCTGTCCAGCATCACGTGATTCCAGCCCACCTGTTTTTTGAGGGCGTCGATGTCTTTACTCGCCGGCACCTGCGGCGTTCCTCCCAGAAAACCCCACAGCCGCACCAGCGGTTCAATACTGATGTCAAAAGCACCCTGCGATTCCCGCCCGATCCTGGCGGCCGTCCAGAGAACCCTTCCCACTTCGGGTTCAACGGGGATCGGCCCACCGGTCCCTTCGCGGTTCAGCCGGGCCACTTCACTGATGTCGGTCCAGTTGGTCATGAGGGAATCAACGCGATGAAATTCGAGCAGGGCATCCAGGGCGATGTCGGCCACGGCAGCCGAGTCGGCGGTAACCAGGGTCAGGGAGGCCCAGGCACCCATGGTGCGGGTCCGCATGGTCACGTTCCGGCGTTCATCGGCAGCTTCGGAGGCCGACCCCAAAACCACTATCAAGGCAAATACAGCGACAGCCCAGTTCTTCATGATTTCCTTTCCCGGTCAAAGGTCTCTCCAAGAGTTAGCACAAGATATGCCAGACCAATTCCACCCAATCAAGTCCTACTTCCAAGCACCGACTCCTTGTAAATGGAGAATTTTTGAGATTAAAGTTCCCTTCAGGGCCCCCGGGGGGCACTTTCCGCAATGATATCCAATATCCGAGCATGAAGGGCCCCCGGGGGGCCTTTTTGGCGACCTAATCCACTCCTAAAAGTGTCGCCGGTTTCCTATCCGACCCCAGGTATTTTGGTGCCGAGGACCTGTCCCCCCATGCACAGAAAACCCGGGTACTCCGCAGCCGCG
>CBDTUS010000285.1:0-3502 GCA_965363725.1 uncultured bacterium | reverse complement strand
TCGACGCCCGCATGCCTCGCACCGCCGGACGGCCCATCCCTTCGGGCCGGGTGAAACGCGGTTCCGCCCTCCTGTATTCACTGTTGTTGCTGGCCGCCGGGACGGCCGTCCTGTGGACCGTTTCGAGCACCGCCGCCTGGCTGGGCCTGGCCGCGGCTGTGATCTACAACGGCATCTACACTCCCTTGAAACGCGTGACCCCTTTTGCCGCCTTGCCGGGATCGTTCATTGGCGCATTGCCACCGGCGGTAGGCTGGGTGGCCGCGGGTGGGTATCTATCAGATCCAACCTTGCACCTGGTGATGTTCTTCTTTTTCCTCTGGCAGATTCCCCACTTCTGGCTGCTGCTCCTGTTCTACGAAAAGGATTATGCCGACGGCGGGATGCCCTCACTGTTCGACCGCTTCGACCGGAAACAGATCGTGCGGCTGACCTTCGTGTGGATCGCCGCGGTGTGCGTGGCGGCCCTTATGATTCCCCTGGCCGCCCTTTTCGACCATAAACCCGCCGCCTGGGTCATTGCACTGGCGGGATTGCTGGTCGTCCTTCGAGCTACTACCCTGTTGAAGATCGACTCGGGGAAACTGGCCCCGTTCGTGCGCAGCTGCCGCATCCGGTTCATGGAAATCAACACCTTCGCCCTGCTGGTGGCGACGGTGCTGGTCGTCGATTCGCTGGTTTGATCAACAAAGAGGTTTCCGTGGCTCACAAGATCATCGGCATGAAGCCGGACAAGAAGATCGCCCTGGTCGCCCACGACAACATGAAGGACGACCTGCTGGCCTGGGCCAAGTACAACAAGGTACTTTTGGCCCATCACCGGCTGTTCGCCACCGGCACGACCGGCCGCATCCTGCAGGAGGAACTGGGCTTGAAGGTCAACCGGCTTCAGAGCGGGCCGCTGGGCGGGGACATGCAGGTCGGCGCCAAGATCGCCGACAGCGAAATCGATTTCCTGATCTTTTTCTGGGATCCCCTGGAGCCGCAACCGCACGATCCGGACGTCAAGGCCCTTTTGCGCATGGCCGTGGTCTGGAACATTCCCATCGCCTGCAATCGCACGTCGGCCGACTTCATGATCTCCTCGCCGCTGATGGACAGTGATTATGATCGGCTGGTTCCCGATTACGACGCCTACCAGGCACGCAAGATTAACCTCCGGCCATGACCAGGATCCAGGCCGTCGCTTCCGCTGTCCCTTCAACTCGGGTCGACCAGGAGTTGGCCATGGAGTTCGCGCGGGCGATGTTCGCCGATAAGATACCCGATTTCGACCGCCTGTTGCCGCTGTTCGCGAACGCGGGCATCCGTACCCGTTACTTTGCTGCGCCTCAGGAGTGGTTTTTCACCGATCACGACCTGGCCGAAAAAAGCGCCATGTATGCCCGCGAGGCGACGCGGCTATCCGCCGATGCGGCGGGAAAGGCCCTGGACCTGGCCGGATTGGCTCCCCGGGACATCGATTACGTCATCTACGTGAACACCACCGGGCTGGCCACCCCCTCCATCGATGCGAGGTTGATCAACGTCATGGGGCTGCGGTCGGACGTGCGCCGCACGCCCATCTGGGGCCTGGGTTGTGCCGGTGGAGCTGCGGGGTTGTCTCATGCCCATCATTACGCGCTGGGCCATCCGGGGTCCAGGGTTCTGGTGATCGCGACGGAGCTTTGTGGCCTCACCTTTCTGCCGGGAGATACCTCCAAATCGAACCTCGTGGCGACGGCACTTTTTGGTGACGGAGCGGCCGCCGCGGTCGTTGTCGCCGACGACGTGGCTGGACCCGGGCTGGAAGTGGTGGACACGCGCAGCCGGTTTTTCCCGGACTCCCTGGACGTCATGGGCTGGACGGTACTGCAGGAAGGCCTGCAGGTGGTGTTTGCCCAGCGAATCCCGGACATCGTCGCCGAAACCGCGGGGCAGGATGTCGGCGCGTTCCTGGCGGATCACGACCTGAAGATTGCCGACATTCAGTCCTTCCTGCTGCACCCCGGAGGCACCAAGGTCCTGGAGGCCTACGAAACCGCCCTCGGCCTTGACCCGGCTCAACTGGATCTGCCCCGGGGCATCCTGCGGGACTACGGCAACATGTCGTCGGCCACGGTATTGTTCGTCCTGGAGCGGTACCTAAAGGAGCACGGTTTCGGTAACGGCGGCCACGGACTGATATCCTCGCTGGGGCCAGGATTCTGTTCGGAGTCCCTGCTGCTGGCGCTGTAATGGAGCACGGATGAACCTGCACACCGAAGACATCCAATGCCCCTACTGCGGACAACTTATCGATGTGGTCGTGGACGGATCCATCCGTAACCAGCAGTACATTGAAGATTGCAGTGTCTGCTGTCGACCCATGGTCGTTTCGGTGGTGACGTCCCTCGACGGCGTGGAAAGTATCCAAGCCAGGACCGAAGACGAATAATCCATCCCCGGACGGTGCGGTGCAAATCGGCGGCGAGGCCATTTTCCTCTGAGAGGGTCTGAAGAGTCAGATCCGCTTCACAGGCAGTCTCAGAATGGTCTTCAAGTTTTCGGGCGCCACCCGGCGTGGGTCCGACAGGTAGATTTCGTGATGGCGACCGTGGGCTTCGAGGTTCTCCTCCCGGCAATATTCCAGCATGACCGCAATCGTTTGGTGTTCCTTGTCGTAAGGGCCGACGTGCAGCATCTGGACACACTCGCCCTCGTCCAGGTAGTCCAGCCGGACCTTGTCGGATCCCTCGTCCTTTTTCTTATCGCGCAGGCGGCTGCGGGCCGTGACCAGGTCCTCGTCGGTGATCGGGAATCCGTCCACCTCTTCCGGGGTGCGGATCATCAACCACCAGCACCAGCTTGCGGGGGGTGCCGTGGCGAGATCGGCACCATCGGCCGTCCAGTAGATTCCCTCAAGCTTGCCGATGGTGTAGTCGCCCTTGCCGTCGGCCTTGCGCCCCATCTTGACCGTGTACGCCATCGAGTAGATGGCCGCGATGGCGGCCTGGAAATCGTCGGCCCCGGGCGCGCCTTTGCCTGCAACCGCCAGGTACATGGCGCGGGTGGTTTTCACAATCGCGGGCTTTTTCCCGGCTTTGTATTCGGCCTTGTGGAGTTTGAAGATGTCGATCTTCTGGCCGCTCATGATTTGTCATCCAAGGGCAGGAAAATATCGGTGACCAGGTCTTCGGGCGCCGTGCTTTCGGGGTCGTTGAGGTAGACCTCCCGGGTGGGCTCCAGCTTGTATTTGCGGCCCGCTTCGGGAAGCCACTGCCCGAGCAGGGTGGCGTAGGTGTGTTTCATGTTTTCGTAGGGCCCGAAATGGGTGGTGCGGGCGAATTCGCCGCCCGGCAGAACCTGCACGCCGATCTCGCCCTTGGGCTGGAAACTGTCGTCCACCTCGACGCAGGCGTCGTAGCGAATCTTGTCCGACGGGGTGATTTCGGGGTCGTCGTAACTGAGGCCGATGAACCGGGGACCGCCGCCGAGAAGCCCCGCCGCGCCCAGATGGGAACACAGTTTTCCCCAGGCCGCC
>CBDTUS010000284.1:0-3513 GCA_965363725.1 uncultured bacterium | reverse complement strand
GGATGTTTTCCTTCAATTCAGGAGTGCGCGCCAGTACCCAGCCGTACTTGCGGTCCGGGGTGCCGACGATCGCCCATTGGTCATCATCGTCCAGGCCGATCACCCATTTGTCCCCCCAGAAAGGCCGCCAGCCCAGAATGCTGAAGAAACTCACCTTTTGCTTCGTGGTGAATCCCCCGTCTTCATCACCATTCGATATTCCGGAACTCAAGCAGAGAAATTGAGGCGTCAGAGGTTCTTGCGCAACACCACGAGGGTCAAATCGTCGCCGGCGTCGAGGAGGTCTTCATCGGCCTCTGACCAGTCCGGCAACCCCAGTTCGGGGACCAAACCCTGATGGCCCTGGACATGTTCGCGCACCGCAGCCAAGACATTCGTGATAACCGCCCGGGACAAGCTTTCGCGCGAGGCCTTGGCCACCTTTTCGAGTTCGGCTTCCCCAAACTCCTCGTCATTCTGGTCAAAGGCCTCTGTGATTCCGTCGGTGTAGGCCACTAAGAGATCCCCGGAGTTGAACGGGATTTCCTGGACGGGGTAGGCCATCCCGGACAAAACCCCCACCGGCGTGCTGGCCGGCATGAGCCATTCAACGCTCTGATCGTAACGCAGCAGGAGTGGAGGACTGTGGCCGGCGCTGGAATACTGCAGGCTTTCGCCGTCGGACGCCACCGCCGCCATGAAGATGGTGGCGAACATTTCAGGGTCGGTGGTCTCGTACAGCTCTTCATTGACCGTGGCCAGCAGCTCGCCGGGATCGTTGAAAACGCGCGCCAGAGATCGTAAACTGGCCTGGATCGTACTGGCCAGCAGGGCAGCCGCCATTCCCTTACCCGAGACGTCGCAAATGAAGAAGGCCAGGCGTCCATCCCGAAGCTTCACAAAGTCATAGGTGTCGCCGCTCACTTGCAGGGACGGCAGGTTGGCTGCTGCCAAGTCGAAACCCGCCAGGTTGGGCACGACCTCGGGCAGCAGGCGTTGCTGAATTTCTCGCGCTTGGGCAAGTTGGCGTTCGAGACCCTCGCGAACAAGGCCGTCGTCAAATCCCGCAAGTCCCAAGTGGGCCGCTGCGCAGCGGGACGCCGCCAAAGCCTCAGCGAACGCGTCTTCGGGCATATCGAGGCCGATGAGGCCGCTGACCTCTCCCACCTCGGAGTCGACCTTCAGGGCAATGGCGTTCAAGGCCTCGTCGGCCAGATCCAGCAGCTCCGGCAACATGTCGGCATCGGGCAAGGAATCACCGTCGCCGTTGTCGCAGAAACCTATGGCGCGCGCGGTGAGACTCGCATCCCGCAGCACGCGAACCAGTGGCAGCACATCAGCGGTGATCTCGCCATCGGCCTCAGAATCGGGGAAGGCCTCGACCGCTTCCACGAAAATGCTGGGCAGATTCCACTTGCGGAGCAGGCGCGCCCCCAGATCCCCGTGGTGGTATTTGAAAATTCTCATTTCCGCCTGGGCAAGGGGGATCTTCTCGGCCTGTGCCAACGCCAAAGCCTGCTGAAACTCGGGGCCGGCCTTCTGGTTGAAGGCCGCGATGCCTAGTCCATGGAGAATTCCAGCCAGCCAGGCGCTCTCCTCCCCCTGGGGCAGGGAACGCAGCCATGCCAGGGCCTTGCAACAGCTGGCCGTGGCAAGGGTGTATTGCCAGAACCCGGTCATGTCCAGATCACTGGTGTTATCTTCGACTTCCACTATGTCGTGGATACCCATGAGAAGGGCGATGTTGCGGACTCGGACCAACCCGAGACGTATGATGGCGGTTCGCAGGTCCTTGATCTCGTGACCGAAAGAAAAGGCGGAGCTGTTGGCCAGGGCAAGGAATCGCATGGTCATGGCGCCGTCGCTCATGATGACCTTGGTCATGCAGTTTATTTCGCAATCCGGATCCGAGGCCAAGGAGACTACCTGGGTGGCCACGCTGGGCAGGCTGCTGACCTGCTCGACCAGGTCAGTGAGAATGGTAGGAGAGGTCGTTTTCATACCCCTATATCGGCGCTAATTGGACCCTCCTGAATGATATCGGCATCGACTATCCACTTTTGGTTCTGGTATCCGGGGGTTGCCGGCGCCGGTGTGATGAGCCTTCAGGTTTTCCTGGCAACGACCAGGAAGGCGCTCTTGGCAAACAGGTGATCGGTCAGGTTTTTCATAATAAACCGTTTTAAGGAGGTTTGGCCCGGCCGAGCGCTCAGGCAATTCCTCCGGGTGACCACCTGGAAGCCGTGATTCCCCAGAAGTCTGGTCAAGGTTCGGGGATCGAAGTACAGAACATGGTGGGAGGTGTCGCAATACTTCCCGATATTTTTCCTTCTTAGCCCCATCCGCTCCAGACCGAATTTCAGCTTACTCGACAACGACCGAATGTTGGGAACGGCCACGAATAGAATCCCGCCGGGATTGAGCAGGCCATGGATTTTTTCCAGGTACCTGTTGGGTTCCTTCAAATGTTCCAGGACCTGGTGCATGGCGACCAGATCGTAACCGGTGCCCACATCGCAGGAATGGAAGTCCCCGCAGGCCACCTCGACGCCGAGCCTGTCGGCTACCTTCTGCGTGGCGACCGGGTCCACGTCATACCCGCCGATGGACCAACCGCGTTTTCGAGCCGCTTCCATCAAATGCCCGCAGCCGCAACCGATGTCCAGCATCTTGCCGGGCTGGATGTGTTTCTCCACCAGTGAAAGATAGAGATCGTGACTGGCCATCAGGGGCTCGTGCCAGTAGTCGTAGTCATCATCGCCCAGATACTGGGAATAGAAATCGTCGAGATACCGGTTGGTATACTGGGGATTCATGAACTGGAACCCGCACCGGCGACACCTTGAAATGACGATGCTCCGGTGGTCAACCAGGTGGTCATGGATATCGGGGCTGCCACAGGCATTACAGTTGGCGATCTTGTCGTCGAATTCCAACGCGATCATTTTTTCCTCTTCGGAAAAGGACTCTACCGGCAAGAGTTGCCCACCCGGCACATGATAGCCCACCCTGTCCCGGGTTGGAACCTATTGGGGGCTCAACTCGAAATCTTTTCTCTGGTAGCCGTTGTGTTCAAGGATGGCAAAGACTTTTTCCAGGATGTTTTCCTTCAATTCAGGAGTGCGCGCCAGTACCCAGCCGTACTTGCGGTCAGGGGTGCCGACGATCGCCCATTGGTAATCATCGTCCAGGCCGATCACCCAGTAGTCCCCCCAGAAAGGCCTCCAGCCCAGGATGCTGAAGAAACTCACCTTCAGTTTCGCGTTGGTGGCCGGATCCTCGATCTTGGCGAGGCCCTCGGCTTCGTCATATTCACCATCATCGGTGAGGCACCGGTTCACCACCTTAATGCGGCCATCATCCCGCCTGGTGTATTCGGCAGTCGTGCCCCGTACACATTGTTTCTGGAACCGATTTGGGATCTTGGCCACTTCGTGCCAGAGCCCCGCGTAACGGGTTAGATCCACCGAATCAACCGTGGTGACCGGATGTAGGTCATCGGTTTCGTCACCGAGAACTGGACCTGGCGCCATG
>CBDTUS010000283.1:0-3546 GCA_965363725.1 uncultured bacterium | reverse complement strand
TGGTGGCCACGGCCAGATCGGCGATGGTGTTGTCGGCGGTCTCGCCGCTGCGGTGGCTGATCACGTTGGTGAAGCTCGCGCATTTGGCCATCTCGATGGTCTCGAGGGTCTCGCTGAGCGAGCCGATCTGGTTCAGCTTGATCAGGATGCTGTTGGCGCACCCCTCTTCGATCGCCCGACGCAGCTTCTCCGGGTTGGTCACCAGCAGGTCGTCGCCCACGATCTGGATGCGGTTGCCCAGGGCCTCGTAGAGGCGGCCCCAGCCTTCCCAGTCGTTCTCGTCGAGCCCGTCCTCCAGCGACATGATGGGGTAGTTCTTCACCATGTCGCTGTACATCTCGATCATGCGGTCCGCGTCCCAGGCTTCCCCGCCTTCGGCTCCAAGGAAATATTTTCCATCCTTGAAGAATTCGCTGGCCGCCGCGTCCATGGCCAGAACGATATCCTCGCCGGGTTTGTAGCCCGCCTTCTCGATGGCCTCCATGAGCAGGTCCAAAGCCTCGGCGTTGCTGCGGAGATTGGGCGCGAATCCGCCCTCGTCGCCCACCGAAGTGGCCAGACCCTTGTCGTGGAGGATCCCCTTGAGGGTATGGAAAGTCTCGGCCCCGTAGCGCAGTGCTTCGGCGAAGGTGGGCGCGCCCACTGGCATGATCATGAATTCCTGGATGTCCACGTTGTTGTCCGCATGGGAGCCGCCGTTCAGGACGTTCATCATGGGCACCGGCAGGGTGCGGGCGGACGTGCCGCCGATGTACTGGTAAAGAGGCAGGCCAACCGAGGCCGCCGCGGCCTTGGCCACGGCCAGGGAGACACCCAGGATGGCGTTGGCGCCCAGCTTGCCCTTGTTGCCCGAACCGTCGGATTCGCACATGATCCGATCGATGAGGAGCTGGTCGGTGGCGTCGATGCCGTTGAGTTCCTCTTCCATGTCCTTCACGTTTTCAACGGCCTTGGTCACGCCCTTGCCCCCGTAACGTGACTTGTCTCCGTCCCGCAGCTCGATGGCCTCGTGTTCGCCGGTGGACGCGCCGCTGGGAACGCCGGCGCGGCCGACACTGCCGTCTTCGAGAAATACATCGACTTCGACGGTGGGGTTGCCGCGTGAATCGAGGATCTCACGTGCTTGGATCATCTCAATGAAACTCATGGGACATCTCTTTCAGGAATGGGGATCGTGGGCATCGCTGGGCCGCCTCCCGGGCGGCGAAATTCCAGGATCAGTTTAGGCTCCGCCGCCAGCCGTGTCAACGTTGAGGCCCGACGGTGGTTTCTGCCGGTTTGTCATATATGTTGACCCGGGGTGTGACCGGCTCCTATTTTCGCTGGCGACAAAAACATTGCCCCTGGAGGCTGCATGTTCGACCGGCACAAGGACCTCAAAACCATCCGCCGCTGCAAACGGGGGGAGGAGGCGGCGTTCGGGGAGATCCTCGACCGCTATCGTGGTGCCATCTACAATCTGTGCTACCGGATGACGCGAAACGCTGAGGACGCCCGGGACCTGGGCCAGGAAATCTTCATCAAGGTGTTTTCGCTCCTGGACCGTTTCGACGAGAACTATGCCTTTAGCAGCTGGCTCTTCCGCATCGGCACCAACCACTGCATCGACCATTTGCGGCGCAACCGCCTGAGGTTCCTGTCCCTCGACGGGGGCGTGGGCCCCGACGGCGAGGAATACGAATTCCAGCTGCCGGACTCGGGCCCCGAGCCGGACACCGTCCTGCAGCGAAAAGAGGCCCTCGAAAGGCTGGAAGAGGTCATTGCCGACCTGCCGCCCCATTACCGGGCCATCACCCTGCTGCGGCACGACCAGCAGCTGTCCTACGAGGAGATCGCGGAAATCCTTCAATTACCGCTGGGTACGGTCAAAGCGAGGATTCACCGGGCCCGGAATCAGATCCAGCAGATGCTGTCCGCCCGGTCTTACGATATCTGAGAAAAAAAGATAAATTCCTGTGCAACAAAGGGTGCAGGGTGCCGTAAACGAGATCAGGCGGGTGATCAAGTCAATGTCGGGGGATACGACACCTGCCTTCTCTAGGGGCGGAAACGGATGTGGGTCACATCCCTGCCGTTTCCCCCCACCAAGATTTTTGTTCCGCCGTCTGGCCGCAGTTTGAAACGGGCCGGGAGAGGGATGGCGGGGAAGGAGCCGGAGATGTACGGCAAGAACAACAAACCGGACCTGCCCCTGGCCTGCGAAGATTGCCGGCAGGGCCTGCAGGAATACCTGGACGGGACGCTGGAGAAACCGGAGTCGCTCCGTTTTTTCCTGCACCTGCGGGAATGTCCCGGTTGCCACAAGGAACACGATCGGCTGCAGGGCCTTTTCCAGATGCTGGAATCCTTGCCCGATCACGAAGTGCCTTCCGATTTTGACGGTGCGGTCCTGGCCTCGGTGCCCTATGCTGCCTATCAGGCCATGGAGCCCCTGCGCAGGGACCGCGTGCCCGTCTACCTCGAGGAGGCCTTCCTGCCCCGTTTCGTGCGGTCCCCTCTGACGCGCTTGGCGGGATTCGGCGCGGCTTCTGTCGCGGCGGCCCTGGCTTTGACGGGTGACGGGTCCACCGTGTTGCCCGTTGTCATCGTGGCCGGCCTTGTGCCGGAATTGCTGGTCCGCCTGCAGGGTTTGGGGCGGCGTGCCCTTGGAACCGCGCGAAGGGCCGAAAGCTGACCAACATGCTTCTGACCAGTGGTGCACTCGCCAGCCCCGGCCGCGGTTCTTTCCCGAATCGTTCTGAATCCTTGGCGGGTTACCTTTCCGGAATGTTGACGTTCCTGGCCCTGGGCCTTCTGGCTCAGGGCCTTGCTGTGTCGTTGGCGACTGCCGATACAGAGGTGTTCGTAACCGGCGAGGGAGACTCCATTCAATTCGTGGAGATCGACACGGAGGCGAGGATCGAGACCACCAGCCGGGATTCTCTCATGGTGGAGATCCGCAAGTACTCCCGGATGGTCACGGAAATGCGCGACTCGCTTTCCCACGGAGGAATGGATATCGAGCTGTCCGACGAACAGCGCGATGCCATCGAAGATAACATCGCGGACATTTCCGAGGTCATCGAGACGATCGGCGTGGAACTCAGCCAGCTGGAATTCGAGATCAGGGACAATACGATCTCCCTGGTCAACGAGGCGGGCGAGGGCATCATCATCAATATCCCCGAGAACCTCGACGAACACCTCAGCGAAGGCCTGGAGATCCTATCCCAGGTCATTCTCAGCGAACTGCCCGATTCCATCGACTTCGATTCCACCCAGGGCTGGGACTGGTCCAGTTTCGCGCCCCACGCGCCGCCTCCGCCGCGCAAGATCGTCCACGGAAACGTCATCAAGGTCTGGGACGATCTGCACGTCTCCCGTCATGAAGACATCCGAGGGGACGTGGTGGTGGTCTTCGGCAACGCGGAAATCTCCGGCCGGGTGGACGGGAACGTGGTGGTGGTGTTCGGGAACCTCCTGCTGGATGAATCCGCCGAGGTGACATCAAAAATCGTTTCGGTGGGGGGGCGCCTGGATCAGGATCCCGCAGCCGAGGTGGGGGAT
>CBDTUS010000282.1:0-3580 GCA_965363725.1 uncultured bacterium | reverse complement strand
CGATCCACCAAGGTCAGGGTGTCCTCGGGCACCTCGGGCCTGAAGTCCGCCAGTGGCGCTGGATCGGTCTGCTGGATGGCGAACATCACCGCGTGGGGGTTGTCGCCGGCGAACGGCGGCTTGCCGTCCAGCATCTCGTGGAGCACCGCGCCCAACGACCAGATGTCCGAGCTGGCGGTGACCTCCTCACCGCGCGATTGCTCGGGCGACATGTAGGCCACGGTGCCGAGGGTGGTGCCCTCGGCGGTCAGCTTGGTCTGGCCGGAGAGCTTGGCCAGTCCGAAATCGAGGATCTTGGCGTGGCCGTCGTCGGTCAGAAAGATGTTCGCGGGCTTGATGTCCCGGTGCACGATGCCCTGGGAGTGGGCCTTGGCCAGGCCCTGGGCTAACTGGCGGAAAACACCCATTGCCTCGTCGACGACCAGCGGCCCCTCCTCGAGACGATCGGCCAGGGTCTGTCCCTCGTAACAGGGCATGACCATGAAGGTCCGGCCGTCGTCGGTTTCCCCGAACTCGAAGATGCTGCAGATGGAAGGATGCTCGAGCGAGGACGCCGCCCTGGCTTCGTGCATGAACCGGGCCTTGGCGTCGGGGTCGGCGGTCAGGTGCGGCGGTAGGAATTTCAAGGCGACGGTGCGGTCCAGCGTCGTGTCTTCGGCCTGGTAGACCACACCCATTCCGCCGGCACCCAGTTCGGACGTGATCCGGAAATGCGATACGGTTTGACCGATCATCCCGCTCCCCCTCGGACGGGTGGATCCCCCAATGGTCATCAACTGTGAACAGATTAATTCAACATGGAGGGATACGCCAAGCCGAGGTCTATTCCAGCCGGACGTTGTCGATCTCGATGGCCAACGTTCCGGCAGGTTTGCGGAAGAAGAAGATGAGCCGGTCCATTTCCTTCAGGTTCAGGTTGCGTTCACTGTTCCACAGCTGGCGGTCGGCAATCTCCATGGAGAAGGTTTGCCAGTCGCTTGTTGCTGAATAGGTCTGGGAGACCCATCTCTCTTCCTTGATCCCTTCATAATCGTCAAGCCGCACGCCGAACTTCTGGGTGTCGCCGGGGGCTTCGGCCACCCGGACGTCGAACTTCAACATCGCATAGTCCGACCAGTCCTCGGGGAACCGGCGCATCATGGTGCCCGGCCAATGGGTCTGGCCATCGGTGGTCAGCCGCAGCACGCCGCCCTCGCCCTCGGGACTGTCCTCGATGTTATGGTAGCTGAGCTGGCCCTTCATGTTGGACCCCCACAGGAACCGGTCGCCGTATTTTTCGAAGTCGGCCAGGACGGGAAACTGGTCCCGGGCGCGATAGGCGGCATCGATCCGCCAGGGCAGGTACCATAGCTGGAAGGGAATGCTCAACAGCAGCAGCAGGAACAGCCACTTGCCAACCTGCCTGCCGTGGCCCTTCCAGAGGATGAAGCCCACCACGATGCCGATGCCCACCAGATCCAGCAGGAAGTCCTTGAACAGCGCCTGGCGCCCCACCAATAGCTGGAGAAATTCGACCGCCCCTCCCATGACCGCGCTGGCTGTGGCCGCCCACCACAGGCGCCCCTTCAGCGGGCCGAACCAGTAGAGCAGCAGGGTGATTCCTCCGAACAGGACGATGTGCACCTGGTCGCCGAGGGGCGAGATGACCGGGTGGTGGTTCAGTTCCCGCGGGATCCGGATGAAAAACGGGAACAGGAAAAGGACCATGAGGGAGGCCCAGACCAGTCGGCGGCGGAGGAATCCCGGAGCGGCAAGGGCGGGCTCGTGGGGGGCCATCACACCCTCGGCTTCCAGGTGACCTGCTTGCGTCCCTGCAGGAACTGCCAGAAGGCGCGGGCGCTGGCCAGGTTCAGCACGCACAGGTAGTAGATCATGCCCACCAGGCGGGGCGGCTTCTGGCCGTGGCTGTTCATGGTGTGACCGTAGCGGGCCAGCCCGTAGAAGATGATCTGCCCGACCAGCACCAGGCTCCAGAAGCCGGAGTACTCCGGAACGAAAGTCAGGAAAACATTGCTGATCAGGGCGCCGGCCATGAACAGAAAGGCCATGTAGCGTAACAGCTTGTGCGACCAGAGCTGCCAGGCGAACAGGCCGTACCTGAAGGGATTGAGCAGCGCGGCCTTGTCTTTCAGGGCGTGGAAAGCCCGCAGCGAGACCCGCACCCGCATGCGCATTTCGTCGTCGGCCTCGGCGAGGGCGTCTTCATACAGGAGGGCGCGGGGCTCATAGACCACGCGCCAACCTTGCTCGCGCACCGTCAGCGGCTGCACGAAATCCGGCAGCTGGTCGGCGTTCATGGGGCGGTAGATTTCACGCAACATGGCGTCCACCCCGCCGTCGACACCCACGATGGATCCGAGGTCCGTTTCCCAGGCCCGCAGGTTGTTTTCGTAACGCATGTAGGCTGAGCAACCCTCTCCTGTGAGCGAACCGTCGGGCGCCTTGTAGACCATGCGGCCGGTCACGTAGCCGACCTTGGGGTCGGCCAAGGGCGCAACGAGGTTCTGAAGGGTATCGGGTGCGTAGAGCGAGTTGGCGTCGCTGAAGACGATGATCTCGCCGGTGGCCTCGGGCATGGCCAGGTTCAGGGCGCTGGTCTTGCCGGCGCGCGGGGACTGGTGGATCAGCCGCACCCGGGGCTCAAGGAGAGCGACGCTGGCGACGATGTCGTCGGTGCCGTCGTCGGATTCATCCGAGATCACGATGATCTCGAGTTTTTCCGCCGGGTAGTCCAGCGTGAGCTTGTTGCGCACTGTCTCTTCGATGTAGGGCGCCTCGTTATAGGCGGCGATCAGCACGGTGACCATCGGCAGATGCTCCCCGGGCTCGGCGGCCCAGACCCGGTGGTGCACCAGGGCGCCCAGCAGGCGAGCAAGCAGGGGATAGCCGGCGTAGATGTACACCAGCATCAAGGCACAAAAGAAGAAAATGGCACTCAGCAAACCCGCACCCGCAGCAATCGGTTAACGGTGAATCTAGAAGTACCCTGGAACGATAACCGCACCAGGCGACCTTGTCACCATTTCCCGGGCAGTCCGCGCCCCTGCTGGGGGCAAATCGTTTTCTACCGGCAGGGCCACAACATCGAGCCAGGCCTTGCCGCTGGCGAAGAGCCACCCGGACCACTCAGAAAGATATAACGGCACCGAGCTTGGCTGATTCGACCGTCAGCGGCGTCTCGGAATCGAAGGGCCAGTTCATGTCCTCGCCCATCATCATGTAGTAGCCCAGCGACCCGCCGGATTTCAGGATGAAGTGCAGAATGGGACCGATCACCCAAGAGGTGTTGACGAACTGACCAGGAATTCAACGTCGTCGCCGGAACTGTCATTCCAGCGGCCCAGCTGGGCGGTTGCGGGCAGGGGTTCGGGCAGTCTTACACCAACGAGGGAAACTGGCAGGGGAAATCCCCCTGAGACCTGGTAGGAACTAGCCAAAGAAGAAATACGCCACCAGGATCGCCGCGGTGATCCCCGCGACATCCGCCGCCAGCCCGCAGATCACCGCGTGGCGGCTGCGCTTGATGCCCACGGCGCCAAAATAGACGGCCAAAACATAGAAGGTGGTTTCGGTGCTGCCC
>CBDTUS010000281.1:0-3598 GCA_965363725.1 uncultured bacterium | reverse complement strand
GGCTGCGAAGCCGGTGGTCGGTCTTGCCCTGAGCCAGGGAAAAGGTGCTGATCAGAGGTCCGCACATGCCGATGCAATGGCCCAGGCTGGTGGTCACCCCGATGCCGAAGGCGGCCCATACCGTCAGCAGGGTGGAGTTCATTTCGGGCATGGGACCGCCGCAACAACTGGTCATGAATTCTCCCGGGGCCAGGCGCCCTGGACTGAAGAAAAAAATGGGCCAGGTGGAAAATAGGGCATATCAAAGACGCATTCAACCAACCTAAACGCTGGGATAGTCCGGGCGCGGTCATTGACGCGGTCCGGACCGGGTTTTACACTGCAGGCTGCTTCAGGTATCCATTGGTCGGGAATCCCCTGGGAAAGGGTGCTGCGTGTCCGACAAGAGCAAAAAGATCGGCCTATTGGTCATATCGGTGGTCCTGGCACTGGGGGCCGGGGAAATCGTCTTACGGATGATAGGCTACGGAACCATCACGCCTGAGATGAATTTCGGGGTCAACACCCAGATGGCTCTGGACCAGGGCCGGTTCCTGCCCGATGAGGATCTTTTCTGGAAATTGCCGATTCATCCACGCGATGTGGATATCCGGGCCATCCAGCCCGACGTAGATGTGCCTCCCAAAGGGGAGCGGCGCCGGATCTTGGTGCTGGGCGATTCCTGTTCGCGGCTTTCCAGGGTATTACCTCCCTATTCGGCCCTGCTTGAGGACTCCCTGCGCACCCTGCAGGTCGAGGTCTGGAACGCGGCCGTTCCAGGCTACACCAGCTGGCAGGGCCGGGCCTGGCTCGCCAAGCAGCTTCTGGCCATCGAGCTGGATGTGGCGGTGGTCTACTTCGGCTGGAACGATCACTGGCGGGCAACCGGCATCACGGACCGCGACTATTCAGAACGATTGAAGGGATCCACGCCGCGGCTGCCCCTTTTATTCCAGAAGATATCGGACCCGCCCCCGTTGAGGGTGTCGGTCGATGATTACCGGCACAATCTCACGGGCATCGTGAAGGACCTGGAGGCCATCGGTACCAAGGTGGTGCTGGTGGCCGCGCCCGGGCATCTGTCCCAGGAGGCCCGGGCCCGCGTCCTGCAGACCCGCTACATGGTGCGGGGGGATGACGCGAATGCCCTGCATCGGGAATATCTTGAAGTGGTGCACCGGGTGAGCGAAGAATCGAACGTGCCCCTGGTTGACGCCGCGGCTGTTTTTGCCGCCCTGAACGCTTCCAGGCAACTGCTTCAGCGCGATTGCATCCACCTGACGGACAAGGGGCACCGCCTGATGACCACTCTGCTGACTGCCCAGCTGACCCCGGATCTAGCCGGGGCAGCCGGCGGTCCTGCGCCGGATACCGCGGCGCTGATCGAACGTGCCCACCGATTCATGCAGACCGATGAGGTGCGTTGATGGCCAAGCCGGGAAAATCCAGTTCGGGGAAAACGCCCAATCCCGGAAAACAATTTCCCGTACGCCAGGCCCTCATCCTGGTCGCCGCGGCCCTGGTCTTCCGGCTGGTCTATTGGCTGCTGGTTTCCAAGTCCGTCTTCATGCACACTCCCGTGGTCGATGCCTCTTTTTTCGACATCTGGGCCAAGACCATGGCCGCAGGCCAGGTTTTCGGGGCGCAACCCTATTTCAAACCGCCCCTGTATGCCTACCTGCTGTCTTGGCTCTACCAGGCGGGTCTGTCCATGACCGGGATCCTGGTCATGCAGATGCTGGTCGGCGGAGTTACGGTGCTGCTGACCTGGGCCATCGGCCGTCTGGTCTTCACCCCGCGCATCGCCAATTTCGGGGCCCTGGTCACGGCCCTTCTTCCCATGCTGCCCTTTTTCGAGACCCAGCTCCTGGGGGAAACCTGGACCACGCCCCTGACGTTGGGTTCGTTGCTCCTCGTGTTGAGGACCATCAAGGGCAGGACCCAGGCCGTGGGCCGAACCCAGCTGGCAGCCGGATTGCTGATGGGTGTGGCCGCACTGGGCCGTCCCAACTTGATACTGCTGGTCGCGGGGGTGGCGGTGTGGCTGTGGTGGCGGGGAAGGTCCAAAGACCCGGAAGGCGGCCGGGTGCAGGGCTTCGGTCCGATTGGCCTGTTGCTCGCGGGCTTTCTGATCTCCGTGTCTCCGGCGACCTTTCACAACCTGAAGTACGGGGAGTTTTCCCTGATCAGCGCCAACCTGGGCTCGAACCTGGTGGCAGGCAATTCCGATTCGGCCGACGGTGTTTCGGCCATCCCGGTGGGTGTTCTTTGGGACGATCTGCAGCTGCAGAGCCGGCAGGCCGGCGCGCTGACACCGGGCCAGGCCTCTCGCCATCTGACCGGCCAGGCCCTGGCCTGGGTATCCCGGAACCCGGGCCGGGCGCTAACCCTGCTGGGCAAAAAAATCCTGTTGCTGGTCAATGCCCAGGAAGGGCGCAACAATATCAACCCGGTCTGGTTCGCCAAGCAGGAGGGGGTCTTTCTTCTGGCTCGATGGTGGCCGGCCACCTGGCTGATGCTGCCCGTGGCGATCCTCGGCCTAATGAATTTCCGGCGCTGGGATACCGCGGGCCCTGAGGGGAGCAGCCTGCTTTTCTGGGCCATCATGATCCAGGCCGTAGCCATCCTGCCGTTTTTCGTGAACGCCCGGTTCCGAATGCCGCTGCTGCCGTTGCTGGCTCTCTTCGCCGCCGCCGGGGGGGCGTATTTGATCCAGCTCTGGAATACCGGCGACCGCCGGACCCTGGCCGTGCGGCTGGGTTTCCTGGCGGCTCTTTTCGTGGTGGTCAACGTCGACTGGTTCGGGCTGGGCGCGGAAAAGTGGCTGGCCCGGGACTGGTTCAATCAGGGCTTGATCCACTCACGGCCCTATGCCGACCGGGAACCGAATCCGGCCAAGGCGGAACAGGCTCTGAGGCGGGCGTGCGAACTGGGTCCCGACGAGGTGGATTTCCAGGAACGGCTGGGCGCGTTCCTACTGGGGCGGGCCCAGCCACTGGTCAACGCAGGGACCGCCGGACAGGAACGGAAGGATTGGCCCCGGGCTGCGGCGGCCTTCAACCGGGCCGAGCCGCTTCTGAACGAAGCCCGAGGTTATCACCAGCGGGCCGCGCACCTGTACCCCAGATCCTTCAGGTCCTGGATGAACCTGGGGATCTGCTTCAGATGGCTGGGGGATGCGCAGGCTTTCCATACCCAGGCCGCCCTGACCCGGGCCGATACCACCGCTGCCCGGCAGGCCGCCCTGGCGGCACTGCGGCTCTACCAGGAATCGGCGCAGGATTACCAGGAAAGCCTGAACGTCAATCCGCAGCTCGAGGATTCCAAGAGGAGCATCGGCCAGATGTTCCGTTCGCTGATGGCCCTGCCGGGGCTGGACCCGGCCATCGTGGAATTCCAGCGGCGGGCTTCGCAGGGGACAGGAAATCCGGGTCAGGAGCGTCGATGAAACGGTGCCTCGGGACATGGTCGGTGTTGGTTTGGTTGGTTCTGGGAGCTTCGGCCTCCGGTGCCGGGCCGGCGGTTTCCGAAGATCCGGCTCCGGCCCCCGAGGGAGAAGTCCATCGGGTCCCCTGGATCAAGGACGAGTCCTGGGCCGAAATCGTGGAACGGGCGCGTT
>CBDTUS010000280.1:0-3634 GCA_965363725.1 uncultured bacterium | reverse complement strand
GCGAAGCTCGTCGTTGAGCAGCTCGGCTTCCAGATCCAGCGTCACCACCGTTTCCTGGTCCTTGGTTCCCCCAGAAACCCAGGTGAAGGACAGCTTGCGGGGGCGATCGATCTCCAGATAACGGCCGGTGTGGACGTGGTCCATGTCCTCGCCGTGCATGTCGATCTGAAAATCCCCGCCGACCCGGAGGTCGAGCTTTGGCACGCTGGCAGTGGTCATCGGACTGAACCAGGCGGCCATGCCGGCGGGGTCGGTCCAGGCGTCGAACACGGCCTCGCAGGAGGCGTCGAAGCGTTTGCTCAGGGTTGTCGTGAGATCACTCATCTCTATTCCTTTCGTCATTCCGCCCGATCCAGGAGGCCAGCGATTCGAGCCGCGCGTCCCAGAACTGGCGGTAGTGGTTCACCCATTTTTCGGCTTCTTCCAGGGGCCCAGCGTTCAGATAAACGTGGTGTACCCGTCCTTCGATTTCCCGCCGGATCAGCCCGGCCTGCTCGAGCACCTTGAGGTGCTTCGAGACGGCGTTGAGCGACATGTCCAGGGGCGCGGCCAGTTCGGAAACACTGGCCGGACCGAGACAGAGGCGCTGCAGCAGGCTTCTGCGGGTGGGATCGCTCAGGGCGGAAAAAACCCGGTCGAGTTCGTTTGTCTTATATTCAACCATGTAGTTGAATATAGAAGCATGGTAGGGGGGCCGCAAGGCGGTTTCTGGAAAAATTAAAAATCCAGGGCCCCTGGCAGGCCTTGGTTCTTGTTATTGTTTAAGTTACGGGACCGCAAAGAGGATCGGTTCGCCGGGGAGCGTAGCACCGTCCCGGCTCATCTCGTCGAAACGCCGGGCCCGGCCCCGCAACATCCAGTCCACGCGGTAGACATCACGGTGGTGGCCGGCGGCCCGTTCGTACCAGCGCGATGCAGAGCGGTAGCGCCCATCGCGGGCCTTGATCTCTCCGACCCGGGCCGACGCGACCATGCGGAACGGCTCCAGGTGGTCGGGGCCCTCCCAGGCCGCGACCTGGCGGTAGAGACGCTCGGCCGCGGCGGTTTCGTTCATCCGCAAACGGCATTCCGCCGCGAAGTAAGTGGCGCGAAGGGAGACGTCGGCCATCCCCTCCAGCTTGGCGGCAACCTGGGGCAGGGAGTCGACGGAGGCCGTCCAGACCGCGGCGACCAGGTCGTCGGGCACCCCGTCGGCGCGGTCGGCGGCCAGTTCTACCAGCTGGCGTCCGGCAAATTCGGTCACCCAGTCGGGCCCCGTCGGCGCCGCTTCGACGATGGCGGCAAACCCCGTCTCGGCCGCCGCGGGCCCCAGCAACAACCGGTCGATCCAGGCCCGGTAGGTGCGGCTCATCCAGAGCGAAGCGGTGTCGACTTCCTCGGGGGGGCGGTCGGCGACAATCGCCTCGGATACATCGATGCGGGCTGTCAGGTCGGCGCCCAGTCCCGGGGCCAGAAGCCGCATGGCCGACAGGGGCAGCACCATGCGGACGTAGGCCGGATAATCCTCCTGCAACCTGATCGCCTGGGGCAGGCCTTCCTCCCAACGACCCTCAAAGACCACGTTGACGGTCATGGCCAGGGCGCGGAAGTCCTCGGCCTTTGCGCTCTGTCCGGTCTCGGCCAGATCGATCATCCGCAGGCCGAGGGCGCGGTTGCCAGTGGGCAGGAACATGAGTTTGGAGATGAACTGGAGAATCGCGGGTACCGCGTCGGAGAAGTAGAGGAAGGCGCCTAGCAGACCGTTGGACAGGGGGTCGTCGGGATAGGCCCGGAGGTAGAAATCGAGGTCGCCCTTGCCGTGCCCGGCTTCGCGGCCGGCCGAATAGAAACTGCGGCCCTGGGCGTGGGTCTGGGACCGGACCATCCAGGCCCAGCCGCGCAGCCGGCGCAATTGGAGTTCGTCGCCCCCGTCGTCCAGGCGCCCGTCGCAGATGTCGATCACCTGCTTCAGCGTGGCCAGGACGGGCTGGCCTTTTTCCTTGGCGAGGGACTTGTCCAGGTCGTCCTCGGGAACCGATTCCAGCAGCAGCCGCGCCCGGGCGATCAGAAAGAAGGGCTCGCCGGCGCACTCGCTTTCCAGGGAATCGAGCAGGGCGGCGGCGGCCATTTCGCGTCCGCCGTAGATGCGGGCCAGCAATTCGGCGTATTCGGCGTCGGCCAGGTCGCGGGCTGCGGCCCCGGGCACGGCAAACAGGGCCATCAGCAGGATCAGGATTGCTGGCCGGGTGGCTTGTCTCGGTTGTTTCTCAAAAAGGACGAACACCAGGGTGACTCCAGGCAAATGGATCGGACTCGGATCTGTTTCCTGAAATTGGGCCTTTGGAGAATACATAAGACCGCCGACTATTTCCAGGCCATAGCCCGGTTCGGAGGCACCGCAAAACGGCTGCGGGGAGGCCTAGGGACGGAGAAGATTGATCAGGAACTCGATGACGAACCCGGTGAACAGGGGCGCCAGGTAGGAGCCGATGAACTTGCGAACGTTGGCCTGGTCGAAGGGCCAGACGGGGAACTCCTTCGTGGTCTGGTAAAGCTCGCGAATGGCCTTGAGGCGTTCGACCGCCGGAGTCGGATCGTCGCCGACCGTTTCGAGGACTCTGATGCTTTCGGGATATTCCGAGTCCCAGCGAGCGGCAATTCGGCCCAGCAGCTCATGCTTGGCATCCCGCATGGCGTTCGAGGCGGTTGCCAGCACCTGGAAGAATACGAGCGGTGAAGCGACCGCGTAGATGATTGCCGCGATCACGATGTCCGTCGTCACCGTGTACACGAGATCGGATCCCGCAGCCAGGCTCCGGGTGTAGGGCGTAACGGCCAGCAGCATGATGCCCACGATGCTGATAAGGTAGACCAGTCCGAGGGCGAAATTCGCCAGCGGGGCCAGGCCGCCAACGCCATCAGGGTGCAACGGCCGGACGTTGGTGCCGCCGCGGAAGATCTCCTTCAAGCTGAGGACCACCGCCCAGCAAGCCAACAGAACCGAGATGATGCAGAAAACCAGGACACCCGCCCAGATCTGGGCGGTCACCATCGATACCGTTCCGGCCGTGTACCAGATGCCGGGGGCCATGGTCCGGTAGATCAGGCCCATCGCACCACCTACGGCCACGAAGGCCACTAGGCCGCCGACGAAGAGCCGGCGCCGATCAAACCGATCCAGGACGATTTCCACCCAGTCGAATTCCAAACTGCCTTCATCGTCGTCTTTGGGTGGCGGTGGGCTGGTCTGGGTCGATAGCGGGTCCAGCAGGACTTCGTTGTCCCGCAACCCGGCCATCATGGCGGCGATGCCATGCGGCAACCACAAGTAGAAGGTGAATAGCAGCCACCCGAACACGAAATTGGTGTAGACGGACGGATCGGCGACAAAACCGATGACCTTGGAATTGGAGAAAAGGTGGCCGTCGATGAGGGCTGCCCCCGCCCGCAGGCCAAAAAACCCGAGGGTGACCAGGAAGCCCCATCCGATACAGCTCCAGATGCGGCGCAAACGTACCCAGGACAGGGGAAAGGCCCGCGGCAATATTCTGATTTTATCCACGGGCCGCAAATGTCACCACCTTGAATCCGAATGGGGTTCTTGTCCGAAAATATCTCTGGGTTGGTGAAGGCTCGTGTGAGGAGGCCAACTCGA
>CBDTUS010000279.1:0-3665 GCA_965363725.1 uncultured bacterium | reverse complement strand
TCCACAGCAGAAAATGGACCTCTATCGGCGGGTGGCCCGGTTGCGCAAGGCCGCTGCCTGCGACCGGATGCGGGACGAATTCCGGGATCGCTACGGGGTTCTGCCGCCGCCGGTGGGGAATCTGCTGGCCATCCAGAGATTGCGGATCCTGGCCGGAGCGCTGGGAATCGAGGAGATCAAGGGCGGCCGCCAGGGCTTGGATTTCTTTTTCGCTGGCGGACAGGAACCCCCGGCAACTATAATTCAGGGCTTGATGGAATCAGGTCCCCAAGGCCTTCAGTTCAAGGCCGTCGATCAATTTATCATGAAAGTGCCCGCGGCCAGGGAGGATCACCTGGTCGTGGCGTCCGTCATGCTCGAGCGTCTGGCCGAGCTGCGAAACAAGGAGTAACCATGTCCCCGAGCCCCACGATTTCCGCGATGGTCCGGATCCGCCGGTCCGTCCCAGTGATCGCCCTGCTGTCCGCCCTCATTTGCCTGGTGTTCCTGACCCTGCTGGCCGGTTGCGGCGGGGGCAAGAAGGATGACCCCGTTCTGGCGACTGTCGGGGGTGTGGAAATCAAGTCCAGCTACTATGAAGACCGCCTGGTGAAACTCGAGCCGAATGAACTCCCTCGCGGTGATGACGGCAAGACCCTGGACATGTCCCTCGAGGAGGGAAAAAAGAAATTCCTCGATATCCTGATCAACAAGGAAGTCATGGTCCAGACGGCCAAGGACATGGGGATGCAGAACGATCCCGGCATCATGACCGCCAACGAGTCCCTGACTTCCTACGAAGCCAGCCTGGAACTGTGGGACCGGGTCATCCAGGAACCCGCCAACACCATCAGCCCCGAGGAACTCGAGGCTTTCTACGAGAAAATGGGTTCCACCCGTAAGTGTCTCTACGTGATCACCAATTTCCTGGAGGGCGCGGAGAATGCCCGCCAGATGGCCCTCGACGGAGCCGACTGGGACGACGTGGTCAGCCGGTATCACGAAGGCGGGGACCCGCCCAACGGACTCTACGAAATCACCGTTCCCTTCGGCCGTTACAATCCCGAATACGAGGACGGCGTCTTCAAGACCGAAATCGGTGGCATCACCCCCGTCATCAATACCGTGTACGGTTACTGGGTGCTCAAGGTGCTGGGCGAAAAATCCGGCAAGAAACCGCCCCTGGAGGAAGCCAAGGCCCAGATCCTGGACACGACGCATCTGCGGAAGATGTCGCATCTGAAGGACGAGTTCAAAAAGACCGTGATGGAAAAGTACCAGCTGACCATTCACGAGGATGCCCTTTTGAAAGCTTTCCAGGGCCTGCCCGCGGGTGAGACTCTATTCGAGGAAGGGAGCCAGAAGCCAAGGGCCCAGGAAGAGCTCTCGCCGTTGAATATCGCCACCGAGGACATGGACCTCCCGTTCTATTCCTACGTGGACCCCGAAGGGGTGAAGAAGGAATACACCCTCTTGGACTACAAGATCCGGTATGACCGGATGAGCGTTTTCCAGCGTCCCAAGGACTCGGAACTCCTGGGCGGGATGCGCAACAAGATCCAGATGGAACTGGAAAAAACCCTTCTCAACTTTTACGCCGAGGACATGGGCCTGTTCGAGGACCCCGCGGTGAGGGGAGTTGTCGACATCAAGATCGAGGAAATGATCGTCAGCAAACTCTACTCCGAGGTCGTGGTGATCGACGATAAGGTCACCGCGGATGATTTGGACACTTTCTGGACCGAACACGCCGACGAATACATTGCCCGGGAAAACCGGACGGGTCGCCTGGTGATCGCGCTGAACGCCGATCAGGCCGCCGCCGCCCGGGTCCAGATCATCGAGGGGGCGGAGTGGCGGGACATCCTGGTCAATTTCGGCACCGACCGGGAGAACAAGTCCAAGTCCGGGAAGGTGGAGGGGATCATCTTCCAGGACGGAGAACCGGTTTCCACGGCCCTGTTCGCCCTCGAGCCCGGGGATGTCAGCGAGCCCTTCGCCATGGCCGAGGGCCGGTACGGAGTCGTGAAACTCGATTCGGTCACCCCCTCGCGGTCACGGGAAATGATCGAGGTCACAGAGGTGTTGGGCCAGCGGATCCGGGAAATCCGGAAAGAGACGGCCTTCAAGGCCATGCTGGAAAAGTGGAAAGAAAACATCCCCGTGGTGATCCATGAAAAGAATCTGGCCGATCTGCCGTCCTGGGAAGAACTCAAGACGGTGGAGCTCCCGGAAAACATCGTGCCGCGGAACTGAACGCAGGGAATTGCTCATGCCGATAATGAAAAATAACCGCGAGAACCGCCGTTCCACGGGCCATTACCCGCGGGTCCGGCTCCTGCTGATGACTGCCGTGCTGTTGGCGGTGGTCCTGGCCGGCGCCGGGGTCCGGGCCCAGGGCTCGGGGCCGCGCCTGGTGGACCGGATCGTGGCCATCGTCGACGAAGAGGCCATTCTCCAGAGCGATCTCGACCGCGAGGTCGAACTCTACAAGATGGAGAAGGAGTACTCGGGCGAACCCATCACCGCCAGTACCGCGGAAGTGCGGCGGGAAATGCTGGACCGGCTGATCGAGAGCAAGCTGATCATCGCGGCCGCCAAACAGGCGGACATGTCGGTGGACGAAGAGGCGGTCGAGGAAAGCGTCCAGCTTAAGATCGACCAGTTCGTCGAGCACTTCGGTTCCCTGGAAAACCTGCGGCGCGAGCTGAATCGCAGCGGCATGACTCTCGATGACTACAAGGCCCGCATGAAGGCCCAGCTGCGCGACCAGCAGTACCTGCGCCTGGTGGTCGGCAAGTTCATCCGTCCGGACATCGAGGTGCTGGAGAACGAGGTGCGGGACTACTATCTCGCCCACCTGGACGAAATGCCGGCCGAACCGGACAGCCTGACCATCGCCAACATCCTGGTGCCGGTGCAGCCTTCGGTGGAGGTCAGGCAGCGGATCCAGGACAAGGTGGCCAAGATCCAGGAACTGCTGGGTTCGGGGCGGTCCTTTGCTGATATAGCCGCGGAATATTCCGAAGGTCCCAACGCCGGCCGGGGCGGCCAGGTCGGGGTGGTGGCCCCCGGCGATTTGTTCGACTCGAACCTGGACCGGGCGGTGTTCGCCTTGTCCCTGGGCGAGGTCAGCGAACCGGTGGTGAGCACGCGCGGCGTGCATCTGTTGCGGCTGGATTCCGTCCACGACGACGGCCGCCGGGCGATCAGCCAGGTGTTCCTGCCCATCGAAGTGTCCCAGGAGGATGTGGACGAGGCCAAGGCGCGTATCGACGCCTCCCGGGCCAGGGTCCTGAACGGCGAGACTTTCGCGCTGGTGGCGGAGCAGGATAGCGGTGATCCCGCTTCGGCGGAAAACGGGGGTCTGCTCGGGACCTTCCGCCTGGAAGACCTGTCGCCCCAGTTCCAGGAGGCCCTGAAGGATGCGCAGGTCGGTGATGTCACCGAGCCGATCCTGACTCCGGCCGGCTGGTACATTTTCCAGGTCCAGGAACGGGTCACCGGCCACATGTACACCTATGAAGAGCTGAAGGACAACCTGCGCCAGGTGGTGGAGTCCCAGAAGATCGAAAAGTCCCTGACCGAATACGTCCAGGGGCTGCGAACACAGTTTTTCATCGACGAGAAGGGTTAATCCAGACCGACGCCGCCTCTCCCAGACACAAGAGCCCCCGGAACAATCC
>CBDTUS010000278.1:0-3669 GCA_965363725.1 uncultured bacterium | reverse complement strand
CCAAGACCCTGCTGATCAGCAGCCTGGCCCGGGTCATGGACCTGAGCTTCAACCGCATCCAGTTCACCCCGGACCTGATGCCCAGCGACATCACCGGTTCTGAGATCCTCGAGGAGGACCACGGCACCGGGCGGCGGGAATTCAAGTTCATCAAGGGGCCGATTTTCGCCAACTTGATCCTCGCCGACGAGATCAACCGCACCCCGCCCAAGACCCAGGCCGCCCTGCTGCAGGCCATGCAGGAGCGGCAGGTCACCACGGGAGGGCAGACCTTCGATCTGGACCATCCGTTTTTCGTGCTGGCCACCCAGAATCCCATCGAGCAGGAAGGAACCTATCCTCTGCCCGAGGCCCAGCTGGACCGTTTCATGTTCAACGTGCTGATCGACTACCCCACCTTCGCAGATGAATTGACCATCGTCGAGACCACCACGGGGTCGGCCGAGACGGAGCTGAACAAGGTCCTCAGCGGCGCCGACGTCATGGCCAACCAGGCCCTGGTGCGGCAGGTGCCGGTGGCCGAGAACATCACCAGTTACGCGGTCCGGCTGGTCCGGGCCACGCGGGTCGGCAGCGACGAGGAATCCGAACCGGCACGGGAATACCTGGCCTGGGGGGCGGGACCGCGCGCCGCCCAGTATCTGATCCGCGGCGCCAAGACGCGCGCCCTGCTGGACGGGCGGCCGACTCCCGACCTGGAAGATATCCGGCGACTGGCCCTGCCGGTTCTGCGCCACCGCCTGGTTTCGAATTTCCACGCCGAGGCGGAGAACATCAGCAAGGACAAGATCGTCGGCATGATCCTCGACGAGGTCGCCCCGTGAGCAGTCCACTCCTGACGCCGGAACTCGTCGGCCATCTCGGCCGCCTCGACCTGGTGGCCCGCCTGGTGGTCGAAGGTTTCCTGACGGGTCTGCACAAGAGTCCCTACCACGGTTTCAGCGCCGAGTTCTCGGAATACCGCCAGTACATCGCCGGGGAACCGGTCAACCACATGGACTGGCGGGTGTACGCCAAGACCGACCGCCACTACCTGAAAGTCTTCACCGAGGAGACCAACCTGCGCGCCACCATCCTGCTGGACTGTTCCGCCAGCATGGATTTCACCGGCGAGGAGAAACGGCCCACCAAGAAAACCTATGCGGCCTACCTGGCCGCGGCGCTCAGCTATCTGTTGCTGCGCCAGAACGACGCGGTGGGCCTGGTGACCTTCGACGAGGCTCCTTTGGCGATGGTCCCGGCTCGTTCCATGCGCAAGCAGCTATTCCAGGTGCTCAAGGTCCTGGACAGTCTCCCGACCGGGACGGGCACGCGCCTGGGCCAGGTGCTGCACCGGGTGGCCGAACGGGTGCAGCGGCGGGGACTGATCCTGCTGATCAGCGACTTGATGGACGAACCGGACCGGATCATCTCCGGGTTGAAACATTTCCGGCACCGGGGTCATGAGGTGATCGTCTTCCAGATCCTTGATCCCCGCGAGGTGGATCTCGGTTTCGAGGGCGAAGTGGAATTCGAATCCCTCGAACAGCCGGGCCGCCGGATCCGGATGGAACCCGCCCACCTGCGGGAAAACTACTGCCAGCGGTTCGACCTGTGGCGTTCCTCCCTGCGGCGCGAGTGCCGCCGGCAGTTGGTGGACCTGGTGGAGATCACCACCGACACCCCCTTCGAAAAGGGACTGGGCGCCTATCTGCAGAAACGGCGGCGGATGTACTGATGCCGTTGTCCTTCATGAACCCTTCGCTTCTGTTCGGGACCGCGGCCGCGGCCCTGCCGATCATCATCCATTTTCTGAGCCGCCGGAAGGTGCGGCGCCTGCCTTTCAGCGATCTGCGCTTTCTGGACGAAGTGCAGGCCCGCCAGGCCCGCAGCCTGGGGATCCGGCGCTGGCTGCTGCTGCTGTTGCGGGTGCTGGCGATCCTCCTGGTGGCGCTGGCCGCCGCGGGGCCGCGTTGGGGCGGGGTCGGCAATTCAAGCGGAGACCGGTCGGTCCTGTTCGTGATCGACACCAGCGCCAGCATGGGCACCCAGATGACCGAAGGCACCCGCCTGGAAGCAGCCGTCACCGCCTGCGACGAAATGATCCGGGCGCTGCCGTCGGGGGCGGCGGTCCAGGTGGTGACCGCCGGGAGTCTGACGGCCCCCCTGTTCGGGGATTGGCTGCCCGCGGGCGCGGGCGCGGCGCAGGGCCTGTCCCTGGTGCGGCAGACCGACGGAGCTTTCGATCTGGCGGCCGCATTACGGGAATCCGCACGCCTGGTGGCCCGGGCTCCCGGCACCCCGGTGGAACTGGTCGTTTTGAGCGATCTCCAGATGACCGGCCCCGAGGCCACCCTGGGGCCCGCGGTCGTTCGACTCGTAGAGTCGGGACCCACGCGGATCCTGGTGGCCCGCATCGGGACCGAGGCCCCCGGCGGGGGTATTCTCGAGGTCGGATTGCCTTCTCGCGCGGTTCGCCCGGGGGAAAACATCACTCTTACGGCGCGGGTGTTGCCGGAATTCGACGAACAGGTTTTTTCCCTCGAGATGGACGGCCGACCCGTGGCCGAAGCCGTCACCGGGGCGATCGGTGACGGACCGGTGAGCGTGGTTTTTCCGGTCACCGTGCCTGCGGTCGGCATGCACCGCGGGGTCATTCGCAAGGAGAGCGACGCCTTTCCCGGCGATGACAGCCGGCCCTTCGTGCTGGCGGTCCCCCAGGAGGTGTCGGTCCTTCTGGTCCACGGCGATGATCGCCCGGTGGACCCGGTGGCCGGCCGGGGCGGATGGCGCTACCTGGCCCAGGCCCTGGCGCCCATGGACGGGCCGTCCGCCTTCAAGGTCCGGGCGATGCCGGGCACCGACCTGACCACCGGGGCCATCTCCGCCAGCGATGTGACGGTCTTCGTCAATCCCGATCCGCTGGGCCGCCGGGCCCTGGCCGGCCTGCTGGGCTGGCTCGATCAGGGCGGCGCGGCCCTGTTCCTGTTCGGTGACCCGACCCAGGCGGGTTACCTGTCCCGCACCCTTTTGCCGGGCCTAGGATTGCCGGCCACTGCCGAATTCCAATCGGCGGCCGGGACGGGGCAGAGGGTCGGGGTGATCGATGCCGGCCATCCCGTATTCGCGGGTCTCGAACCCGAAGCGATCGCCACCTTCGAGGAAATCACCTGGCGACGCTGGTTCCGTCTCCAGGAAGGTGATGGCCGGGTTCTGCTGACGCTCACCGGGGAGGATCCGCTGCTGATCGAAGGGACATTGGGCGAAGGACAATTCGCCGTCGTGCCCGGCGACCTGCTGCCGGAGGGCAGCGACCTGGCGGCCAGCCCCATGGCCCTGCCGTTTTTCCAGCGTCTGACCTCCTGGCTGGCCCGGCCCGGACGCCTGTCGGCGGCCGTCAATACCGAGGTCGGACAGCCCGCCGTGATCCGCCCCCGGCAGACCGAAAGCGGCGGGTCGATCGAACAGGCGGAAAACCTGCTGGTGGTGGGTCCGGAAAGCGGCGTGACCGCGGCCAGCGGCATCGACTTCGTGCACCGGATCGCCGACGGCCTGATGGACAACATGGTCGAGAGCGTGGGCTCAGGCGCCGCGTCCTTCGACTACGACGACGACGGGAACCAGGACCTCTACCTCCTCCAGCATGCCCCCTTGCCGAATCGCCTCTACCGCGGCCGCGGCGACGGCACG
>CBDTUS010000277.1:0-3686 GCA_965363725.1 uncultured bacterium | reverse complement strand
AAATGAAGGGGGCGGGCATCGCGCCCGCCCCGTTGTTCTCCCATCGCTGAATTCTATTTTCCGCAGGTCAGGGTGATGGTGCCTTGCACGCTCTGGCCCGGCCCGGTGACGTAGTCCCAGTAGGCTGTCGATTCACCCACGAAGCTCAAGGTGAAGCTGGTGGATTCGGTGTCGAATCCCAGGGATCCGGCCGGGCATCCACCCAGAAGGGGCATGGTGAGATTCAACATGACCCCGATGTCTTCGTAGATCTGGGTAAAATCTTCGCCCACGGTGAAATATCCGTTGAACTCCCCTTCGCCACTGCCGCCGACCATGATACTGTCGGGGCCGTTGGGCACTCCGGTCAGGTCCACGGTAAAGTAGAAATTGGTGTTGTACGAGTTGAGTTCATTCCGGTAGTCGGATTCGCCGAAGTGGTACCCGAGCACCATGCCGATGCTGTCGGCCCCCTCGAATTCCATCTGGGGCGTTTCGCCCTGGTAGTAGGTCAGGGCGAAGTTCCAGGTGCGGGACCAGGTGTACAGGGGGTCGGTGTACTCCGACTCGGAATCGGTCCAACGCCAGCATTCGCTGGTCGGGTCCCAGGTGGGAGTGGTGGCGTCTTTTTCCCCCATTTGACCCGCCATCCAGGTGGGGAACATGTCGATGAGGCCCTGAACCACCAGGGTCCCTTCGTGCGTCATCGCCTGGAGTTGCGGATCGGAGTAGGTTTGTGGCGGAACGTTCGTGGGGTTGCCCTCGTCGTCATCGCTGCAGGCGGGAATGATAACGAGAAGACAGGCCAAAAGGGCCAATAGAAGGTAGCGGCTGGTATTCATGGGTCCCGCCTCCCATAATAACACAGTTGACTAGTGATTGTCGATTTTCACAAACTAAAGGAATTGGCTCCGAGGGGCAACAGGTTGTCGAAAAAAAAGCGGGGTGAGGGCTCCCCGCCTGATCATTTCCGCTGCCTTCAAGATTCAACCGGCGACAAACTCCAGTTCCCGGACTTCGGGAATCAGTCCCGCGGCATGCCCCCGGTTCAGCAGCTCGCGGATGGCCGCGCGGCCCCGGTCGCCGTAGTCCAGGGTCCAGTCGTTCACGTACATCCCGACAAATTCGTCAGCCAGATCCATGCCCATGTCGCGGGCCCAGCCCAGGGCGTACTCCAGGGCAGCCTGGCGGTTTTCCAGGCTGTACCTGATGCTGCCGGTCAGGATGTCGCTGATGTCCTTCATCTTGTCGCCGTGCTTCTTGTGGATGGCATTGCCGCCCAGGGGCAGGGGCCAGTCCTTCTGTCCGGTCGTTTCCCACCACCACTGGCCTAGATTGAGGCACTCTTCCAGACCGGCGTCGCGGTAGGTCAGCTGTCCCTCGTGGATGATCAGGCCGGAGGGGAATTCCCCGTCGGCGACGCGGGGGATGATCTCGTCGAACGGCACGTGAACCGCCTCGAACTTGCCGATGGCCAGTTGCAACTCGAGATAGGCCGAGGTCATCATGCCCGGGATGGCGATCTTCGTACCCGTCAAATCAGCCGGCGCGATTTTTTCCTTCGCGACGACCATCGGCCCATAGCCGAACCCCATGCTCGCACCCGCGGGCAGCAGGGCATATTTGTCCAGCACGTAGGCGTAGGCGTGGATGCTGATCGCCGTGATGTCCAGCTCTCCGCGGGTGGCCCGCTCGTTCAGGGTCTGGATGTCTTCCATGACGTGCGTGAACCGGTAGGGCCCGGTATCCATCTTGTCCTTGGCCAGAGCGTAGAACATGAAGGCGTCGTCGGGGTCGGGGCTGTGGCCGAGGGTCAGGTCGATGGTGCCGGACATGGATTCTCCTTGCGAGGCCGGGAAGCCAAGGGACTTCCCGGCGGATAGTTCGGGATCAGGAACGGCGGCGCCTCGCCGCCAGGATGATCACGATGATCAGAACGCCCAGGAAAATCAAGGGCAGGGGAGGACCGCTGCCCTGGTCATCCTCTTTCCCGGCGCCGGTGTCCTCCTGGTCGGTGGAGGAATCCTGTGTGAACAGATCCTCCTCGGGGCCGGCCCCATGCTCTCCGGAATTCAACCGGATACTGACCGTCTCATCCGCTTCCAGGGGAAAACCGGCGAAGCGCCGGAATCCGGAGACTTTTTCCCGGTCGTTCTCTTCGACATCGGTGGAGCCGACCTCCAGCCATTCGGGGGACGCCAGAAGGCTCCAGGCGACCAACGGAAGAGAGGAACCCACGGGTAACTCCATGCCCTCGGTCCAGGGCACGACGGCCACCAGGCGGAACTGGTTCGCACCCGGAGTCAAGGGGATCGCCAGGCCGCCTTGGGGACCGGGGGAGGTGACTTCCACCGGGGTGGGGTCGGGGCCCCTCGCGTAGCTGGCGTTGATGTCGGTGATGCCCGACGGCAGCGCGAAATTGAAGGTGGCCGGACTTCCAGTCACGGTGACCTGGGGTTTGGCGTCGTTGTTGATCTGGCACATGTACTCCAGGCGCAACAGCGATTCCTCCCGGCGCACAACCAGGTTCAGACCTGAAATTGAGATTCCCTTGAGGCTGCTGGTGGTGTCGAAGACATGAAGGGTGGTGGTTCCTTCGGTGAGACTCTGGCCGCGCAGGTCCCACCAGTAGGGCACGCCCCCGTGCCACACCGTGACGATGTACCGGCCAATCTCCTTGATGGGCACGTCATAGGCGGTAAAGGTGGAGCCGTCTGGTTCGAATTCGGCCACCCGGTCCCTGCGGGCCGAGACGTATTCGATCATCATCTTGTCCACAGTGCCGGGTTCGCCGCTGGTGGCGTTGATGATCTCGAAGACCAGGTCGCTCGGCTCACCTTGGACGGTCTGGGCCGAACCGGTCATCGAACCGGTCAGCAGGAACAGCGCCGTCAGCGCCGCGATGGTGCCTGTCAGGCCCCGGCCTGCACGGAAATTTTCTGATTTCATCATTCCCTCCCTGGTCATCATGCAGGATGCACTCATCAGCCTACGGCTTGAGTTCCCGACATTCTTCCGGTAGATTTCCCGCAGGGCGTCGGTTCCAGCGCCTGAAAAATCGTTCCTTCGATTATAGTTATATTGGCCGATTGATCAACAGCCGGTTCCCATGTCTTGAAGATGGGCGAAAGGACAGCCATGAACGGGCCCAGCCGAGCGGGATTACGCAAGATCCGGACCGCGCTTCTACGAGGTCTGCTGCCGGTTCTGGCGGCGGGCGGCCTGGCGGCAGGACCGGCAGGCGCCCAGGACGGCGTCTGGGAAAAATGGTCCTCCGAGAGTTTCACCCTTCAGCCGCGGGAGTCCTTCCAGTTCCACGTGAATTTCGACGAAATCCAGGTGCGCAGCTGGAAGCTGGTAGTCGACGGCGGCGACATGAAGGCGGACCTGAGCGTGCTGCGGGTCCGGGACGAATCCCTCCTCTACTACAAGATCGACGAACAGAGGCATGAAGCCATCATTCCCTGGGGTCGGGGTGAGGAGATCATGGTCGTGATCACCAGCCGCAATGAGAAGGGTTCCTTCACCGTCGACCTCATGGGGCCGCCCCGGGACCAGGTCCACGCGGCCTACAGCTATCATGTCAACCGGGCGCTGGAAGCCTACGGTTCCGGCCGGCGCCTCAAGGCCGAGGCGGAGTGTGAAACGGCCATCCGGCTGGACAGCGAAGACGGGGTCGCCAAGGTCCTGCTGGCGGGCTTCCTCAG
>CBDTUS010000276.1:0-3747 GCA_965363725.1 uncultured bacterium | reverse complement strand
GAGTCTTCGCCGCGGGACTGGCGAGCTTTGCCGTGGCTACCGTCGTGGCCGGTCAATTGATGAAGCGCACCGGCCCACGCCCGTTGGCCTGGAGTGGCGGGATCGTGCTGGGGGCGGGTTACATCCTGGCCGGGCTGACCGGCGGCACGAGTTTCATGCCGACCTTGCTGTTGATCGGGATCGCCGGCGGATTCGGCATCGGCCTGACCTACGTGGTCCCCATCGCCGTGGGCATGCGTTGGTTCCCCGACAAGAAGGGATTCATCACCGGCCTGGCCGTGGCGGGTTTCGGTTTTGGCGCCACAATCTGGGTCAAGCTGGCCGGCGCCTGGGGTCATCTGCTGGATCAGGTCGGCTTGGGCACCACCTTCATGATCTACGGCGCGGCCTTCGCGGTCCTGGTCCTGATCGGCGGCATCTGGATGCGCTTTCCTCCCGAGGGCTGGCTGCCCGCAGGATATGACCCCGCCGCATCTGCCGGCGGCGGCACCGCAGCCGCCAGCATCCGCGACTTCGTCACCGGTGAAATGCTGACCTCCCCCCAGTACTACCTGATCCTGGTGACCATGATCCTCAGCACCGGCGCTGGGCTGATGAGCATCGGCCTGATGAAACTCTTTCCCATGCAGGCGCTAACTGCCGGCGGCCTGGACACCGCCGCCGCCAGCGCGGTGGCCGGCACGGCGATGGCCGTTTTCTTCTCCCTGGCCAACGGCCTTGGGCGCATCGCCTGGGGCATGATCAGCGACCGTCTGGGAGCCAAACGTTCCATCATCATCATGACCGCCACCCAGGGTGTCGTGGTGCTGGCCTTCCAGGTCATGGCCGGTACGCCGGCGCTGCTGTACCTGGGCGCGGCGCTGATCGGCTTCAACTTCGGCGGCAACTTTGCCCTGTTCCCGATGATAACCGCCGGAACCTTCGGGGCCCGCAACATCGGTCAGCTTTACGGCTGGGTGTTTCTGGCCTACGGCATCGGCGGCATCGCCGGTCCCATCATGGGCGGACGCCTGGGTGACATGGGCAACTTCCCCCTGGCGTTTACGATCTGCGGTGTGGGTTGTCTGGCCGCCGCGGGTTTGATCTCGCTGGTCCGGAAACCGAGTCCGGCGTAGTCGGTTTCTTCGGTTGTGATCGCGATCGATCTGGTCAATTATTATCCTGGAGGGGATTATTGGCCTATCAGACCACATCAGCCGGAGCCCGCTAAATGAACCTGTTCCAGAAACTGCGTCAGCGCCGGGTCTTCCGCATAACCACCGGTTATGTGTTGGGTTGCTGGGGTCTTCTCCAGTTCCTCACCTTTCTCGAAAGCCGCATGACAGTCTCGCCCCATCTGGTCAACCTCATCGGGTTGGCCCTTTTGCTTTTCCTGCCTTCGGTAATCACCCTGGCCTGGGTCCACGGCCGACCGGGTAAGGATACTTGGACCAGCGCCTCCAAGATCGTGGTTCCGGCCAATCTGATTGCCGTCGGAGTATTGTTGGTGATCCTGTTCAATGGGCGGGATCTCGGAGCGGTGACCGAAACGATCGCGGTCGAGGACGAAAACGGCACCGTCACCGAACGCATCGTTCCCAAGAACGAGTACCGGCGTCGGATTCTGGTATTCTATCCGGAAAACAGCGGCCCCGAAGAAGACGTCTGGGCCGGCGAAACCCTGGCCTATCTGTTGAGACTGGACATGAGCCAGGACGTATTCCTGGAAGTGATCCTTCCTTCTCTCATTCCCAACAGACTGAAGGAGGCCGGCAGCGAAGACGGCCACGGTCTGCCCCAGCCCAAGCAGCGCAAACTGGCGCGCGACGCCCACATCGGGCACTTCTTGAGCGGTTCGTTGCAGCATCAGGGCGGGCTGTGGCAGTTGACCACCGAGCTGCATGAAAGCGAATCCGGCAAGATCTCGTCACAGCGCACCACCGAAGCCGCCGATCTGTTTACCCTGGTTGACCTGGTTTCCCGACAGCTACGCCAGGACCTGGGAATCCCCGCGGCCCACCTGGAAGAAAGCCCCGACCTGCCCATCGCCGAAATGACCAGTTCCGAAATTCAGGCGGTGGCGAGCCATGTTGAAGCTACGCTGATGATTTCCCACTTCAACGACTGGGAAGGGGCCCTGCCCCTACTGGAGGGCGCCGTCCAGAGTGATCCTCAATACGCCCTCGCCCAGTTCGATCTTTTCGCCGTGCTCCAGTCCCTGGGTGAGGAAGAACGTGCGTCCACAGCCATCGCCGCGGCCATGGAAAACCTCTATCGCGTGCCCGAACGTACCAGCCTGAAGATCAAGGCCATGTACTACTACAACGAAAAGCAGGACGCGGAAAAATCCCTGGCCGTCGTCAACATGTGGACCAGCATCTACCCGGATGACGTGGAGGCTTACGAGCTTCAGGCCATTTTCTATTTTGTCCGGCAGGACCTGCCCAAGACCATCGCCGCCTACGAACGGATCCTTGAGATCGATCCCTCGCAGGTGAGTTATTTCGAAAATCTGGCCGATCTCCATACCCAGCTCGGCAACTACGACGAGGCCGAGGGTTACCTGAAACGATACGTGGAGATCTATCCGACACGGTCCGACGGCTACGAAGACCTGTCGGACTTTTACAGCACCATTGGTCGCATGGACAAAGCTCGCGACGCCCTGGCCCAGGCCCAGCTTCTGGATCCCGAAAATTCGGATTTGACCCGGAGCCTGATCGATCTGGACGTGAAGGCCGGGAAATACGCCGAATCCGAAAAGGCCCTGGCTGACCTGTTGACCACCGCCGAAACCACCAGAGACAGCATGCTGCTGTACGCCCGCCAGGTGAATCTGGCAGGCTTGAAAGGGCGGCCCGACGATCTCATCGACCGGATAGATTCCTTCCATGAAGCAACTTTAAAGACCCAGAACCCGCTTCAGGCCAACCTGGTCTACTCCATGACGTTGCCTGCCATTAGCGAAGTGGGTCGCCCCCACGAAGCTCTCGAACGGTTGGCCGAGATCAGGTTACGGGTTCCCCCAACCTACCAGGATCTGGTTGGCGTGGGAGAAGCCTGGGCCTATGCCGACCTGGGTCTGGTGCAGGAAGCCACCGCTTCTCTGGAGGCCGCGAAGGTGATTGTGGAGAAGTTAAAGTTCGAAACCTTCCGGTCGACCATGGCCCTGATCCAGGGAATGATCACCGAAGCGGACGGCGACCTGGACGGTGCCATCCCGCTGTATCGCGAAGCCATGGAAACAGCCATCAGGACCGAGCCCGCGTTTCGCATCCGGCTGATTCGCGCCCTTCGTCTGGCTGGAAAAAATGACGAATCCATGGACGTCCTGAAGGATTCCCTGAAATCCGAACCCGCCCACCCCAGGTACATGCTGGAACTGGCCCACCTGGAACATGATCAGGGGAATCTGGACAAGGCCCGCCGACACCTCGCGGTGGCCCTGGCCGCCTGGGCCGATGCGGGGCCCGAGTACCAGCCGGCGCAGGAAGCGCGGCAGCTGGCCGACCAACTCAAATAAAAAAACCCCGCTACCTTTCGGTAGCGGGGTTCCTGTTATCAACCCGTGGGCTGACTGACTAACCTACCAACGGCCTCCGCCGCCACCACCGCCGCCGCCGCCGCCACGGCCACCGCCGTAGCCGCCGCCACCGCCGCCGCCGCCACCGCCGCCACGGGGGCGATCCTGGGCTTCGTTGACGCGCAGCGCGCGTCCGTCCATTTCCTGGCCGTCCAGGTTCTGGATCATGGCAGCAAGGGCCTCGT
>CBDTUS010000275.1:0-3812 GCA_965363725.1 uncultured bacterium | reverse complement strand
GCACCCGGTCAATGGTCCGGTTTTTTCGCCAACCGCGTACGATCTCCAGGAATTCACTGGAGGAGCGATAGCTGGTAAAACGGTCGACCTCCTCGCCCGCCGAATTGCACCACACGATGGTCGGCAGCAGCTCGACGGCGAAGGCCTCCTTGACGGCGGCATATTCCGGTTTGTCGATATCCACCTGGAAGGTCACCACTTCTTCCAGTTCGGTGATGACCGCTTTTTCCGTGAAGACCATCACGTCGAGCAACCGGCAGGGCCCACACCACGGCGCGGTGAAATCGATAAGCACCGGCTGCTGGCTTGATCGCGCCCGTTCCACGATTTCCTCCCAGGACTCATCCTTGATCCAGGGCACCCGGGGAGCTTTGGGGGCAGGTGTGAGTGTGGGGTCCGGAACTTGTGCCGGGTCCGGGACCTCCGCCAAACCAGGTCCCACCGTGGATGTCAGGAGGCCCAGCAAAAGCCCACCGGTGGTCGCCCATTGCCGAAGGTGCTTTTTCATCGCCGCCCCTGGTCCGGATCAGCGTTCCCTTGCGAAGCCCGCCGCTGGAACTCCACGATGGCGGGATCCAGCCCGGGAAGGGCCATCAGCGAACTGAACATCTGGTTGATACTCCTCTTGGAATCTTCGAGCTGCGGGTTGACGTTCAGGCTTCTCTGATAATCCTGGGCCGATTCCTGGTAGAACCGGAGCGCGGCCAGGGCCGCCTGCCGGGCCGAGGCGGTGTCCGCTCGGGCCAGAGAGGCCTGGGTATGGCAGGCCTGGGCGTCTCCCAGCCAGCGGCCGCAGATTCCCAGGTTCATCCAGGACCGGTAGGACCTGGGGTAAATTTGGGCGGCCCGCTGGTGAAAACTGCGGGCTTCATGCAAAAGCGGCTCGGCCCGGCTGAAGGCCGCGGTGGATCGAGGCCAATCCTGCTGGCTTTGTCCCGCCGTCCCCGCGTTGACCAGCGGCTGGGCCCGACCCAGCAGGAGGGCCCCCAGCCGCTCCTGGAAATCCACCTCGTCGGGACCCAGTTCGGCTGCCCGGCGAAAGGCCTGTTCCGCCTGGGCCGGATCGGGTTTTCGGTCGGCATAGGGACGGGAATGGATCAATCCCTGGTTGAACCAGTCCCGGGCCAGCCACTTTTCGGAACCCAGGTTGAACCAGTCGACGTTCACCACCACGAAAAGGGCCGCCAGGAAACCCAAGCTCACGGTCAGGGCCCGGCGGTCGCCCGTTTTCCACAGATGGATCAAATACGCCCCACCCGCGGCCGCGAAAAGCGCCAGCAAGGGTAGAAGCGGCATTCGGAACCGGGCGTTCACGAAAAACGGCAGGATGGCCAGGGCCTGAACCACGAGGGCCCAAAATAGCAGGCTACTCCCCGCCGGGCCACCGGTGTCCCAGCGTCGGAAATGCACCAGACCGAGGATCGCCACCGGCAGCATAAGCCAGGTGGCCGGCCACCAGCGGGCCAACAGGAAGACCCCTTCCTCACGGGCGAACCAGATCGGGTTGATGTTGTTGCGCCCTTCCCGGGCGTTCACCAGCAGGAGGATTTTTTTGCCCAGCAGCGACAGAGCGCGGCCCGGATTTCGGGATATCCAGGCCAGGGCCTGGCCGGTCAGATGGTCCGAGGCCTGGCCCGGCGTCAACGCGCCCGCCTGCTTGCTTTGAAGCTGCAGATCATCCCAGAGAACTCCGACGGGGATGGCCGAAATCCCGTCCGCGGTATCCGAATTCCCGGCGACCAGATTGGATCCCAGGTTGGCGCTGATCAGGGAAAATTCCCCGTATTTCAGGTTGTGGAAGGTGGCCGGTGAAACCGCGATCAGGAATCCCGCCAGCAAAAGACCGATCGGACTGATGCCCTTCACTCTACCTGCCGCCAGACCATCCGACCTTCCCAGCAACCACAGCCACACCGCCACTCCGGCAACCAGCAGCATCAGGTTGGGCCGCCCCAGTGCCGCCACGCCCATCAATAGCCCCGCAGCCGCCAGGGTTCGCCCCACCGCCTGGGTCCTGCCGTAAACCACCCGCAAAACCAGAAGCAGGGCTCCCAGCGTCAGAGCGGTGGTCCAGGATTCGGCCAGCAGCTGGGTCTCGAAAAAAGGCAGAATGGGAAGAAGCGCCGTGATCAGGGCCCCGGCCAAGGCCACGCGCGGCAAGAACACCAGGCGGCCGATGGCGAAGGTCAGCAGCACCGTGACCGCTCCGGTCAGCATCTGCAAAATCAGGATCCCGGTCATGGACAAGCCGGCCTGGTAGAACCAGGACAGCAGATAAGCGTAAAGAGGCGGCTTGAAAAAAGCCTGGGCCTGGAAAACCTTGTCCGCGGCCAGGGTCTTGGCCCAGATGTCGAAAAAGGAGGCGTCGACCACCGGTGTGTGCAGGAAAGCGGACTTGGAAGCCAGCAACCAGTAGACCAGGCGGAAGACCAGGGCCACCGCGACCAGAACAGCGGCCTGCCGCACGGGGAATGGTCCCGCTGCAGGAGAGGATTTTGCGGACTTGGGTTTTGCGGACTTGGCCATCAACGCACCTCGTCTGCCTGCCAGAAGCGGCGCGCCCGCTCGACCAGGACGGTGGTATCCGGCACCGGACCGCCGGCGGGCCCCGCCAGGCCCGGGGTCAACTGGGCAGTCAGCAGGGAAGCCATCAGGCGGTGCCCCTTGTCCGTCAGGTGGATGCCATCCCGCATGAGCAGCTGACCGGGTTGGTCCAGCGCGGCAAAAACGGCCGCCGCATCGACCAGCGAGGCGTTGGTGTTTGCGGTAACCTCGCGGACAACGTCCAGATATTCCCGGTGCAAGGCGTTGGCGTCATCTCCCCGGACCAGATAGCGGGTCTGGAGAATGCGAACCCGGGCCTCCTGGGTCAGGTGCCACGGGGCGGCAACCAGCACGACCTTGGCGCCGACTGCTTCCAGATCATTCACGATGTCGGTGAGATTCTGTCGAAAGTCTTCAACCGAAACCCGCAGCGGGGGTGGATCCGGAATCTTCTGGAAAAGAAGCATCAGTCGAGGCTTTGATCCCTGGAGACGTTCGGCATAATTCCGGTCCGTGATGCCGGTTGCCCGCCAGTGATCGTTCCAGCCGAAGTAGACCACGGCCACGTCCGGCTCCATATCCAGAAGCTGTTCGCCGAGCCAGGCCCGGCCCTGCCAGCTGGTGTAACCGGGCACGGCCGCATTCCAGACTTCGACGCGCTGCGTGTACAGGGAATCTTCGAGCAGAGCGGAATAGGGCGGAATCGCCGTGGACAGCCGCGAGCAGGAATCACCCAGAACCAGGATCCGGCGCCGCTTCCCCTTCAGAGGAATCTCGACATCGGGCTGGATGGCGCGGATATCGACGTCGCGTGGATGAACCGGCAACTTCCAGAAAAGATCCTCGTCGGGCAGGAATCGCCCCTGGTCCAGGGCCATCTGCGTGTTAACGCCGAAATTCATCTCGGGCGTGATGGTGCCGAAGCCGATCATCCTCAGGACGATTTCCCCCGCCCCCAGAGCCAGGACCACCGCTGCGGCCAGCAGAGAGATCTTTTTACTTCTGTCGGACACGCAGCACCCTTTCCACGGGAAAATACCGGCAGGCGGAGACTTGAAGCGGCCTGCAGTGTAAAACCCGGTCCGGACCGCGTCAATGACCGCGCCCGAACAATCCTACCGTTTCGGTTGGTTGAATGACCCTTGGTTATGTCCTATTTTTCGCTCGCCCCTCACTTTGCCCTCTATCCGGGGCGCCTGGCGCCCGGGGGACCCATGACCAGTTGTTGCGGCGGTCCCATGCCCGAAATGAACTCCACCCTGCTGACG
>CBDTUS010000274.1:0-3830 GCA_965363725.1 uncultured bacterium | reverse complement strand
TCGATGGCCATCATGATCGGGCCCATCGCCGCCCCCCAGCTTTGTCCGAGGTAGGCCAGTCGGTCCGAGTCGATATCATCCCGGGATTCCAGGTAGTCGATGGAGCGTTTTACGTCCTTCCCCCACATGATGATGTGTTCTTTCCAGTTGTTCGTCTCGTCGGGCATATCCGACACCATCCCGTCACCCCGCTCATAGGTGCTTTTGTAAATGGGAAAGAGAAAGGCACGCCCGCTCTTGGGTATGAAGTCACTCCTTCTCAGGCCCATGCCCTCGCTGGACCCTTCGTGAAACCCATTGGACCCGGGAAAGAAGATCACTGTCTGATAAGGCGGCTCGGTGTTCTTCGGTAAAAACAGGTAGGCCATTATGGACTCGCCCCCGTAGGCCGCGTCGTAGAAGACCGTCTCCCGGATATAGAATTCATCTTCGAACGTATCTTCCAGGACTGCGTTCAGCGGTGTCGGATCGTAGCTGAACTGGTTGAGATAGAGCTGGAAAGTCTCGTCGGATACCTTGGCCTCCTTCGCGAAGTCCCGGAATGGGAGTTCGATCATGCCCGTGAGGGCCTCGTCCTTCACGCTCGTTTCGACGTACCGGATGCACCGCACGCCATTGGCCTCCGACCGGTCCCAGGGCGACTGGGCGAACGCGTCGTTGAACGCGTAGAGTGGATCGTTCCAGCCTCCGCCCAGGATGAAGCGCCCGCCGCGGTTGTCCGGGTTGGCGCACCATTCACGGACGTTGCCGGCCAGATCATAGGTTCCGAAACGGTTGGGGGCTCTGGTTCCGCCGGTCGGCAGGACCTCGCGCCCCGCCAGGTTGCTGAAGGGGATGATATCCGAACTCGCCCGGGGCCGGGCAACCCGTTCCCAGTGGTGGACCGTCGGCAGGCTTTTTGCCGCAAACTCGGCATAGGCGGTCGCTTCGAACCAGCTGATCCCCGACACGGGATAGTCCCCCTGGCCAGCGGAGAAGCTTCCGGCCTCCCAGGTGGCTGGACCTGTCCGGCCCGTCCTGTCCTGGAAGCGGGCCATGGCTTCGCTCCAGTCCAGCACCCGTTCTCCGTCCCGGAACGGTTCCTTCCAGAATCTGGAGTCTTCGTAACCTCCGGAATCGACAAATTCCTGGAATTGTCGGTTGGTGACCTCGTAGCGGTCGATCAGGAAGTCTCCCAACTCCTTGGGGGCCAAGTGTTCGATTCCCGGCAAAAAGATGCGGCGGGCCAGCGTTAAAAGTTTCGGTACCCAGACCATTTCCCCGGGAAGCGCGCCTTCTTCATGTAGCAGGAAGTTCAGGTCTCCCACCCAGGATATGTCCTCAGTCTCGCGATATCCGGCCAACTCCAGTTTCCAACGAATATTCCCTGCTATGTACGGGAGGGTGTCGATGGGTGTCGTGCCCAGATCATCCCAGGGAACATCCACCCCCGCATAGGGCCTGGCATAGACCCGGGCACCCGGGGGATCGGAATGAATGGCCAGGGGATAGAGATAGCGACCGCGCAGCCGCGCCAATTGGGGATCGTCGGGAATGTATCTGCTGGCCTGGCGGTCCAATTGAAAAACCCTCCAGTAGCCGAGTGTCGAATAGGACACGTTGGTATCCAGGATTTCCTCGATGGCCGGCAGAACCTCTTCCCGGGCCCAGCGAATTTTTTGGGCCCGATAACCCCACCATCCACCCAGACCTACCAGAACCAGAATCGACACAACGAAAGGAATGAGGATCCGGGGGCGCCGCAGCGCCGCCCCCAGGGAAGCCTGCCCCCCGGGGGGCATCCCGGATATCACCGTCATCTGGATTTCCTGAAGACTGTCACGCAACTCGGCCGCGGACTGGTAGCGGTCACCCGGATCCTTGGCCAGGCACTTTTCAATGAACTGGGCCACCTCCGGTGGGACATCGGAACCCTGTTCCGTGACCGGATCAGGATCCTTGTTGAGAATGGCGTAGATGATGGCTTGTTCATGATCAGCCAGGAAGGGCCTTCGACCTGTCACCATCTCGTACAGGACCACGCCCAGGCTCCACAGATCGGTGCGGTGATCGGTGGCATCGCCCCTGGCCTGCTCGGGTGACATGTAGCCGGCGGTGCCGAGAGTGGTGCCGGTTTTGGTCAGCATGGTCTGGTGAGCGAATTTGGCCAGACCGAAATCCAGGATCTTGACCAGGCCGTCGGAGGTGATGAATAGGTTCGCCGGCTTGATGTCGCGGTGAACAATCTCTCGTTCGTGCGCTTTGACCAATCCTTCGGCGATCTGCAGAGCAGTACCGAGAGTCTCTTCCAGTGTTAATGGCCCTCGGGCAATCCTATCCTTCAGCGTTTCACCCTCGCAGCACTCCATCACAATGAAGGACTGTCCTTCGAATTCATCGGTCTCGTGAATGGTGCAGATGTTCGGATGGGCCAAAGCAGCGGCGGCTTTCGCTTCGTGGACGAACCTGGCCTTGGCCACAGGGTCACGGGTCAGTTCCGGCGGGAGAAATTTCAGGGCGACGGTGCGATCCAGCCTGGTGTCGATCGCTTCGTAGACCACGCCCATACCGCCGGCGCCGAGCTCGCGGGTGATCCGGTAGTGGGAAACCTTTTCGCCGATCAAGTTGTCCTCCTGATCGATTCACTCCCTGAAGCCCTACTTCACCAGGGCCATCTTCCGGACCTTGACCTCGCCCCCGGCCCGGGCCTCGTAAAAATAGACACCTGCCGAAACGGCGGCGCCCTGGTTGTTGGTGCCGTCCCAGGCGATGGTCTGGTCCTCGCCCGCGGGCCGGGTGCCATCGATCAGGGTTTTTACCAGGTGTCCACGCACGTTGTAGATGCTCAGCTTCAGGTGGCCGGCTTTGGGCAAGGAGTACTTGATCGTTGTGCCCGGGTTGAAGGGGTTCGGATAGTTGCTGGTCGCGAAGGCGAACTTCGGCAACACCGGAGTCACGTGGATTGGGTCCCCCACCTGTCCGAAGTACATAAGGACGTCCTCCAGCAACTGGGCGCGGCCCGCGAGTGGGTTACCGGGCGCGGCCGGATCCGTGTGGACGAACATCAGATCCATGGGCATCGAAATAGCCCTGCTCTGGGTGGGCCCGGGGTTCATGATGTTCAGCGTGGCCGCCGAGAAGTTGAACTGCCCCATCTGGCCGCTGGCATCGGTGAATTCTGCCAGGCGCTGCCCGGTGCCGTACGTGTTGACGCCGTCGAAGGTGTTCATCCTGGGGCAGCCCCCGTAGGCGATCCAGGTTTGCAGCTCGCCGGTGAACACCGGGTTGCCGGGAACAGCCTTGATCAGCGGCGTGGCCTGGTTGTCGATGAGCCCGCGCACGTCGGACGTCACCAAGGTGGCCCCCATGACTTCTTCGAGGAACGTCATGTACACGGTGCCCTCATAGGACAGGTCATTGGCCAGACCGTCCCCGGTCAGGAAAATGTCCTTGCCACCCTGGCCGAGCCAGTTGGTCAGGGTCTCGATGCCGAAATGAAGGATGGTGAACGCCTGCTCTTGTTCCGAGGAGAACAGGATATCGTCGTAGTCAGTCAGCATGATACTGCTGGCCCGACCCCCGATTCCGTTCCCGTATAGGCAGTTGTTGCTGTTGATGTAATACACGTCATAGTCATCGTCCACCCGCAGGCCGATGTTGTTCAGGGCCGAAAACCATTCCTGCTCGCCGCCATGATCGGTGAACCTGATATACAGGATTTCTGGCTGTTCGAACCCGCCGAATCCATCGGAGCGGATACCCGGCAGGGCACGGACCGTGAAGAGCGAGTTGTAGCCCATGGGATCGCCGAAGCCGGTGCTGAACCCGGTGGTGTCCGCCGGCATCAGCGA
>CBDTUS010000273.1:0-3831 GCA_965363725.1 uncultured bacterium | reverse complement strand
CGCGCATCGCCGATGATGGAGCGGTTTCCAAGGGCCCTGGGCCCGAACTCCATTCGGCCCTGGCACATGCCGACCACCTTCTGGTCGGCGATTATCTGGGCGACCCTCTTCTCGAGATCCCCGTCGGCCAGGCGTTCGTAGGGGATTTCCTTATGATCAAGCCATTCGGCGGCCTGATCGTCGGTGAACAGGGGGCCGAGGTAGGAACCCTTCATGGAGTCCGTCTTGCCGTCCACCTGGCGAGGTTTGTCCTCTAACTGGTGCCAGACAAAAAGGGCAGCCCCAAGTGCGCCACCTGCATCGCCGGCCGCGGGTTGGATCCAGATGTCATCAAACATGTCCGACCGCAGGATTTTCCCGTTGGCCACGCAGTTGAGGGCGACACCCCCGGCCAGGCAAAGGTTCTTTTCCCCGGTCACCTTGCGAGCGTGGCCGGCCATCTTCAGGACCACCTCTTCGGTGACCACCTGGACGGAACGAGCCAGATCCATTTCCCGCTGGCTAAGATCCGTTTCGGGTTGGCGTGCCGGGCCGCCGAACAGGTCGGCAAATTTGCTGTTGGTCATGGTCAGGCCGTCGAGAAACCCGAAGTAGTCCATGTTCAGCTGGAAACTGCCGTCATCGCGAATGTCGATCAGGTTGTCCCGAATCTCATCGACGAACGTGGGCTCGCCGTAAGGGGCCAGGCCCATAAGCTTGTATTCACCCGAGTTGACCCGGAACCCGGTAAAATAGGTCATGGCCGAGTAGAGCAATCCCAGGCTGTGGGGGAAGTGCGTTTCCTCGAGCATGGTGATCTTGTTGCCGCGGCCGTGGCTGAGACTGCTCGTGGCCCACTCCCCGACACCATCGAGGGTGAGGACGGCCGCACTTTCGAAGGGGCTCGGGAAAAAAGCGCTCGCAGCGTGGGCTTCATGATGTTCGGTGAACAGGATCCGCCCGGGATCACCGGCCCCCGCCTTGTCCAGACAGGATTCGATCTCGGCGGGGATCCACAGTTTTTCGCGAAGCCAGATCGGAGTGGCCATCAGGAAAGATGACAGCCCCCTGGGAGCGACCGAAAAGTAGGTTTTGAGGATTCGACTGAACTTGGTCAGGGGTTTGTCGTAGAAAACAACCGCATCGATCCCGTTCTTGTCGACGCCTCCTTCGGCCAGACAATAACGGATGGCCTGTAGGGGGAAGCTCGCATCATGCTTCTTGCGCGTGAACCGTTCCTCCTGAGCGGCCGCGACGATGCGGCCGTCCTGCAGCAGACAAGCCGCCGAATCATGGTACAAGGCTGAGATACCCAGGATGTTCATTTTTGACCCTCCCCGGACAGAGGGTTCCCTGAGCCGACGGGCCGAAGTTCTCCGCGGGCGGTCTTGTCTTCAAGCAGGAACTGGCGGCTATACGTCTCGGTTGTGGCCTGTCTGCGCCGGGGTATCCAGCAGGTGAACTTCCGATCGCGGGCTCGCCGGTGCATGGGGTCTCGCCCTTGTAGGCGAAGAATCAACGCACCTGGAGTAAAGACCAGGAAGAACAGCGGAACCAACAGCAGATAAGTCAGTAGTGCCCCGACCGCCCGTCCCAGCCACTGGCCGAATCCATGAATCGGTTTGTAGGCCCGCGGAGCCACCAGCCCGAGAATCAGGATAACACCTGCCAGCCCCCAGACAATCCGGGCAAAGGTCACGTGACCGATCCACTGGTAGAGTATGAATCCGATCACGCCCATCACGGCCGCCTGGATCACCGCTTGCCGGCGCAAGGAAGCGGCTTCTGATTTCCCAGCACTGCGGCCGGAACTATCCCGCCAGTTCCAGACGGTTTCTTGTACCGATGATGCCAACTCGGAACTCCTTCTACGTCAACAGGGAAAAAATGAGAAATCCGGAAGCAAATCCCCTGCATGGAGAGTCGGTCCGCGAATAGGACCGGGCCACGCCAGTGCTTCAAGAGAAGTATTTTATCAAATTTGCGGCGGTAACGCTATAAAAGAAATACCTTTAAAAATCATGGCGATGTACGAAAATGGTATTAGCAAGGTGATTTTGCCAATCCAACCCGGAATGAAATGCGAATGTCGATGGAAATTGTCGAAATAAACGATGCACACGGTTTTGACCAGTTGTCGAACGCCTGGGACTCGCTTCTGGACAGATATGAGGAGGCCACGGTCCATGCGACCTATGATTGGACCCGTCTCCTGTGGGGCCACTACTGCGGCAGCCGGGAACTCTTGATCCTGGTCGCCCGTGAGGGCGAAAAAACCGTCGGCATCGCGCCTTTGGCGATCACGACCTCTCAGGCGGTCAAGGGGTTGGCCAATGAACGCACGATCATTTTCCTCGGCCAGGGTTCCTCCGACTATGGGGATTTCATCGTGCCCGAACGACACGACGAGATCATGGCGGCTTTTGTGGACTATCTGTTCGAAATCCGGCAAAGCTGGGACCGAATCGACTTCCGTGAAATCCGCGCGGACTCGCCCAACCTGCCGGCGTTTATAGCTGCCTCCACCGACAAAGGGTTGACCTGCGACACCAACGAGAGCACGGCCTGTCTCCAGGTGACAATAGACACCTCCTGGGAGGATTATTTCGGCAAGGTCCGGGCGAAATTCAGATCGGACATAAGGCGGCGCCTTGCCAAGCTGGAAGAGATCGGCCCAGTGGAACTGGTACGCCACCAAACGTCCGACGACGCTCTCTGGAGCGACCTCCTACAGGTCAATCAGAAACATTTCAATGAGAAGAACAAACAGGATCTGTCCAGCAAACTCGATTTTTTAAAGCAGGTCGCCCTTCGCCTGGGCCCCAAGGGAATGCTGGATATTTCCCTGTTGAAGGTCGGTGCGGATACTGCAGCCTACAATATCGGATTGAGGTACCGCAATGTCGTCTACCATTGGAGTGTCGGATTCCATCCGGATTATTACAAATTTGCTCCCGGAAGACTTCTGATCAGGTTTCTGCTTGAGGAATGTTTCGGCGATGGCACCACGAGCTTTGATTTCATGCGGGGAACCGAGGATTACAAGCGCAACTGGGCGTTTGACGAACGCAAGAACATCAACCTGACAGTTATCAACGATCAAATGGCCAGCAAGGTGAAATCCCTTCTGCGCAGGAAACTTTCCTCCAGCCAAGACTGATAGGCTGCCAGGGGACGGCTTGACCGGTTAGGCCGGATGTGTAGAATGGTGACCAAAATCCGTTGCCTTGGTCTTGATCCTCATGGCCCACGAAAGAAGCTTCTTGAATCACCGCCTGAAAACCCTGCTGGCCATGTTCGGCTTCTACTTGCTCTTGATCATCGGCGGGGATGTTGCGTTGCGCCTGCTGTTCATGGCCAAGGACACCGTCAAACCCGAAAACGCGGGAGGTTCATATGAAAAGCGGGCCTACCTGGCGGCCTACGAGGGCGCGGAATACGACCCGGTGGCCCTGTGGAGCGAGATCAAGATCGGAACCGCCCAGTGGCTCAACTATCAACCCTACACCGTCTGGACTCGCAAACCCATTCGCGGTGAATACGTAAATGTCGATGACGAGGGATACCGGGTCACGGAATACAACTCGGACTCCGCGGAAGCCTTGCGGATCTGGATGATCGGTGGTTCGACGACCTGGGGAATGGGCGTTCCGGATCGGGAGACGGTTCCCAGTCAACTGGCCCGACTCTTCAATGAGTGGGGTGTGGAAACGCGGGTCCTGAACCTGGGGCACACCGGCTTCGTTTCTACCCAGGAAGTCATCACCCTGGTGAGGGAACTCCAGATGCGCGAGGCCCCCGACATTTTCGTCGTGTACGATGGTTTGAATGAAGGCCTTGGACTTGCCGGAA
>CBDTUS010000272.1:0-3836 GCA_965363725.1 uncultured bacterium | reverse complement strand
TGCCGGATAGCTGCCAGGAATCCCCGTCACGTGTGTACCGCCGCACTTCGTTGCGTCCGGAATTGGCCACGTAGAGTCGGTCGTCTTCCGGAGCGAAGGGGGTGCCTCCGTCCGAAACGTCCACGTCATAGGGCGCGGACAGGCCGTCGATCACCTGGACCGGCTCGAGGCTGATGGTTTCGAACTCCGTCACGGCCCGAAAGACCACGACGCGATCGTTGCCGGTGTCCGCCAGAAAAAGCAGGCCCTGGTCATCCACGCTCATGCCCCGCGGTTCGGACAGGGACCCCACGCTGGAGTTCTTGCCGTCGAAGGCGGCCAGACCGCTGGCGACCTCGCCCATCAACAGGCGATTCCATTCCGGGTCCGACACCACCTGGTAGTGGCGGCTTTCCAGGTAGGGAAAACTCTCGTAGATATCCACCCGGCCGATGACGACCGTGGCCCAAGGGGTTCCGAAGAGCTCCCGATTCAGAATCCGGTTGGTCACCTCGCTGTTCAGGGTCTCGACGCCCCCCTCGTCCAGATAGGGTCGCGGCACGAAAGTGGCTCCCGGCGCGCTTCCGGTCAGGAAGAGCAACAGGGTTATGGTGATGGCGCAGCGGTTCATGTCCTGCTCCTTTGGCAAGCTAACTAGAACGAAATCCTCAGACTCGTTCCGATGATGTTGGCCGTGAAGTTGTTGCTGTTGAAATACCGCTCGTAGGCAAAGGCGAACTCGGCATTGGTCAGGAAATCCAGGCTCTTGATCAGCTCCACGGGATAGATCACGAATTCACCGCCGAAGAGATGAGATCCGTAGTCACCGAGGCGATAGTCGCCGCTCTGGTATCCGGTGACCGAACCGGTGGTCCGGTAGTCGTCGCGATAGAACCAGGCCGGCAGCTGGGAGTAGTAGCGATAGCGATAGCGCACGGTCACCGACTGCGACACCCGCTGGTTCAGTTTCAGGCCATAGGTTCGGGATGAAATGTCCCAGTCGTCCTGGTAGTAGCGGAAATCCCCCTGCAGACTCGATTCGGCCCCCAGGAACTGGTTCAATCTCAGGAAGGCGTTCCGTCGCGACCGGCTGGTAGGGTGACGCTCGGGCACGATCGAACCGGACACGTAGACAGACCGGTAGGGGTCGTGCTGCTGGCCCTCGACCTCGTTCAATTCCACACCCAGGCGCAGCACCGTGTGCGAGGTCAAAATCTGGGTCGCCACCGCGTTCAGGTGAAGGGTTTTCCTATAGGAAGGCACTCCGGGACCGAAGGCGTCCGAGACCGGCCGGATGTCGTCCCAGCTGAAGGCCGCGCCCACCGCCAGGTTCAGGTTTTGCCCCAGAAACCCATGGTTGTATCCGGCCGAAATCATCTGGGCGAAGTAGTCGTTTTCCGACGAGACATAGTACCCCGCCGAAGCCCCCTTCCAGGAAACTGTGGCCTGAAGGGAATCACGGACTTTCACGAAGTCTTCATAGGCGTCGGCCAGATCCTTGATGGGACGACTGGCGGTGGTGATGGCGTCCACGGCTTCGTCGCTGCCCGGCGGCGCGTCCAGGGCCGGGATGACCACCATGTCGTGAACCCATTCGAGGCCCGCGGTGAGTTCATCGCTGAAATCGTGACCGTAGTCCACGTAATGGGTGAAGACACTCACCCCGTCGACGTCGGAGAACATGTTCAGGGAATAGGACGCCATGCCACGTCCCTGCTGGGCGAGCGCCGGCACCGCCACTATAAGGGCGCCCACCAGGATCATTCCCGTTCCTGCCGTCAGTCGGTTCATCGGCACGCGCACCCGCCGCCGGCGCCGCCGACGCCACCGGTCGAGCCCTCACGGGCCTCGAGCCATTTCATCTCGTGCATGTCGCCCTCGGCCGCGTACCGATCCGACATCAGCGGATCGGCCAGATGTTCCTTTTCGTAGGGCTTGACCGAAGCGCAGCCGCCGGTTCCAAGCACCGTGACCAGTCCCACGGCACCCAAAAGGAAACTCAGATTTTTGCGCACCAGGCTCATGCGTTACTCCCCTTGGCTGAAGTTTTCAGGAGATCCTCGACCGCCTTTTTCAGGCGAAGGAGTTCATCCTCGGCAAAACCGCGGACCACCATGACCACGCGACCGTCGCGATCCAGCAGATAGGTGCTGGGCACGGCGGTCAGATCGAGGTCGGCGGCCAGGCCGTCGGGGCCGTCCACCAGCACGGACATCTCGAGGCCCGTATCGGCGACGAACCGTTCGGCGTTACCGATGCGCTTGTCGATGGAAACCGCCACCACGCGGGCACCCTTGCCGGACCATTCCGAGTTCCAGGCATCAAGCACCGGCAGCTCCTCCCGGCAGGGCGCGCACCAGCTGGCCCAGAAATTAACCACCAGCACCTCGCCCCGGAAATCGGCCAGGCTGGCGGTGGCGCCGGCCAGGTCGACCATGGGTTCGGCCAGCAGATCCGGCTCCGCGGCCCCGGGAGAGACCCTGGGAAACGACACCGTCATCAAGGCCAGAATTGCAGCTAGAAAAAACCTCATGACATTCCTATCGGTACTGGGCGCCCAGCAGCACCCACAGCGTGAAGAGTTCCCGTTCCTCGGCCGTCAGCGGATTGGACGCGGGGTGGGGTCCCTGGGCCGCGGCCTCATCCACGCCGTGTACGTAGTCGATCAATGGAGACTGACGCGCAAAGCCAGGCTGTACCGCCTGTCGCAACGAGGTTTCGGACTCGCCGGACAGGTTGATGTAACCACGGGGGAAGACCTGCATCATGCGGCCGGTCGTGTCGGGCACGGCGGTCAGGTCCAGGTGACCCGGAGGCGGAATGGTGTCGATCACGGTGACGTAGATGCCTTCGTCCACTACCAGCGAGTCGCGCTCGGTGTAGGTGGGGAAGTGGCAGGACGCGCAATTGGCCTCAACGATGGGCCCGATGTGATCCCGGTAGTTGATGTAGGTATAGTCTTCCGGCCGCACGTTCAGTTCGTGGGCCGCAGACGTGGCCGCCAGGGGATTCGGATTGCCGAGATCGGCGGAGAACTCGCGATCCTGGTGGCAGCCGGTGCAGTTGTTGATCTCCTCGCCCCGCTGCAGATAAATCCAGGCGCGCTTGACCACACGGCCACGTCGAAGTTCGTCCAGAGTCGCCAGGGTGATGGGGGTTTCGGCGGGCACCTTCACCTTGAAGGATCCGTCCGGCAACACGGGCGCAAAACCCAGCAGGGCACGCTTCTCGAATTCGTTGGCGGAGAAATCGTTGGGCTCGCCCCGCTCCGTGGGGATACCGGCGATGATGGCCACCTCGGTGATGGGGTCCTCACCCAAAACGGGAACTTCCTGTCCATCGACGGGACTGCGGTTGAAAACGTCATTGGCGAGGATAATGCCGTAGTCCAGCGACTCGTCAACTTGCGAGGTGATCACCGGCGGCGGCTCGTGCGGGGCCAGAAGCTGGGCGTCGTATTCGTTGGTGTTGGGATCGTTGTAAAGGAAGGTCATGTCGCTGAGCGAGATGGTGGCGGGATCTTCCTGAGTGCCGCTACCCGTCTGGTTCAGACCGAAGGTGTACAGCCCGTAGTCCACGTCCGATTCTTCGGCCGCGGGAAGGGAGTAGCTGGCCACGTAGGTGTTTTCACCCAGGGGTACGGGATACTTGAAAACGCCGTAGGCCCAGGGCGCCCCGTCGTTGTTGACCAGGGTGGTCAACACGTCCCAGTGATCGGCCACGCCGGTCCTGACCGGATCGGCCGGGCCCGCTTCGAGTTTCAACACGGCCAAAGGACCGGCGTCCTCGTTCACCATGGTCGACTCGATGGCGATGATCCGTCCGTCGGGCATCACCTGAGGATGGAAAAAATTCCG
>CBDTUS010000271.1:0-3924 GCA_965363725.1 uncultured bacterium | reverse complement strand
CTCCGGGTGGGCGGCGACCACCGCGTCCGGATGGGATACCTTCAACTCGACCAGCCTCTTCTCGTTGAACATTTCGTGCACTTCGCAGGAGCCGGGCCACAGCACCATCTCCCGGCCCAGACTGCGGCAGACCCAGCCCCCCAGGTACTTGTCCGGTGCGAAAACCACCGGCTGATCCGCGGGAAAGGAGTCCACGATCTTCACGGCATTGCTGCTGGTGCAGATGACGTCGCTCATGGCCTTGGTCGCCGCCGAACAGTTGATGTAGCTGACGACCTTGTGCCCTGGGTGGTCCTCCAAAAAGGCGGCGAATTCATCGGGCGGACAACCGTCAGCGAGGCTGCAACCCGCTTCCAGATCCGGCAGGAGAACCAGTTTGTCCGGGTTGAGGATCTTGGCCGTTTCGGCCATGAAGTGGACCCCGGCGAATACGATGACTTCGGCCTCGGTTTCGGCCGCGCGCTGGCTGAGAGCGAGGCTGTCGCCGATGAAATCGGCGATATCCTGAATATCGGGCTCCTGGTAGAAATGAGCCAGGATGACGGCATTCATTTCCCGGCGCAACCGATCGATCTCCGCGAAGAGGTCGATTGAGGGGTCTACGGCGCTGGCCGCGAGGTCGGACATGCAATCTCGTTTCTGCAGGAGCCCGGGGTTCCCGCACAAGGGAACCCGGTTCGGGGATTCGTGCCACCGGCGGCGAAGAAACCCTCCATTGGGTGCTAATTTTGTCACAGGTAGGGATTTCTGCAAGGTCCCAATCCATTTTCCGATTGATGAAGTGTGGACTTTTCGGGGGCAAAGCCCTAATATTCATTGGTTGGAAATGCGGCCTCTGCCTCCTGGCGGGCATGGTTTTTTCCGGTGTTTTTCCCCGAGGAATGGATTTCGGATCGATTTCTCCGGGGGACGACCGGACTCGGTGGCCGGCCGTTCCGTTCTCCCCACCAGCTGAACGCGAGGATATCTCTGCAATGAACAAAGTTGCATCTGTCCTGACCGGCCATATGAGCCCGAAAGTCAGTCCGAAAGCCAAGCTGTGCCTTCCCGTATTCATGGTTTGCGCTCTCGTGGTGGCTGCCCTGTTCACCGGAGGGTGCTCCGATGATGCGGCAGAACCCCCGTTCCCGACCCAGCCCATCCCTGATCCCAACAACTGGCTGTTCACCGTCTTTGGCAGCGGCCCCAACGACGTCTACGCCGCCGGGGCCCGTGGCGCCATGTTCCATTACGACGGAAATGGCACCAATGACTGGGCTCCGGTACCCCTAGGGACGAGCAATGCCATCACCAGGATCTGGGGCGCCGGCGACGGCATGCTCTATGCCATCGGACACGGCGGAACGATCCTGCGCAACTCCGGCGACGATTGGAGAAATTGGAGCGGCATGTCTTCCGGGGTCACCAAGGACCTTTACGGGATCGGGCGCTTCAGGGGCGACATCTTCGCCTGCGGGTTTGAAGGGACCTTGAGACGCCTCAGCGGCAGCAACTGGAACGGCCTCCCCGGCCTGAGCTGGATCCTCGACGAGAACGGAGCTCCCACCGACACCCTTCTGTTCAGTGAAAACGTGGCCTCCCTCATCACTGTGAACAGTTTCTTCATCGGCGGAGCCTACGATGACCCCAGGTTCACCGGTGTTCCCGACGGCATGACCGGCACCAAGGGCGGCGTCTTCCAGGTGGCCGACCACACCACCTTCCCGCCACCCGATCCCGTGACCGGCGCTTTTTCCGTGCTGCCCGACTGGATTCTCCGGCCCCTGAGCGGTGAGCAGATCGTGGACGCCGAATGGATGCTGTCCAGCACTTCGGACCCGGCCGATCTGAGCCGCAACTATCTGGGGACCTCCGAAGGCTGGCTCTTCCAGCTTTCCGACGCCCGGGTCGACACCATCTGGACCTCATTCTACCCCGCGGTCACCAGCAACCCCAGGGCCGGCATCCAGGACATCTGGCTGGACGCCCCGGGGAACATATACATGGTCACCGACGAGGGTACGATCGTCTACCAGACCGTGGACTACGATTTTGTTTCCGAAACCGGGTCGCGGACCGTCCTGTTCGACGGGACCGTCAGTCTCACAGGGATCTGGGGAGCGGACCCCAGCACCTTCTACGTCGTGGGGTACATGGACGACATGCTAATGCGCTGTACCCACGATCCCGTTTCCGGTTATTTCAATTTCGTGAATATCGCCGTGGATTTCCCCGCCGCCAAGGCGTCGGATCCGGGACCGGTCACCGACAAGTTCGGTCGGCCCCTGTTTAGATAAGAACCTGCCGCCGGTCCCCGGGGCCGGCGGCGTCGTGTCCTGTTCGCTTTTCCCCGACCGCCCGGTTCCCCCTGGAATCGGGCTCGTGTTCGTCCATTCACTTTTGGAGGTATTTCCATGTCGCATCAGGGTCTTCTCCGCAAGGCCGGATTCATTGCTCTGCTGGCCGCTCTGGCCTGCATGATGCTGGCCCTCCCCGCGGCGGCCGGCTTTGAACCCGATCCTTCCGCTCCCCGCAGCAGCATTCCGGAAAATTACCAGTGGAACCCCCAGCACATTTTCCCGGACAAGGAAGCCTGGCAGGCCGAGCTGGAGGCCATCGGCGGGGACATTCCCAAGCTGATGGAATTCCAGGGCCGGCTCGGGGAATCCGCCGCCACGATGCTGGATGCGAACAACGCGACTCACGACATGATGATCCGCCTGTACAAACTCTATGTCTACGCACAGACCCTTTACGATGTGGATCAGGGCAACAACGATCATCGCCAGATGCAGGGCCAGGTGGCCGCCCTTTTCCCGTCGTTCGGGGAAGCCACCAGCTGGATGGAGCCCGAGCTGCTGGAAATCGATCCTGCAGTCATCAAGAACTTCATGGCCGAGGAAGAGGAACTGTCGGTCTACCACTACTACTTCTCGGAACTGTGGCGTCAGCAGGAATTCACACTGTCCAGCCCCGAGGAGAGGCTGATGGCCCTGACGGGCAACATGCGTTCGGTCCCCAGCGACGTCCACGAAGCCCTGCTGGGTGTGGACATGCAGTTCCCGGAAATCGTCGACGGCCAGGGCCAGCGCGTGCCCATGACCGTCAGCGGTTTCTCCGGCCTCAGGTCGGATGAGAACTACGCCGTCCGGGTCCAGGCCCGCGACGCTTTCTTCGGCACCCTGCGCGGCTACGAGAACACGTTTGCCGTCCTGGTCGACGGTGTGGTCAAGTCCCACATCATGTCCAAGGACGCCCGCGGTTATGAAACCTGCCTCGAGGCCTCCCTGTCACCGGACAACATTTCCACCGGCGCCTACCGCATGCTGATCGACACGGTGCGGGAGAGCCTGCCCCGCACCATGCACAAGTACGTCGAACTGCGCCGCAAGGTCATGGGCCTCGAAGGCCCCCTGACCTTCCCCAACCTCTACAACGCCATGATCGAAGGCGTCGAGCCCAACTACAGCTACGCCGACGCCCAGAGCCTCATCACCCAGGGCCTCAAACCCCTGGGCAAGGAGTACGTGGGTCTTCTCGCCGAGGGCATGGATCCCGAAAGCGGCTGGATCGACATCTATCCCAACGAGGACAAACGCAGTGGCGCCTACAGCAACGGCGTGCTGGCCAAGGACATCCACCCCTACGTGTTGCACAACTTCGACAACACCCTGGACGCCGTCTCGACGACCGCCCACGAGATGGGCCACGCGCTGCACTCGGTCTACAGCAACCGGAGCCAGCCGCCCATCTACGCCGGGTACACGACCTTTCTGGCGGAGATCGCGTCGACCTGCAACGAGGCCCTGCTGACCAACTACATGCTGGCCAAGGCCGACGATGTTGACGTCAAGCTCATGCTGCTGAATCAGCGGTTGGAATCGATCCGGCTGACCATCTTCCGGCAGACCCTGTTCGCCGATTTCGAGCTGCGCTTCCACGAGC
>CBDTUS010000270.1:0-3967 GCA_965363725.1 uncultured bacterium | reverse complement strand
GCGAGCATGGCCGTCGCCGCGGGCGTAAACCCTCGGACTACAAACTTCAGCTTCGGGAGAAGCAGAAGGTCCGTTCAATCTATGGCGTGTTGGAGAAACAGTTCCGCCTGTATTTCGCCGAAGCGAACAGGCAGCAGGGTGCGACGGGGGAAAACCTCTTCAACCTCCTGGAAAAGCGTCTCGACAACCTCATCTACCGGCTGGGATTCGCGCCTTCGCGGTCCTCGGCTCGCCAGCTGATCCGCCACAAGCACGTGCTTGTCGAGGGCGGCGTCTGTGACATCCCCAGTCGCCAGGTCCGGGTCGGCCAGACGGTCAGCATCCGCACCAAGAGCCAGAACATTCCCCAGATCGTTGATTCCCTGAAGGACAACGCGAAGCGGGACCGGCTGCCGTTCGTCGAAGGCGACGAAAAGAAGCTGGAAGGCAGGCTCCTTTCCGAGCCCCAGCTGAGTGACTTGCCCATCCCGATCCAGGAAAACCTGATCGTGGAGCTCTACTCGAAGTAAAGTGCCGTAGGGGCACGAAGGGATGGAGAAGTTTATGAAGTGGGTCAACATGATGATGCCCGAGGGCGTCAAGGTGAACAAGAACACCCAGGTGGAGTCGTTCTCCGAGCTGGAAATCGCCCCGCTGGAGCGCGGCTTCGGTCACACGCTGGGCAACGCCCTGCGCCGGACCCTGCTGTCGTCGATCCACGGGCACGGCATCACCGCCGTCCAGATCGAAGGCGTCAAACACGAGCTGAGCACCATTCCGGGCGTCCTGGAGGACGTCACCGATCTGGTGCTGAATCTCAAACAGGTGGTGTTCACCCTGTCCGACGCGCCGTCCGGATGGGCGACCATCGACGTGAACGGCCCGGGCGAGGTAACCGCCAGCCTGATCGAGGGCAACCCCGATCTGGTGGTGGCCAATCCCGACCACGTGATCTGCACCCTGACCGAGAAGGAAGGGTTGAGCATGCGGGTCTACGTGGACACCGGGCGCGGCTACGTGGACCGGGAAAACCACAACATTCCCGACGAGATGATCGGGGTCATCCGCATGGATACGAATTTCTCGCCCGTGCGGAAGGTCAGCTTCCGGGTCGAGGATACCCGTGTGGGCCAGCGGACGGACTACGACAAGCTTGTTCTGGGGATTACCACGAACGGTGCGGTCCGCTCCGAGGATGCCATCGGTTTTGCGGCGAAGCTCCTGAAGGATCAGCTCCAGATGTTCATCAACTTCGACGAGGCGCCCATCGATGCGCAGGAAATTGAAGTGAACGAGGAGCAGGAGCGTCTGGTCGAACTGCTTTCGCGGAACGTCGAGGAACTCGAACTGTCGGTCCGGTCGGCCAACTGCCTGAAGTCCGGCCACATCAAGACCCTGTTCGACCTCGTCACGAAGAACGAGCAGGAGATGCTCAAGTTCCGCAACTTCGGCCGCAAGAGTCTCAATGAAATCGGCGAGATCCTCGATGGCATGGAACTGACGTTCGGCATGTCCTTTGATCCCGAGATCGCCGACAGGGTACGCGGGGGCGCCGCCTCCTAGCACAAGCCGGCTCCAGCCGGCGGCACCGCAAGGAACGCGGCCTCAAAGTCTGCGTCCGATAGAATACTAAGGATGGAATGAGTCATGCGACACAATGTCAGCGGTCGGAAACTGAATCGCACTCCGGCCCACCGGAAGATGCTGTACCGGAACCTGGTGACGGCCCTGTTCAAGCACGAGCGGATCCAGACCACGGTGCCCAAGGCCAAGGAGGCCCGCCAGGTCGCGGAGAAGCTGATCACCTTCGCCAAGCGCGGGGATCTGCACGCTCGTCGGATGGCCGCCCGCAAGGTCAATGAACCGGCGGTGCTGCAAAAGCTGTTCGAGGAGATCGGGCCGCGGTACGCCGAGCGTCCGGGCGGATACACCCGGATCATGCGCCTGGGTCCCCGCAAAGGCGACAACGCCGAGCTGGCCATTCTCGAACTGGTGGACAACACGGCCAAGCCCAAGAGGACTGACAGCCTGAAGCGCAAGCGGGCCCGGAAGGTTCTCGAGGCCCAGGAGAAGGCGGATGCCAAGGCCGCCCTGGTGGAAACCGCGGAGGAGTCTGCGGACGAGACCGTGGATGACGCCGCGGAAGACGCCGTGGAAGCTGCGCCCGAAGAGGGGAAGAAGGAAGACTAGTCCTTCATCCGTCTCGGTCACGACATGACCCCTGGAGGATTCGCCCCTGCGAGACCTTCAGGGGTTTGTTTTGACCAGCCGTCGGGGCTTGGAGTAGCTTCAACGGTGATCCTGCCCACCTTGGCGTCGCGGCCCGGAGGTGCCCCTTGGCTCCCTGTCCTGTTTGCGGAGACACGGCGGAGAAACCCGTCCTGGCGCGGGCGGCCCTGAGCGCCGCGGACGCCAGCGACCTCGTGCACTGCCAGACGTGTGACGTGATCTGTTTCGATCCCCTGCCCACCGCCGAGATCCTGGATCGTTTCTATGCTAAGGTAAAATTCGGGTTGCGTCCCAGGTCGGCCGAGGCCGGCGGAGCCTGGTTCGGGCGCCGGCTGCGGAAAATCGCCCCAGCCGGCCGGTTCCTGGACGTGGGCTGCGGCACCGGGTTTTTCCTCAAAGGTCTGGAGCAGACCACCTCCTGGGAGGTCCACGGAGTGGAGTTCAGCCGGGTGGCGGGGGATTTCGCCCGCGACCGACTCGGCCTCGCCGTGAAAAAGGGCAGCCTCGTCGAGGCCGGTTATCCCGATGCGTATTTCGACTACGTGCACCTGAACAATGTCCTGGAACACGTCCCGGATCCCGTGGAACTGCTGGGAGAATGCCGCCGGATCCTGAAGCCGGCAGGGCGGATCTACCTGGCGGTGCCCAACGGCCTCAACGACTGCCGCAGATTGATCGATTTCCACCGCTCGGAAAACCTTCCCGCCCACAGCCCCAGCGGGCACATCTACTTTTTTTCGGCCCGCACCCTGGGCCAGATTTTCGACCGGCTGGGTCTGACGGTGTGTTCCCGCCGGACCTGCAGCCTCAAACCGGGCCTGCGCAACTGGGGCATCCTGGCCCGGAAAAAAAACTGGAAGGAGCAACACTTTCCGCCACCAGTGCAGCAACCGATTACGGATCAAGGAGTTGCCATCCAGCCGGAAAAAAGATGGCCTGCCTGGTATTATCGGTACCGGAACTGGTCCGCGGATCTGGGCCATCTGCCGGGCCTGCATGATTTCGGCCTGGATTTTCTCTTCGAATTGGGCCGGGATCCGGAATGAAACCCCGCCGGATCGGCCTTCCTTTCCTTGATCCCCTGCCGGATATCATCTAACTTCACCGGAGTCAGAACCGATTGGAACCGTCCCGTTCGCGGCGGGGCGGTTTGAAATACGGACCTTTTTCCCGCCGCATACCGTCGGGATGCAGCGGTCCACCCCCGACAACCCCCATGGAGACCGCCTCATGGCCGCAAGGACGCTTTTTACGGCCGGCATCACCGGTGTCGGCATGAGCTTTCCCGAAAAGAAACTGACCAACGCCGATCTCGAGAAAATGGTCGAGACCAACGACGACTGGATCGTCGAACGGACGGGCATCAAGGAAAGGCGCATCGTTGAAAAAGGGGTCGGCGCTTCGTTCCACGGGGCCAAGGCCGCCGAACAGGCCATGGAGCACGCCGGGATCACGCCCGAGGACGTGGACCTGATCATCGTGCCGACGGTCACCCCGGACATGCTGTTCCCGGCCACCGCCTGCCTCATCCAGGACATGATCGGCGCCAAAAACGCCTGGGGCTTCGACCTCGAGGGAGCCTGCAGCGGCTTCGTCTTCGCCCTGCAGAACGCGCGCGCCCAGATCGAGGCCGGCCACGCCCGGCGTGTGCTGGTCATCGGTTCGGAGATCATGTCGTCCATCACCGACTACACCGACCGCAACACCTGCATCCTGTTCGGGGACGGCGCGGGCGCGGTGGTTGTCGAAAGGGTGGACG
>CBDTUS010000269.1:0-4014 GCA_965363725.1 uncultured bacterium | reverse complement strand
ACCGATCCGCAGGCCGTCAACAACCTGGTGAAATTCCTGGTGGCCAAGCCCGACCCGGCAGGGCACCGGGTGGCCGAAGCAGCCGCCTTGCTGGCCGGTCTGTCGGATAACGTGGTGCGATCGGATCCGGAACTACTCTTGTCGTTGAGTCAGGTGCAGGGTGTGAGCGGTCAAATCGACGAGGCCCTGAAGACCTGCCGCCAGGCCCTCGAACTGGCGCAGCGTGGCGGACGCAATTCCGTGGCCCGGCAGGCGGGGCAGTACCTCAGCCGCCTGGAGGAAGCGCGGTCGGGCCGTCCCTAGGAAAAACGGCTAAGTCTCGACCTTGTTGATAACGGCGTCGAAATCAGGCATATCCTCATTTTCCGGTTTGACCTCATCCAGCCCGGTCAAAATAGATTCGACTTGCTTCATGGTATCGCTCTCCGTAGCGGCGTTCTCGCCGGTGCCGGTCGCCAGGCTCTTGGCGGCATGGGTCAGTCTCTGCGCGAGCCGGTTGTTCTCTTTCTTGCGAGCGTTGTTCTCGCCCTCGCAGTGCGTGATGCGGCCTTCGACAACAATGAACCTCTGATTGTGATCCTCGTTGAGGTTGTAGACCTCTGTTTTGAATTGATCCTTGAGCTTGGTCACGTTGGTCTGCAACGTCGTCTCGAGGGTTTCGATCTGGTGGTCCAGTTCCTCGCTGGTCTTCTCTAGCCGGCTGTTGGCGTCGGCGATCTCCTCTTGCCACTTCTGGCGGTCCGCTTCCAAGTCCGTCTTGGTGTGTCTGAGGTCTGCGGATATGGCCATGGCGTCCTCACGTATCTGGGCGAGGGCACTTTCCATCTTTTGCTCCAGGTTGGACACTTCAAGCTGTCGCGCCTCATCCGTCGACCTGATATATTCCTTGAGGGAGCGCAACTCCGGACCAATAATGATGTCACTGATCTGGTTGAGGGCGTTCATCAGTTCATCGGTTTGCATTTCCGGAGTCTTGGTGGCATTCGTATCCATGACCGCAATTCCTTTCCTTGGGAACATGTGATAACTCATTATCGCCAAGGCAGGAGCTGGATTTAGCCTTCATTCTGGGTGCCGAGTGGAAAATTCAGGTTGCTGTAGTTTCTGGCCGGCCGAACCAATCTGCCCCTGACCGGGGCAGAAAGACACGGAATCCTATGGGAATGTACCAGATAGCCATTTTGTGGGGCTTCGCTGAAGGCACGCTGTTCTTTTTTGTTCCCGACGTGTTCCTGAGCGCCGCCGGTCTGGTGGATTCACGCCGCTCGGTCATCGCGTGTTTTTACACGCTGGCCGGATCGCTCCTGGGGGGAACGGTCATGTACTTCTGGGGGATCAAGGATCCGGTGGGGATCCTGCAGGCCCTGGACGCCATTCCCGGGATTTCCCTGGGCATGATAGGGAAAGTCCAGACGGACCTGGCCGACCTGGGGGCCTGGGGCGTGTTCAAGGGTCCGCTGGGAGGAGTGCCGTACAAAATCTACGCATCGCAGGCCCACCCCGCCGGAGTGGGGTTGGTGTGGTTTCTGCTGGCCAGCATCCCGGCGCGCCTAGGGCGCTTCCTCGCCGTGACGTACGTCGCGCCGAAAGTGATCAAGCTGCTGGGGCCCAAAAGATCCACGAAACAGAACATGGCGATTCTGCTGGTGGCTTGGGCTGTTTTTTACGTCTTCTATTTCATCAGCAAGTCGCAATAAAAACCAAACCTGAATTTTTAAACAGTGTTAGTCGGACCCGGCGGTCTGATTTTTCGAAAATTCATATTTGGACAAAAGGGCCTACTTCCTGTTTCCCCTTCACCTGTCGGCGATCTTGAAGCAGGTTCTGTTGTCGGTGGGCACGTTCGGCGTCCACTTAGCCAACCCTGGCAGAATGATGTCTCACCCCCAGCTCAAATGCCGAGTAAATTACACTTAATTATATTGTGGAACGAAATTCCGAAGTGCCTCACGTCCTCCGTGAAGGGGTTATAGATATGGAACCCATGAAATATTCAAGGCAATCTACCTTCAGCCAACTCCATCTCGCGTTGATAGTCCTGACCTGTTCCTTCGCCATCATCCCAGATTCTGTGAATGCCCACCCGAAACCCGCCGCACCACCGGAACCCGTCGTCACATACACGCCCACCGATGCGCAGGCGAGCCAGCAGATCGAGCACGGGGAGTTGATCCTCGAGGTCGATGACCAGAGGGCTCAGCTCCACACCCAACATCATCCCCATAAGGTCCTGGAGACCCGCATGGTGCCCGGGTCCACCGACTCTCCGGCGATGGCCGAGGTCAAGGACTTCGCTCTGGCCAAGAGCGAACTGGACGTGATCAACCCGGGGCCGGGCGAGTACGTCCACGTCATGGAGGGGCAAAGGCACGGCTACCGAAACCTGACCATCGGCATCACCTACACGGCACCCGGGGGCGCCCCGCCGATGCACACCCACCTGGGCGAGGAATCCCACGTGCTCACGGCGGGCCAGAAGATCCTCTATGCCCTGGGTGATGAGATGTTCGTCATGGAGGGGCCCTACATCGTCAACATTCCCCCCATGGTGCCTCACTCGTTCCAGAATTTGGATGAAGAAGTCGCGGAACTCGTCGTCATCTTCCCGACCAACGTCTGGGAATACGACGTGCTGAATCATTTCCCCTTCGCGACCCCCGAAGCAAAGGACCTGGCCGAGAAAGCGCGACGATAGGGTTTCGAGACGGGGGCTTTGACCGGCATCCATTGCCTTGAGTCAAAACCCCCGCCATGTGGTATATTCGACGGGTCCCCAGACGGATGGAGATCCGAATGTCCACGATCGCCCTCACGCGGCCGGCTTTCAGGACCATATCCCTGGACGCGCTGCTTTGCGCCGCCGTTGTCGCCGTGCCCGCCCTGTCGCACGCCGCGGCCTATCCCTTCTACCTGTTCGACCCCATGCGCCTGCTGCTCTTCGTGGCGATCCTTGGCTCGAGCCGTCGCAACGCGCTCTTGATGGCCGTCTGGATGCCTCTGCTGGCGATGCTGACCAGCGGGCACCCGGTATTTCCCAAGGTCATGATCATCCAGGGCGAGCTGGTGCTGAACACCCTGCTTTTCCATGCCCTGGCGCGCCGATCCGTGAGCTTCGTGCCCGCCGCGGCCGTTTCGGTGATCACCAGCAAGGTGGCCTACTACGCGGCCAAGTACCTTTTGATCCGGGCGGCCCTGCAGGGCGGCGACCTTGTCGCCACCCCCTGGAGCTACCAGCTGGCGACGCTTGCGTTCATCCTCCTGGTCGGCGGGCTGGTCTGGCATCTGCAGAGACGGGAGGCCCGGGCATGACCGGCTCTACTCGTCGTGGTTTCCTCAAGACCTCGGCCCTGGTCGGCGGCGGCCTGCTGACGGCCGATTTCGCCGCCCTGGCGCGGGCGGCCCTGGCCGCTGACCCTCTGCCGGCCATGTCCATCGCCCGCTGGGACGCGACCCAGCTGGCCACCGCGAACCTGACCGCCGCAGCGGTGGGCCTCACCGAGGCGGCCATCGCCTCCCTGGGCGGCATGGACCGCTTCGTGGGCAAGGGGGAGACGGTGTGGATCAAGCCCAACATCGGCTGGAACCGTCGACCCGAACTGGCGGCCAACACCAACCCCGACGTGGTGGGCGCTCTGGTCAGATTGTGTCTGGACGCCGGCGCCAAGACCGTCAAGGTGGGCGACCATCCTTGCCATCCTGCCCGCCAGGCCTATCGGAACAGCGGAATCGCCAAGGCCGTGGAGGCCGCGGGCGGCAAGATGGTCTACTTGGACCAGAAGCGATTCGTGGACGTGTCCCTGGGCGGCGAATACCTCAAAGAGTGGCCCGTCTACCTGGAGGTGGCCGAGGCCGACCTGGTGATCAACGTGCCCATCCTCAAGCACCACGGGTTGACCCGCTGCTCCATGGCGATGAAGAATTACATGGGGGTGATCGGCGGCAACCGCAGCGCGTGGCACCAGAACATGGAGGCCTGCCTGACCGACATCACCCGCTACATGAAACCGCGGGTCA
>CBDTUS010000268.1:0-4031 GCA_965363725.1 uncultured bacterium | reverse complement strand
GGGTCGACCCCGGCCACCTGCTGGCCGCCAGCGTGATGTCCGCGCCGGCCGCCCTGGTCGTGGCCAAGATCATGTATCCGGAAACCGAGGAATCGCCCACCCGCGGCTCGGTCACCCTGAACGTGCCCCGCGAATACGCCAACGTGCTCGACGCCGCCGCCGGCGGCGCGGGTGTGGGCCTCAAGCTGGCCGCGAACATCGGCGCCATGTTGCTCGCTTTCATCGCCCTGGTGGCTATGGTCAACTACGGGCTGGGCTTCTTGGGCCTGTCGTTGCAGCAGATCTTCGGCTGGATCTTTTCCCCCATCGCCTGGGTGATGGGTGTGCCCTGGAGCGAAGCGGCTACCTTCGGCAACCTGCTGGGGACCAAGATCGCGGTCAACGAATTCGTGGGTTACATCGAACTGGTGGGCGCGCGGGACAGCGGCGCTCTGTCGCCCCGCAGCGTCGTGATTGGCACCTACGCGCTGTGCGGATTCGCCAACTTCTCCAGCATTGCCATCCAGATCGGGGGCATCGGTACGATCACCCCCGGCCGCCGCGCCGACGTGGCCGCCCTCGGCCTGAAAGCCATGTTCGGCGGGGCGCTGGCCTCGTGGCTGACCGCCACGATCGCCGGGGTCTTGATCGGATAGCCAGGGAGGAATCATGGAAACCGAAACCCCCACCCTGGGACCCGTCACCGGCGGCGACCGGATCGACGCCATGGACACCCTGCGCGGCGTGGCCATCCTGGGCATCCTGGTGATGAACGTCCAGATCTTCGCCATGCCCGAGGCCGCCTACTTCTTCCCCGTCGTCTACGGAGACATGTCAGGCCTCAACGGCCTGGTCTGGTATCTGGGGGAGCTGCTGGCCAGCAGCAAGTTCATCACCATCTTCTCCATGCTGTTCGGCGCGGGCATCGTGCTGATGAACGAGCGCGCCAAGGCCAAGGGCCGCGGCTTCGCCGGCCTGCACTACCGGCGCATGTGGTGGCTGCTGGTCATCGGACTCATCCACGCCTACCTGCTGTGGCCCGGGGACATCCTGGTCAGCTACGCCCTGTGCGGCCTGTTCATCTTCCTGTTCCGCAACGTGCGGCCCGGGCGGCTGGTGGTGTGGGGATTGATCTTCCTGGTCATCGGCATGTCCCTATCCTGCCTGACCGGCTGGAGTCGCCGGACCTGGCCCGCAGAGGTTGTCACCCAGTTCGAGGAAGGTTTCCAGCCTCCTGCGGAAGAGATCGCCGAAGAAATCGAACATATGCGAGGCGGGTTTTCCTCCCAGATGGAGGAGCGGGTTCCCAACTCCGTAGATATGCACGTCACCGTCTTCCCCTTCTACATGCTGTGGCGCGGCGCGGGCTCCATGCTGCTGGGCATGGCCCTCTTCAAGTGGGGCGTATTTTCGGCGCGGGCCAGCCGTCGCACCTACTGGATCTTCATATTGCTCGGGCTGGTGGTGGGGATTCCCCTGACGGGCCTGGGAATCATCCGGCAGTTCGCCGTGGACTGGGACCCCATTTTCTCTTTCTTCATCCTGGGCCAGTACAACTATGTGGGCAGTTTCTTCACGGCCCTGGGGTGGATCGGCCTGGTCATGCTGATCTGCCAGAGCGGAACCCTGCCCGGATGGCGCGCCAGATTCGGCGCCGTCGGCCGCATGGCGCTGACCAACTACCTGATGCAGACCGTGATCTGTTCGCTGATTTTCTACGGATATGGACTGGGGCTGTTCGGCCAGGTATCGCGCATCGGCCAGGTGGGGATCATGGTCGCAATCTGGGCGCTGCAGCTGTGGTGGTCACCACTGTGGCTGGAGCGTTTCCGGTTCGGCCCCATGGAATGGCTGTGGCGCAGCCTGTCCTATCGCAAACTCCAGCCGTTCCGGAGTGTATGACCATGCCCCGTCTCAAACTTCGGCCACTGGCCACATATTCCTTCTCCTGCGAGCTGACCGTTCGCACCACCGACCTGAACTACGGCGGGCATCTGGGCAACGACCGGCTGCTTTCGTTGGTCCACGAAGCCCGGGTCGCGTTCCTGGCCTCCCATGGGCTGAGCGAGCTGGATTTCGGGGGCGTGAGCCTGATCCTGGGCGACACCGCCGTCGTCTACCAGGCCGAGGCCTATGCGGGCGACCGGTTGACCTTCGAAGCGGCCGCCGCCGAGCCGTCGCGCAGCGGCTTTCGTATCTTCTATCGGGTCACGCGGTCGGCCGACGACCGGGCCATCGCCCTGGTCGAAAACGGGATGGCCTGTTTCGACTACCAATCGCGGAAGGTCGCAGCCCTGCCCGTGGCTGTGAAAAACTCCGCCTTCTTCGGGGATTCGCCATGAACGACGCCACCGGGATCATCACCAGCCTCCAGAACGATCGGATCAAGGATCTGGTCCGCCTGCGCAACCGGCGGGACCGGGACCGCGCCGGTGTGACGTTGATCGAGGAACCCCTGGTCATCACCCGGGCCCTGGAAAGCGGCTATCCCCTGCAGACACTCTTCTTCTGCCCCGCCCGGATCGCCCCGCAGCACACCGAGTTGCTGGGCCGCCTGTTGGATCTGGCAAGTATCGAGAGCGTCGAGGTGAGCGATCCGGTGATGGACAAGATTTCCTATCGTGAACAAGCCGAAGGACTGCTGGTGGTGGCACCCCAGGTGACCCGCGACCTGGCCGGGCTCGAGCTAGGATCCGCCCCTCTGCTGGTCGTGCTGGAAGGCGTCGAAAAACCCGGCAACCTGGGCGCCGTGCTGCGGGTGGCCGACGGCGCCGGGGCTCACGCGGTCATCCTCTGCGGCGGGGGCACCGACCTTTTCAATCCCAACGTCCTGCGCGCCTCTCGCGGATCCTTCTTCTCGGTGCCGACGGTGGCCGCGGCCACCGATACGGTGCAGGAATTCCTGCGCACCAAGGGTATAGCCTCGGTGGCCACCAGCCCGGTGGCCGACCATCGCTGGGACGAGATCGGGCTGTCCGGCCCCACGGCCATCGTCCTGGGAGCCGAACACGAAGGACTCAGTTCCGCTTGGCTAGGCCAGGCCGATCTGACCGTGGGCATCCCGATGCTCGGGGTCGGCGATTCCTTGAACGTCTCAACCTCGGCGGCCGTGCTTCTGTATGAAGCCGTGCGTCAGCGGTCCTCCCGGAAAGCGAATCCATCATGACCAACACCTTCTACAACGACTTCGACCGCGAGGAACTCGACCCCCGGGACGAGGACTACCGCAGCGCGTTCCAGCGCGGCCGCGACCGGCTGATTCACAACGCCGCCTTCCGCCGCCTGCAGGCCAAGACCCAGGTTTTCCTGTCGGGGGAATACGATTTCTACCGCACGCGCCTGACCCACTCCATCGAGGTGGCGCAGATCGCGGGCTCCATAGCGCGGTATCTGAACAGTTCCAGCGACCAGCTGGGAGACGACTTCAAGATCGACTACGCCCTGGTCGAATCTTCGGCCCTGGCCCACGACATCGGCCACCCCCCCTTCGGTCACGCGGGCGAAACCACCCTGCACCGACTGATGAAACCCTACGGCGGATTCGAGGGAAACGCGCAGACCCTGCGGCTGATCACCGAGATCATCTTCACCAGCGGGGGGAGCCGCCGCGGCTTGAATCCCACCCGCGCCTTCATAGACGGGGTGCTCAAGTACAAGACCCTGTTCCGCCAATGGGACAACCCGGTCAAGCATTTCATCTTCGACGACCAACAACAGTTCCTGGACTTCGTCTTTGGGAGCACCGCCATTCCCGCCGATTTGACTCCCGGGAAAAAACTCAACGGTTTCCGCAGCCTCGAATGCCAGATCATGGACTGGGCCGACGACACCGCCTACTCCCTGAACGACCTGGTCGACAGCACCAACGCGGGGTTCGTGACCATGGACCGGGTCAGTCGCTGGGCCGCCGACCATGACCTGGACGCCGCCGACAGCGCCACGGTCGAAAAGCTCATCGCCACCATAGCCGAAGGCGGCCTCGAACGGTCGATGAACCGCAAGATAGGCACCTTCGTGGAAGCCTGTTCGCTGGTGGAGAGGGAAAACTTCAT
>CBDTUS010000267.1:0-4061 GCA_965363725.1 uncultured bacterium | reverse complement strand
GGCTGAAGGTGCCGCCGTCGAGGGTTTGGGCCGAAAAATCGGGGGCGAGCTGGCCAACTTCGACCAGATTGGTTTCTTCGGGGGTGGGTTCGGCCGTTTCCTTGTTGCCGCAGGCGGTGAGCAGAGTCAGGGCCAATCCCAAGGCCAGAACAAGTGTCAGAGGGCGGTTCATCGGCATTCCTTGTCTTGAATTTGAGGATTTGACCAGAAACCCGAGGTTAACCTCGGATTTTCGGACGAAGTGTCAAATCACCCAAATTTCGCATGGTAGACTTCCTTGAAGGCCAGGTGTTTTTGACGCGCCTGTTCGATCAGGTCGGCGATGGCCGGCTCACTCCTCATCGATTCCAGGAGCGGATCGTTGGCCATGTAATCGTAACAGATGAAACCGCCTTCAACTGATCTTTTCAGAGTGCGTGTGCAACTCTCGAGATCTCCCAGAACCGCATAGGTGTTCGCCAGGTTGTACCACCACTCGGCATCGTAGTGGCCAGGGGCTTCCCACAACCGGGCAAGCGCCATCCCTTTCTCGTATTCCCCACGCCATCCGGCCATGAGCGCTCCGAAATGGTGGCCCAGATGCCCGTCGGGTTCGCGCTGTACAACGTATTCCATCATCTCCAGGCCCTTTTCCTTTTCACCCTTCAGGTACAGAGCGAAACCGGACCAGGAAATGGACATGAAACTGTCCTTGTCTAGACTAAAGAACTCGACGGCTTCGTCATACCGCCTCGCGTAGAAACTGGCGTTCCCAAGGTTGCGAAAATGTGGATTTCCCGGATCCAGGGACATCGCGGCCCGCCCCTCGGCCCGAGCTTCGTCGAGAAGGCCCGCGAAGCGCAGCACATAGCTCAGGCAAAAATGCGCCAGGGCGTGATTCGGGTTCACATTAAGCATGCGCATGGCGAAATCCAGGGCCTGGAAAGTCTTGCCGCTGTCGGTATAGAGTCCGACCAGGCCCCCCAGGGCAAGGAGCTGTTCACTGTCACAGGCCAGGGCTTTGAGATAGCAGGCCTCGATCTGATGGAATATGTCCGGACCTTGAAGGGCCATGAGGCCATAACTGGCGAGCCTGACACCGAGGGTCGCGTGGGCCGGAGCGTAATCCCGGTCCAAGTCGATAGACCTGCGGAGCAGGTCGATGGCCGCTTCATCCCCCTCGTTTGTATGGGGGCAAGACAGGCTCCGCAGATAGAGTTCGTAGGCGTCCGGATTCGCCGGAACGTTGGCCGCCGCTCGGCCCCGCGCCTCCTGGGGGAACTGGATCTCCAAACCCTGGACCACCTTTTCCGAAACGATGTCCTGAAGCTGGAACACGTTGTCGTACTGGACCTGGATGGCGTCCCGCCAGACCATTTCGTCGGTGCCGGTCTTGACCAGTTCCACGTTGAGGCGGACGGTGTCCTTTTCCTTCAGGTAATACCCGGTCAGCAGGTAGTCGACCTTGAGGTCCTGAGCGGCGGCGGCCTGATCGATGGACTGACCCTGGTACTTGCGGACCGCGCTCGACGGCTTGATCAAAAGGTTTTCGATGTAGGCCAGTGAGCTGATCACCTGATCGGCCAGAGCGAAGCCAAGGAAGTCGGTTTCGGGATCGGGCTTGAGGCCCGAAAAAGGCAACACGGCCAGAAGAGGGAGCTGGGCCTGGGGCGCAGCCGTTTCCGTCGGGGTCCGAAGGGAAATTTCCAGGTTTTTCAGATCCCCGGCCATTTCTTTGGCCGCCTGATACCTCTGAGCGGAATCCTTGGTCAGAGCCCGGGCCACGATGGCGTTCATCGCCGGCGGCGTTTCCAGATTCACGCTGGACAGCGCCGGCGGATCGACACTGGTGATCTGGTACAGGGTGGCCGGCGTGTTATCGCCGGCGAAGGGCCGCTTGCCCGCAATCATTTCGTAGAGGATCACTCCCAGCGCCCAGATGTCGGTTCGGTGATCGACATCCTCCCCGCGTGCCTGTTCCGGGGACATGTAGGGCACCGTGCCCAGAATGGCGCCGTCCATTGTCAGCGGGGCATCCAGCGTCGCCTGGTCGGCTTCGGATTCGGCGGGGTCCGCCAGCTTGGCCATGCCGAAATCCAGTACCTTGATCCGGTCGTTAGTGTCGATCACGATGTTGGCGGGCTTCAAATCTCGGTGAACGACTCCCTTGGCGTGGGCGGCGGCCAGGGCCTCGGCGACCGCGATCCCGACGGTGACGACCTCGTCCAGGGTTGGTTTCCCCTCGGAAAGGGCCTTTTGCAGATCCTCGCCCTCGACAAGTTCCATGGTCAGGAAATGGGTTCCCTCGGATTCTTCAACCGAATACAAGGTCACGATGTGGGGATGGTTGAGCGCGGCCACGGCCCGGGCCTCACGCTGGAAGCGCCCAAGGCGAATCGGATCGGCGGCCAGTTCGGCCGGCAAGATCTTCAGAGCCACCTCCCGCCCGAGCTTGGTGTCTTTGGCGCGATAGACCTCGCCCATGCCGCCCTTGCCCAGCAGGCCGGTGATTTCGTAGTGGGCCAGGAGACTTCCTATCACGGGAGCCTTTCAAGGTTGGGAGTGGCTGGGGGCTTCATGGACGCGAGGGAGATATACTACTGTAAATGGCTCTTGTTTGCCACCAATGGCTGGGGTCAGCGCGGGGCCCCCGGGGGCCCCGCTTGGGAAAAAAAATCAAAAACCAGGGATTGTCCCACATTATTCTTTACAAACTAGACAAGACTAAACAAAATACGATAAACCGTGCTTAGTTTGAAAAGGAGCTGCCATGGACCCTCGAAAAAACCCATATGCCCCTGGAGCCGGAACGAAACCTCCCGCACTTGTTGGTCGTGACGCACAGATCGAATCATTCGACGTCCTTCTTGAACGTCTTGAAAACGGTTACGCCGAACAATCCATGATCATCACTGGTCTCAGGGGTGTCGGCAAAACCGTTCTTCTCGATGTGTTCCGGGAAATAGCCGAGGAACGAAATTGGGCGACAGTGGAATGGGAGGTGGAGAAAAACTCGCCATTTGGTTCCAAAATATCATCTCAAGTGCGGAGAGCCCTTCTCCAGATCGCCCCCAAAGCACGGTGGACCGACCGGGCGCGCCGGGCCGCTGCCATCTTGAAGTCGTTTTCCATTACCTTCAATCCTGATGGTGCGATAACCGCTGGCCTTGATGTTGAGGCTCTCGCTGGAGTTGGAGATAGCGGTACCATAGCGGAGGACCTCACCGATCTATTCGTGGCCCTTGGGGAGGCTGCTCGCGAACAAAGCATAGGGGTTATCTTCCTCCTCGATGAAATCCAATACTTGAAGTCCGCCGAACTCGAAGCTCTCATCGCAGCCCTACACAAATGTGCCCGGAGGTCTTTACCCATTACATTGGTCGGGGCAGGACTCCCCCAAATTCCACGTTTAGCAGGGGAAGCCAAATCCTATAGTGAAAGACTATTCCAGTTTCCACGGATAGGTGAATTGAACCCCAAAAATGACGCCCGGGACGCCCTTGTCCTTCCAGTCCGAGCTCTTGGTGTTGAATACGATCCCGACGCCGTGGACTTCGTTGTTGAGTACACCCAGGGATACCCATATTTTATTCAGGAATATGGAAAATTCTTGTGGGACGAGGCGTCGGATTCTCCCATCACTCGCTTTGAGGCAACCCAAGTTCTTCCTTTGGTCGAAGCCAAGCTGGACGAGAGCTTTTTCCGGGTTCGCGTCGACCGCGCCACCGAGTTGGAATTGAAATATCTTTTCGCCATGGCAGAACTTGGCCCCGACCCTCATCGCGCAAGTGAGGTTGCCAAAAAAATCCACCGGACGACGGAACAAGCCGGGCCCATCAGATCAAGATTGATTGATAAGGGACTGCTGTATACCCCTGGACACGGTTACGCGGCATTTACTGTTCCCCAGTTTGACCGATACATGTTACGAAAACACTCTAGCCTCTCAGATCATCAAGAGGATAACTAGAGAGCGAAGCCGAGGGCCCCCGGGGGCCCCTACTTCCACAATTCGAAATCCATCCCGTCAAAAACCCGTTCCGTTCCTTCCGGCCCCCGCGACCCCTTGGCGGTAAGGTATA
>CBDTUS010000266.1:0-4086 GCA_965363725.1 uncultured bacterium | reverse complement strand
GGCATCACCGACGGCATCATGCGCGAGCCGTCGTAGTTGGGCACGAAGTCGACGGTTTCCTTTTCGAGATCGTCCATGATATCGGTGGCGTACTTGGTCAGACGCGCCTCGGTGTACCGTTCGGCCGCCGCGTTGTCACCGTCGACCGAACCGAAGTTGCCCTGCCCGTCGATCTGGGGATAGCGCAGAGAGAAGTCCTGCGCCATGCGCACCATGGTGTCGTAGACCGCGGCAGTGCCGTGCGGGTGGTAGTTACCCGTGGTGTCACCGGTGATCTTCGCCGACTTCCGGTACGGCCGGCCCGGCTGAAGGTTCAGGTCGTTCATCGCCGTCAGCACGCGGCGGTGCACCGGCTTCAGGCCGTCCCTGACGTCGGGCAGCGCTCGGCTGATGATGACGCTCATCGAGTACTCGATGTACGACGTCCGCATTTTGTCGGTGATGTTCGCCTCGACGATCGTTTCGCCGCTCGAACCCAGGTCCGGAGTGTCCGGGCTATCCGGGGTTTCCGGATTGTCGGAATTGTTTCTTTCGTCGGCCATTGATTGCCTCTGTGCTGTGCGGAAACCTGTCCGCTAGATGTCCAGATTTTCCAGATTGATCTGAGCCGCGTTTTCTTCGATGAAACGCCGGCGCGGTTCGACCTCGTCGCCCATCAGTGTGGTGAAGATGTGGTCGGCCTCCGCCGCGTCATCCACCTTCACCCGGGTCATGGTGCGCGAGTCGGGATTCATGGTCGTTTCCCAGAGCTGGTCAGGGTTCATTTCACCCAGGCCCTTGTAGCGCTGGACGTAGATGCCTTTCGTCCCACCCATCTCCTCGACCAGGCGGTCCTTCTGGGCGTCGCTGTAGGCGTAGATCTCGGTCTTGCCCTTCTTGACCCGGTACAGGGGCGGCTCCGCGATGTACATGTGCCCGTTCTCGATCACTTCGCGGAAATGACGGAAGAACAGGGTCAGGATCAGGGTGCGGATGTGGCTGCCGTCCACGTCGGCGTCGGTCATGATGATGACCTTGTGGTAGCGCAGCTTGCTGATGTCCTGGATGCCCACGCCCACGCCGGTGCCCAGGGCGGTGATGATGGTCCTGATCTCGTCGTTGCCCAGCATCTTGTCCAGGCGGGCCTTCTCCACGTTCAGGATCTTGCCCTTGAGCGGCAGGATGGCCTGGAAGCGGCGCTCGCGGCCCTGCTTGGCCGACCCGCCGGCGCTGTCGCCCTCGACCAGGTAGATCTCGCATTCGGCCGGGTCGCGACTGGAGCAGTCGGCCAGCTTGCCCGGCAGCGCGGCCGAGTCCAATGCCGACTTGCGCCGGGTCAGGTCACGGGCCTTGCGCGCCGCCTCCCGGCCCTGGGCCGCGGCGATGCATTTGTTGATGATGCCCTTGGCTTCCTTGGGGTGCTCCTGCAGATATTCACCCAGGTAGGTATTGACCAGGGCTTCGACCAGTCCCTTGACCTCGGTGTTGCCCAGCTTGGTCTTGGTCTGGCCCTCGAACTGGGGCTCGGGGATCTTTACCGAGATGATGGCGGTCAAACCCTCGCGCACGTCGTCGCCGGTCAGGCCCTTCATGTCCTTCTTCATCAGACCGGAACTGTTGGCGTAGGCGTTGAGCGTACGGGTCAGGCCGGCCCGGAAACCCGACAGGTGGCTGCCGCCTTCGGTGGTGTTGATGTTGTTGGCGAAGGTGAACAGGGCCTCGCTGTAGCCCTCGTTGTAGTCCATGGCCACTTCGACCTGGACGCCGTCCTTCTCGCCTTCGAAATAGACCGGCTCGGGACAGATCACCTGCCGGCTCTCGTTCAGCCAGCGCACGTACTCGACGATGCCGCCCTCGAAACGGAAGGATTCTTCGCGCTGCCGTTCGGTGCGTTCGTCGGTGATGGTGACCTGGATCCCCCGGTTCAGGAAAGCCAGCTCGCGCAGCCGTCCGCGCAGGGTTTCGAAAGAATATACCAACTCGGGGAAAATCTGGTGGTCGGCTTTGAAGGTGATCGTCGTGCCGGTCTCCTCCTCGGGAGAGGTTCCCACTTCCAGCAGACCACCAACCAGAAGCCCGCGCTCGAAATTCATCTGGTAGATCTTGCCGTCGCGGTGGACCTCGGCCTTCAGCCACTCCGAAAGGGCGTTCACGCAACTGACGCCGACGCCGTGCAGACCGCCGGACACCTTGTAGCTGCCCTTGTCGAACTTGCCGCCGGCGTGCAGGCTGGTCAGAACCACCTCCAGGGCCGGCTTGCCCTCTTCCTCGTGCATGTCCACGGGAATGCCGCGGCCGTTGTCCACGACCTTGATGACGTCGTCTTCACCGATGGTCACCTTGATGTCGTCGCAATAACCGGCCATCGCTTCGTCGATGGAGTTGTCGACGACCTCGTACACCAGGTGGTGCAGCCCCCGGGTGCTGGTGTCGCCGATGTACATGGCCGGTCGTTTGCGCACCGCTTCGAGGCCCTTGAGAACCTGGATACCTTGGGCGGTATAATCCTTCGCGCCCTGGGCCCCGCCTGCGGCGGCCGCCTTCTTGGCGACGGCTTCGTTCTTCATGGGTTCGTTTTCTTGCGTCATGTGGCGTTCTTGCGCTTCCTGCCGCGAACCGGCCGGTCCCGCCACTGGATGTCCGTGACGGTCCCTTCGCCGAACATGGCGTTGAATTTCTGAATGATCATCGGCACCAGCATGGTCAGTTCCTGCCGCCAGGCGCCGTGATCGGCTTCGAGGACCAGGATTCCGTCCACCACGTCCACCGCGCGGGAGTGTTCGGCGATCTCGTCGCCCACGATTTCCCGCCACCGCAGCAGCGCGGCCCTTTCCTCCAGCCGGTCGTGCAGACCGAACTGTCGCAACGCGCCCTCAATGAGGCGGGAAACGGGAAGGGGGCCCTCGCGCTTTGCGCTCATCCTGTTGATTTCACTTCCGGGATCAATCTGGGTTTGACCGTGTCACATCACGGGAGATCTTCAGCGGCCTCCGTGAATCGGCCCTCATGCACTTTCCAGGCCTTGATTTCTTCCGGATTCCATCCGGCGACGTCATCGGGCCGAGCCGTGGCGACAAACACCTGGTGGTCCCGACAGGACAACTCCTGCAGCCTACGCGTGCGGTGTCGATCCAACTCACTGAAGATGTCATCGAAAAACAGGACAGGTCGAATGTTTCGTTTCTGGAAAAGTGCGTCGCTGCGCGCCAGGATCATGGCGATCGCCGCCGATCGCGTCTCGCCCTGGCTGCCGTAGACCCTCAAATCCACCCCGTCGAGGACCACTTCGAAGTCGTCCAGGTGGGGTCCGAGCAGGGGTCTGCCGCGCCGCATTTCCGAGTCCCTAATATAGTCGATTTCGGTGAAAATATCCGCTGCCAAGTCCTCTTTTTGAAAATGTTTTTCAGCGCCTGAATCCAAGCGCAATTTCACGCATTCCAGATTGGGACGATAAATAAAATAAAGGTCTAAGTTGTTTTCAGTAAGTAACTTATTGTTCTCGCGGGCGAATGGCGTGAGAAGGTGGGCATACTCCCACCGACCGGCGCACACTTCGGCCGCGTGGACGGAGAGCTCCCGGTTCCAGGATTCCAGTTCCCGGCGGGCTTCCGCAGGGTTCGTGAACCCTTTCTTGAGATCCCGGAGCAGGCCGTTCTTTTGGCGTGTGACCCTCTGGAGGGCCGTCAGATGTGACAGGAAGAGGGGGTCGATCTCCGACAGCCCGTGATCCGTGAAGTGGCGCCTGCGTTGCGGTGCGCCCCTTACGAGACGGATGCTATCGGGGTTGAAGAACACCGTGACCAGGCGGCCCACCAGGTCTGCTCGGCGCCGGACCGTTTCGCCGTCCATTCTGAAACGAACCCGGCCGGCCCGGTCCAGTCCGAACTCTCCCGAGAGAACCGACCCGGACTCCTCCTGGACCTCCAGCGCGACGTGCAGGGAATCGCCGTCGAAGTGGATCATTTCCTCGGATCTGCTGCCGCGGTGGGACCGGCCCAGGGCCAGGTAATTGAGGGCTTCCAGGAGATTGGTCTTGCCTTCACCATTTCGCCCCAGGACAAGATTGACCCGGGGCGAAAAAGTGAAACTGGCCGTTTTCAGGTTGCG
>CBDTUS010000265.1:0-4092 GCA_965363725.1 uncultured bacterium | reverse complement strand
GGGGTCCGGCGCTGCCTGCTCGACGCCCTGGTCCAGGCCCAGGGCAAGGGCTGCGGGCCGGGCATCCTGGGGGTGTGCATCGGCGGTGACCGCGGCTCGGGCTATGTGGCCGCCAAGGAGACCCTGTTCCGGATGCTGGACGACAAGAACGAGGACAAGGTTCTGGCCAAACTGGAAAACCGGATCATGAAAGAGGGGAACGGGCTGGGCATTGGTCCCATGGGCTTCGGTGGTGAGACGACGTTGCTGGGGGTCAAGATCACGCATCGCAACCGGGTGCCCGCGTCGTTTTTCGTCTCGGTGGCCTACATGTGCTGGGCGTTCCGCCGGAACGGCTTCATGATGAGCAGCAGCGGTCGAATTTCCCGCTGGCTCTACGAATCTTAGGAGGCAGGATCATGTTGCTGGAAGCGCCTTTCACCGAAAAAAAGATCCGCAGTTTGCGCGTGGGTGACCGCGTCGAGATCACCGGCCTGATCTACACCGGCCGGGACGCCGTGCACAAGTACCTGCACGACGGCGGCAAGCCCCCGGTGGACCTCACCGACAGCATCATCTACCATTGCGGACCGGTGGTGGTGAAGGAAAAGGGCCGCTGGGTCGTCAAGGCCGCCGGGCCGACCACCAGCATCCGCGAGGAACCCTACCAGGGTCCGCTGATGGAAGAATTCGGGATCCGGGCGGTCATAGGCAAGGGGGGCATGGGACCCAAGACCCTTGAATATTGCCGGAAAGTGGGGGCCGTCTATCTGCACGCTATCGGTGGTGCGGCGCAGGTCCTGGCCGAAAAAGTGGTGGAAGTCAAGGGTGTGCACCTGGCCGAGGAATTCGGTGCCCCCGAGGCCATCTGGGAATTCCAGGTCAAGGAATTTCCCGCCGTTGTGACCATGGATTCCCACGGCAAGTCCCTGCACGAACAGGTTCAGGCCGATTCCAACCGCCGGCTCGAAGAGCTGCTGGGCTGAGTTCGCCCGGTGGCCGACCGTTGGCGCGGGTTTTCCGGAAAGGACATGTTTTGGACCACGAGGACCGCTACGAATTCACCCTGCCCTCCCTGTTGAACATCCTTTTCAGGGGGCGGTGGCTCATCGCCGCAGTGACGGCCCTGGGCCTTATCGCCGGCATTGGTTACGGCCTGGTGGTCAAACCCCTGTACCGATCTTCGGTCCAGATCCGACCTGGGATCGTGGCCTACACCGATGCGGGAGATCCTCTTCGCGGAGGAATCCGGGAAGATATCGTCAACTTCTTCGAATCCTCACTTTTCTGGACCGACCTGAAGCTGGACGGGCGATTCACCGACTTGAGCGGTCCCCCGGTGGTGCGGGCGAAATTCGTGCCCAGCGCCATCCAGTTCATGCCCGGCGGAGACGTCATCACCCTGACCAACCTTTCGACCGATCCCGGTCGGGCCGTCGACATCCTGGAGGGGGCAATCGCCGCCTACAACAACCAGGGGTTTGGCGACACCCTCAGCAGCGACATCAACTTCACGCGCAAGAGGATCAATGTCCGGATGCGGGGCATCGCCCACGACATCGACCTGGTCGGGGCCAAGGAGGAAAAACTCTCCCTGGAAATCAATCAGGCCACCAGCGAGTTGAAACTGATCGAGTACGAACGCCAGAAGCTGGACCTGGACCTGAAGACCCTGAAGGAAGAAAACGCCTGGCGCAGCCGGGCGGCCCAAAGCACCCTGACCGAAGTCACCGCGGCCAGGCCGCGCCTCGAATCGGCGGAAAAGATGCTGGCCGTTGCACTCAGCAACGAGAAGATCCCCCAGGGCGAGGATACCGGGATCGACGATTCCAGCGACCCGGTGGGGACGGTTCTCAAACAGACCGCCAGCCGGGAGCAGGCCGGGCGGGTGGGCGAGTTGCTCATGACCGTCAACGATTTGAGCACGACCATTTTCGAGGGCACCGTCAAGGCCGACAGCCTGCGGGCCAGGATCGCCTCCAATGAACAGGAGATGGTCCGGCTGAAACTGGTGGGGGAACTGGTCCTCACCAAGCAGGAAGCCGACGTGAACCAGAAGATCAAGGACCTGCAGATCCAGTTGGGCAAGGAGCTGCCCCACGAACGGGCCATGCTCGAAACGGATCTGGAGGGGGAGCAGGTTAAACTGGCCATCGTTTCCCCCCTGGAGCAGGTGGGTCGGATTTCAGTTAGCGACAAGCCGGTGCGTCCCAGGAAGTTGCGGGCGGCAGCTATCTTGACCCTGCTGGCGTTCTGCGCCTCCCTGGCTCTGGTATTCTGCCTGGAGTACTTCCAGGTCAACCGCGAGGAAATCACCAGGTCGCGGCGTTTCGGTTGACCCTGAGCGCCGGATTCCGAAGGACACGTTGCAAATTCCGATCTGATGTGACAAATTACCCCATCGAATCCGTTTCCCGGGCGGGATTTCTTCTCGCCCTCAACCCGCGCCGAGAGGAATATCATGCGCACGACCCTGATCGCGCCCCTGACCATCCTGCTGTTGGCCCTGGCTTTGGCCGGCTGCAGCCAGAACCAGGAAGAAGCGGCTCCCGCCCTCCAGGACATCATGCCCGGACTGGCCTATGTCGATTCCGTGGTCGGTCAGGGTGACGAAGTCCAGCCCACCGATTTCGTCATGGTGCACTACACCGGCTGGCTGTTCGTCGACGGAGCCAAGGGCAAGCAGTTTGACAGTTCGGTGGAGCGGGGCGAGCCCATCGGTTTTCCCCTGGGCCGCAGCATCGTGATCACCGGCTGGGATAAGGGCGTGCCGGGCATGAAGATCGGCGGCAAACGCACCCTGATCATCGAACCCGAACTGGCCTGGGGCTCTCAGCAGCACCCGGTGATACCGCCCAATTCCACGGTGATCTTCGACATCGAAGTCGTCGATATTCCCCGCGTGGAAATCGAAATCCTGACCGAGGGGACCGGCCCCGTGGCCGAAGCGGGGGACAACCTGAGTGTCGAATACACCGGCTGGATCTGGGAGAACGGCGCCAAGGGCGAGCAGTTCGATTCCTCGAGCAACGCCGGCCGCCCCTACAACTTCGCTCTGGGCGCCCGCCAGGTGATTCCCGGCTGGGACCTGGGATTCGAGGGCCTCAAGGTCGGCACCAAGGCCCGGTTTATCATTCCGCCGGTATTGGGCTACGGGAAGCGCGGAAGCGGGCCCAAGATTCCGCCCGACGCCACCCTGATGTTCGAGGTGGAACTGGTCGAAATCGGTGGCAAATAGGTGGGGAGATGGTCCCCTAACGGCGGAAACGTGAAGTTTCTTGCATAAACAGGATAAAATTGCTACTATTTCCGCGATTTTCGGGCAGGCGCCTTTCCAGGGGCGTCTGCTCTTTTGAATCCCAATTCCGGGTCCAGTTTCGCGGATTGAATTCCCTTGCAGGAGGAAAAGCGTGATTTATCTCATCCCCGCAGCCGGTGTGCTGGCGCTGATTTTTGCCCTATACAAGGCCCAATGGGTCAAGGGCCAGGATCCCGGCAACGAGAAGATGCAGACCATCGCCGGTCATATTCACGAAGGGGCGATGGCCTTTCTGAGCAGGGAATACAAGGTTCTAGCCATCTTCGTGGTGGTGGTGGCCATTCTGCTTGCGGTGGGCAACGCCAAGGTCGCCAGCAGCCACTCCCTGATCGCCCTGAGTTTCGTCATGGGCGCGGTGGCCTCGGGCGCCGCGGGTTTCTTCGGGATGAAGATCGCCACCCTGGCCAACGTGCGCACCACCAGCGCGGCCCGCAGCAGTCTGAACCAGGCCCTGGCCGTGGCCTTCTCCGGCGGTGCGGTCATGGGCATGGTCGTGGTGGGGCTGGGAGTGCTCGGGCTGAGCCTCCTTTATATCCTCTACACCAGCATGTATCAGGAGACCTGGGGCACCGTCCGGATCCTGCAGGTCATCTCCGGGTTCTCCCTGGGCGCCAGCTCGATCGCCCTGTTCGCCCGTGTGGGAGGCGGAATCTACACCAAGGCGGCCGATGTGGGTGCCGACCTGGTGGGCAAGGTCGAAGCGGGTATTCCCGAGGATGATCCGCGCAACCCCGCGGTGATCGCCGACAACGTGGGCGACAACGTGGGCGACGTGGCCGGCATGGGCGCCGACC
>CBDTUS010000264.1:0-4139 GCA_965363725.1 uncultured bacterium | reverse complement strand
TACTCCAAGGCCAGCCAGTTTACCCTGGGCTTCAGCGCCAGGTTCTAGAAGGAGTGTTCATGAAGATCGCAGCGATCCTTACCATGTCGCTGGTGATTGTCGCTCTGGCGGTCGGGGTTTCCCCGGCCGCCAAGCGGACCTACACCCACCAGGACGACTACTTCGAAACCTATGAGGGAACCGCGACCTGCCTGGAATGCCACGAGGAGGAGGCCCAGTCCTTCTTCCACAGCCAGCACTACCAGTGGCGGGGGCAATCGCCCAACATCGTCAATGCCGATGGTGAAAAGCTGGGCAAGATGAACACCATGAACGATTTCTGCACCAACCCCGCGGCCAGCTGGATCGGCAACGCGACCAACGCCGGCGGCAAGGTGATCGCCCAGGGCTGTTCCAAATGTCACGCCGGGCTCGGCAAGATGCCGTCGTCCGAAATGTCCCGCGAGCAGCTGGAAAACATCGACTGCCTGATCTGCCACGCCTCGGGTTATCGCCGCGACCTCTATCAGGCCGAGGACGGGACCTGGGAATGGCGTCCCATTCTCTGGAAGAACCAGAAGGGGCTCGACGCCATCTCCAAGCGCATCTCCAGCCCGGAACGCACCATGTGCCTGCGCTGCCACAGCGGCGCCGGCGGCGGCCCCAACTTCAAGCGCGGGGACATCGAATACGAACTGAAGGACTGCAGTGTAGACTTTGACGTCCACATGGCCACCGAGGGTAACGACATGCACTGCGTGGACTGCCACGCCGGCAAGGATCACCGGGTGCGCGGACGGGGCGCCGATCTTTCGGGAACCGACAGCCCCGACGACCCGCTCTATTGCACTTCCTGCCACGAGGGAAAGCCCCACGGCGTCAAGGCCCTGGACCACCATACCGACCGGCTCAACTGCACGGTCTGTCACATCACCGAGTTTGCCAAATCCGACCCGACGGACATGGCCCGGGACTGGTCCACACCCCTGTATCACGAAGAAGCCGACAAGTACTCGGCCACTATCACCTTTGGCGAAAATGTGGAACCGGTCTACGCCTGGTTCAACGGAAACACGCGCCTGATGAAGATGGGTGACGAGGTCAAGTACAACGAGGACGGCACCGTGACCATCATGGCGCCCCAGGGCAGCAAGAAGGACAAGAAGGCCAAGATTCACGCCTTCAAACTCCACGAGGGCGTTCTTCCCCTGTGGAAGGAAAAGGATTGGCTGATCCCCATCGCCGTGGATGAATTCTTCATCGACGGGGATATCGACAAGGCCGTTCGCGAAGGTGCGGCGGCGGCCTACGGTGAGCATCATCCGGATTATGGCTGGGTGAAAACCAAACGGTACATGGGGCTCTATCACGAGGTGAGACCGGCGGACAAGGCGTTGCAGTGCCTGGACTGCCATCGTGAAGGCGGCCGCATGGATTGGCAGGCCCTGGGTTACAAACAAGACCCCCTGCTCAAGGCCATGGATTGACCGCCAACGCTCATGGAAAAAGCCGGGCAGGATGTTCCTGCTCGGCTTTTTTTGTCGGTTGTCAGGCAGGTTTGCGCCACCACCCCAACAAGATGTAGGCAAAGAACCGCTTGACCGGCTCCAGGGACGAATACATGACCGGAACGACCACCAGGGTCAGGAAGGTCGCCACGGCCAGACCCCAGATCACCGCCACGCCCATGGGCCCCCACCACTGACTCGACTCCCCGCCGATGACCAGCACCTTGCCGAAGTCCCCCCGAAACAGGGCGGCGAAATCCAGGGCCAGACCGGTGGTCAGGGGAATCAATCCCAGGATGGTCGTCAGGGCGGTCAGGATCACCGGACGGAATCGTGTCGCCCCGGCCCGCATGATGGCCTCGTTCTTGGGAATCCCTCTTTTTCTCAGCTGGATGATGTAGTCCAGCAGCACGATCGCGTTGTTCACCACGATGCCCGCCAGCGAGATCACCCCTACACCGGTCATGATGATGCCGAAGGGTGTCTGGGTCACCATCAAACCGGTGAAGACACCGATCAGCGACAGGATGACGCTGAACAGGATGACCGCGGGGACGGTGACCGAACTGAACTGGCTGACCAGCACCACGAAGATCAGCATGACCGCGATGATGAAGGCGTTGGTCAGGAATTCCGAAGCCTCCGCCTGGTCCTCGCTTTCCCCGGTATATTCGAGAGTGTAGGCCAGAGGCAGAGCGTAGTCCTCAAGCAGGCTCTGGACCTCGGCCAGCAGGGCGTTGGCATTGAAGCCGTCGGCCACCTCGGCGCTGACGGTCACCACGCGACGAGCGTCGATCCGGTGGACCGCCGCCAACCCTGTGCCAAATTCCGTGTGGGCGAAAGCGGACACCGGGATGGTCTTCCCCTCGAAAAACACCGTGGCGTTTTCCACGTCTTCCACCTTGCCACGGAAGAGATCCCGGTACCGGACCACGATGTCGTATTCGTCCTCTCCCACCCGGTATTTGGCCGTTTCGGCGCCGTGAATGGCGGTGCGAATGGTGCCGGCAATGTCGAAGGTCCGCAGGCCGTAGCGGCCGGCTTTCTCGACGTCGGGAATGACCCGCAGTTCGGGCAGGGCCCGGTCGTAGTTGTCGGTGATGTCGACCAGGCCGGGCAGGTTCCGGATCCGATCCTTGACCTCGGCGGCGATTTCACCCAGGACGTTGAAGTCGTCCCCGGAAATCTCGATGTTCACCGGCGCCCCGGTAGGGGGTCCCTCTTCCATCTTCTTGACGGTGATCCTGGCCCCGGTGAATCCCGCCAGCCGTTCCCGCAGTTCCTCCAGTGAAGTACGGGTGGACTGCGTGCGGTCCGCCAAGTCCTCGAATTCCAGGGTCAGGAAACCCTGGTGGGACGGAAGCGATCCGCCGGAACCCTGTTGGTCGATCGGCGTCCCCACGGAGGTGGCATAGGCCTTCAGATCCGGGGCGATCGCCGCCTCGGTCTCGACCTGACGTGCGTAGTGGTCGGTCTGTTCGATCCGGGTCCCACTGGGAGCATCGATGTTCACATAGGCGAACTTCGGTTCGGTGTTGGGAAACAGCTCCACCCCTGCGTTGAACATTCCGAAAAGGACAAACACACCAATCAGGGCCAGGTTCATGCCGGCGATCATGGGAAAGCGGTGCGCTAGGGCCCAGCGCAGGATCGGTTCGTAAGTTTTCAGGCCCCAGGCGATCAGCTTGTCGCCCAGCAGCTTTTCTTCGTCCTCACCGCGGGGCACGCCCATGAAGCGGGAGCACAATACGGGGTTGAAGATCATCGCCACCAGCAGCGACGAGGCCAGGGTGATCACCACGGTGATCGGCAGGTACTTCATGAATTCGCCCATGATCCCGGGCCAGAAAACCATGGGGCCAAATGCGCAGATGGTCGTCAGGGTCGAGGCGATGACCGCGCCCGCCACCTGGGCCGTCCCGGAACGGGCCGCCTCGTCGGAAGTCATTCCCTGGCCGCGGTGCCGGTAGATGTTCTCCACGATCACGATGGCGTTGTCCACCAGCATGCCCAGAGCCAGGATGAGGCTGAAAAGGACCACCATGTTCAGGGTGATCCCCAGGGTCGCCAGCACGATGAAGGTGATCAGCATGGAAAACGGGATGGCGATGCCCACGAACAGGGCGTTACGGACCCCGAAGAAGGCCAGCAGCACGATCACCACCAGGATCAGACCGCTGATGATGTTGTTTTCCAGCTCGTGGACCATCCGCTTGATCTCGACGGATTGGTCCGCCACCACGGTGACTTCGGTCCCGGCAGGAAAGGTGGGTTCGAGCCTAGCGACGGTCTGGCGCACCTCTTCGGCGATGTCGATGATGTTCTCGCCGCTGCGTTTTTTCACCACCAGGGCCACCGCATCGCGCCCACCGACCCGGCTGATGGTTTCCCGGTCCTTGATCCCGAACCGGACGGTCGCCACGTCCCGGACGTAGACCGGCGGATCGATGCCCGGATTCACCACGAAATCCAGGATTTCCTCGACGTCCTGGACTTCACCCCGCACCCGAACCTGGTAGTCGTAGATACCAAGGGCCAGCTTGCCCCCAGGGATGGTCATGTTCTGCAAGGCGACGGCGTCCTGGACGTCGAGGAGGGCCAGATCGTAGTAGGCCAGTTTTTCGGGATCGACGTCCACCTGGACCTCGTTCT
>CBDTUS010000263.1:0-4156 GCA_965363725.1 uncultured bacterium | reverse complement strand
CATAGGCTGAAGTGAGACAGTTTCAAGTCCCCAACCGCCCCTGCGGCTTGCGGCGGGAATCGTTGAACGCCATACCAATCCTCGTTTGGAGGGGGGATGGGCGGAGGTGTTTTTCTAAATAGCTAATGTGGAAAATTTGGCCCTCAAAATGTGAGTTTGCTGGACCCGCATATGGGGTTCAGGGCCGGTGCGTTTCCCCAGACAGGGCATGGTGGTCTCCGTGAGCGCACTGAATCTCTTCGACGCCAAGGTGCAGCAGCACGTCTGGGGGGATTTCATCGACCGGCGGATCATTGTGGAGGGCAGCTACCGTTTCTGAGGACGCCGAGGTGGCGGGACCCTGCGGAGACCGATATACTGGAATTCGGACCGAAATGATCCTGTGTAGCCGTTTAAGGAGTCCAACCTTCCATGTCTGGAGCCCGCCCCCAATTCGAGGACCAGGTAGCTTCGGTTTTCGCCGAAGCCCTGGATCTATCCCCCGAGCAACGGGAGGACTTCCTGGGTCAAGCTTGCCGGGGCGACCACCGACTTCAGCAGCGAGTCCAGACCCTCCTCGATGCCTTGCCCAACGCCGAGGAATATTTTGGGTCCATTCACCAACGCGACACCATGGACGACATGGCCACTCCGGCCATGCCCGCCGAAACTGGTCGTCAGGGCCAGGTCCTTGGACATTACCGTCTCAGGGAGTTGCTGGGCAAAGGCGGAATGGGCGAGGTCTATCGGGCAGAGGATCTGGTCCTGGGTCGGCCTGCCGCGGTCAAGCTCCTCCTCCCAGGGGTCGACCGGCAGCTGAGGAAGCGGCTCCTGAAGGAATCCTCGGCCAGCGCCCGGATCGAGCATCCTGCCGTGGCGACCTTCTACGAACACGGGCACGCCGAAGGCCTTGACTACCTGGCGATGGAATATGTTCCTGGCGACACCCTTCGCAACAAACTGAAACAGGGCGGCCTCTCACCCGACCAGGCCCTGTCTCTGGTCCTGGCCCTGCTCGATGGCCTGGTGCACGCCCATGCCAAGGGCATCATTCACCGTGACATCAAACCTGAAAACATCATGGTCACCGCAACGGGCGCGCTAAAACTTCTGGATTTCGGAATCGCCAAGGAAATCCGTCTTCCCGATGATCAAAGAGAGGCACTGCGGACCGCCGCCATGCTGACCGGTCTGACCGGCCACGGTTTCATCGTCGGGACGTTGGGGTACATGTCGCCCGAACAGCTCCGCGGCGAGGTGGTGAGCGAACAGACAGATCTCTTCGCCGTCGGGGCCGTGCTCTACGAGATGTTGGCCGGGGAGCCGGCGTTTCCGGGCATCATTCCGTCGCAGCGCATGGCCGCCACCCTGTCGCGTGAACTTCCCCTTCTGGATTTGCCCGGGGTCCATTCCGACATCAACGCTGTTCTCCGGAGAGCTCTGGCAAGGGACTGCGGGGACAGGTACCCCAACGCCGCCGCCTTCCTGCGGGATCTCCGTGACATGGAGAGCGGCGTCGGCCTGGCAATCCTGCCCAACACCCTGGCCATCCTGGACCTGGTGAACCTGTCCGGGCAGCAGGAGGACGACTGGATCGGCACCGGTGTGGCGGAAAGCTTGGGTGCCGACCTGAGGGGTCTGGCGGGGCTCGAGATGGTGCCCCGGAACAAGGTCCTGCGCGTGGCCGCCGGACATTGCCCAGAGGAGGGCCATCCGGATCCGGTGGCGGTAGGTCTCGCGCTAGGCAGCCGCTGGGTCCTTTCGGGAACCTGCCAGCGCCTGGGTCCACGGATCCGGTTGACCGTCCGGTTCGTGGAGGTGGCCACTGGTCGCGACCTGTGGGTCGAGAAGCTGGATGGCCAGACCGACAAGATCTTCGACATGCAGGATCGCCTCGCCAGGATAACCGCGGAAAGCCTCGATCTGGTCCTGCCCGAGGAAAAAATAAGGAAACAGGACTTGTCGGTCCACGAATTGTACGCCAAGGGACGCAAGGTCCTTCTGACCCTGCAAAACACCGACATCATTTTCGCCAAGGAACAACTGGAAAAGGCCATCGCCATCGACCCGGACTTCGCCCCGGCCCTATCGGGACTGGCTGCCATTCATGCTCCCAACTTCTGGCACGCGAGCGCGGACCCGGCCATGTTGGACGCGGCTGAAGAGTTTGCCCGCCGTGCCATCGCCAGCGCCCCGGAGTTCTGGGAGAGCTACGTGTTCCTGGGTTACGCCTTGTGGCGTAAGGGAAGATTCGAGAAGGCAATCGGGGCCTTGGAGAAGGCGACGGACCTGAATCCCGGCGACGAATTGGCGCTCTATTATCAGGGGTGTCTCCTCCTGGAGGAGGGGCGGCCCCAGGATGCGGTCGTCCAGTTCAGGAAAGCCTACGAAAATGAGGCGGACTCCGTTTATGTCCTCAGTGGCCTCGGTCACGCCCACACTCTTTTGACCAACTATCCGGAAGCCGAGTGGAGTTTCAATCGGGCCATCAACCTGGTCGAGGGTGGTGACCCCTATCAACGGGTCGGCCCGCAGTGGTTGCTGAGTGTCTGCCTCTTTCAACAGGGCCGGTTGGATGAGGCCTGGGATCTGTGCAAGGAACTCCTGGAAACTGTGGAGGCGAGCGCCCATGCCTTCCGTAGCTTGTGGAGGCTGGGGGGAATGCATCTCCTGGCCGAGATCGCCATGGCACGCGATGACGGAGAGGCCGCCAGGGTGGCCATCAACCAGGCCCACGCCATGCTGAAAGCCCAGCCCGCCGGACCGTCCAAGGGACACACCATGGTGCAGATCCTGGCTCTTCGCTCCATGATCGAAGGGGACCGAGAGGATTTCGAGAAGGCCGAGATCCTGGAGCGGGACCGGGAGGGCTTCAACTTCAGCTGGTCGCCCCGGAACTATGACGGCCACACCTGTTTCATCCTTGCCCGAGCGGCTCACCACCACGGGGAAAAGGAGAGGTCGGAGGCCTATCTCGGTCGGGCTCGGAAGACCGGCTGCCGGCTCCCCTTCGATCCGTCGGGCTGACCTGCGAGCACATCCCTCGGGATTGACGCTCCGATCCCGATAGAGGCACGCCTGGGCGAACTTCCAGTGCTGGACCACGGTGCGGCTGGTTACGTCCAGGATCTCGGCGATCTCACCTACTTTCAATCCCCCGAAAAACCGCATCTCCACCAGCGAGGCCTTTTCGGGATGTTTCTAACCCAGGCGTTTCAGGCTCTGGTCGAGCGCGAGAAGGTCCATGGTCCTGGGCCCGGTTTTCGGCGTCAGGGCCTCGTCAAGGGTAATCCTCTGAACGTCCCCATGGACAGGATCAAGCCCGAGTGGGAACGATTCGAGGTCAGGGCTTCCCTAGGCGATATGTCCTGATATTGTTGCGGCAGTAAAACATGGAGAATCGATTCCCTTCCCAACCGCCCCTGCGGCTTGCGGCGGGTGTAAGCTGACTACTGACCGATCATCGTTTGGAGGGGGGAATGGGGGGGCATACTTATTCCAAACGACCTTGCATCGGCCGGGGTTGAGGGGAGGGACTCTTATCAATAGTTGATTCAGGGTAAAATATACGTTTGCAAATGATTTGAACCGTTCATTTGTGCTATATTGGCCCTTTCTGCCGCCGCCACGATGGCAATGCAGACCAGATATTTGAAAGGGGAAATGAAATGCGTATTTGTGCTCTTAGCATAATTTTGACGGCACTAGCCCTCGGTCTTCCCGCAGTTTCCGTTGGGACGGTGGATCTTGAGATAGACTCCTTTTTTGCGCCCCCTGTGGCCTACCGCGGTGAGCCGATTGGTGGCCAAATCCTTCTACAGATTCGAAACACAGGGCCGGACGACATCACCTCCTTTTTCTTCGTCGGGTTTTACATCTCAACCGATGAACATATTACTATCAGTGATCAACTTCTGATTGGCGGGCGTGAATCTGTTGCCGGGCTTGCTGCCGGTGAGGAGGTCAATGTGCCTCTTTGGTGGGGGGCATATGTTCCATCCGACTATCCCCTTGGTCCTGCCTTCCTGGGGGTCATTGTGGACGAATTTAACGTAATCCCCGAGGACGACGAGACAAACAACACGGCATCATCAGCCGTCGATGTGATAGATGAGGTTCCGGTGCAAACCCAAAGTTGGGGATCGATCAAGATGATATTTCGCTGACCGGCGGCTGT
>CBDTUS010000262.1:0-4176 GCA_965363725.1 uncultured bacterium | reverse complement strand
GGGCACGCCATCCACAGCGCCCTGGCCATGGAGCACCAGCCCTACCACAACTACAGGTACGTGCCCTTCCTGGCCGAGATCGCCTCGACCTGCAATGAGGCCTTCCTGTCGGACTACCTGGTGGAACAGTCGCAGAGCGATGCGGCCAAGGCCGGCATCCTGGCCGCGGAGCTGGAGAGCATCCGTACTACCATCTACCGGCAGACCCTGTTCAGCGAATTCGAACGCCGGGTTCACGGTTACATCGAGGAGGGTACCCCCATCACCGCCGACCTGCTCGACGAGACCTACAGCGACCTCATCATGCGGTATTACGGTCCTGGCTTCACTCTCGGGGAAAACGACGGCATGGAGTGGGCCTACATTCCGCACTTCTACTACAAGTACTACGTGTACAGTTACGCGACCGGCCTGAGCTGCGGCCTGGCCATCGCCGAGCGGGTCAAGACCGAAGGTCAGCCGGCTGTGGACGGATACCTGGACATGCTCAAAGGTGGCTGCAGTGAAGCTCCTCTGGATCTGCTCCGCCAAGCCGGAGTGGACCTGACCAGCCCTCAAGCGATTACCGCGGCCCTCGAAAGGTTTGATCGCACCATTACCGAACTGGCCGGACTTCTCGATGTTGAGATGCAGCCCTAGATCAAACCTGAGGACGGTATCGGTGGCACACGTCGAAACGGACACCAATAATCCAGCGCGGCACAATCCGCATCTTCACGAGCGGATCATCGCCGAGCTCAAGAAACACACTCCGGGCCGGATCCTGGACATCCCTGCCGGCCCGGGCTACCTGCTCAAGGACCTGCTGGGAACGGGCTTCACGGGCATCGCCGCGGACATCGACACGAGGCTCCATGTGCTGCAGGGTGTGGAATACTCGGCGGTCGACATGAGCGCTGCTTTCCCCTTCCCAAACGACAGCTTCGACTACGTGGTGTCGATCGAGGGCATCGAACACATCCAGAACCATTTCGCGTTTCTGGCTGAAGTTCAGCGAATCCTCAAGCCGGGGGGCCGCCTGCTTTTGACGACCCCCAACATCGGCACCATGACCAGCCGCTGGAAATTTTTCCTGTCGGGGTTTCACAGCATGGAGCGGGGGCCGTTTCCCCTGGACACTCCCAACATCTTTTTCGAACACATCAACCCGATCAGTTTTTCCCAGCTCTACTTCGCCTGTGAGCGAAGCGGGCTGCACCTCGAGAATCTGTTGACCTCGCACTACCGCAAGGGGTCGCGCTGGCTCTACCATCTGTTCAAGCCGATGATCAGATGGAGCCTGCGCCGTTCCTGTTTTCCCAAGAATGCCGATCCCCGGGTGCATCAGGAAAACCGGAAGCTCTACGAGTGGCTCATTTCGAAGGAAAACCTGACCGGCGGGCACACCATCCTGGTGGCGAAGGCGTAATAGTCTCCTGATTCCGGTGCCGGCAGCTCTTTTCCATTGAAACCTGGGGCCTTCGGCAGATATGCTGTCTCCCAGTTGGTCAACCCGCTTCCCCAAGGAATCCCATGACTGTTGGCGCCATCCTGCCCGCCTTGAACGCCGCACGCTTTTTGACCGAGGTCATCGGCGAAATCCGCGGACTGCATCCTGATATTCGGGTCCTGATCGTAGATGACGGGAGCACCGACGAAACCGCCGCTGTGGCGCGTGCCGCCGGTGCCGAAGTCCTTGTCCACGAGGTCAACAGGGGCAAGGGAGAGGCCCTCAAGACCGGGTACGCCTGGGCCCAGGAACAGGGCCTCGATTGGGTCTTCACCATGGATTCCGACGGCCAGCATCTGCCGGCTGAAATGCAGGGGTTTCTCGACACGGCCACCGCCGGTAACTTCGACGTGGTGGTCGGCACAAGGATGGCCCGCACCGAGAACATGCCCTGGATCCGCAAGAAGACCAACCAGTTCACCAGCTGGGTGATCAGCCGGTTGGCGGGCCAGGACATACCCGACTCCCAGAACGGGTATCGGCTTTACCGGACGAAATGCTTCGCCGGCCTGGTCCTGAAGACCAGCCGCTACGATTCCGAATCGGAAATCCTGGTGCGGATGTCGCGCAAGGGCTACCGTATCGGCTCGGTTCCCATCACCACCGTTTATGGAGACGAAGTCAGCACCATCAATCCTTTTGTCGATACCGGCCGATTTTTCCGGCTGGTCTTCATGTTGATGTTTTCCCGGGATTAACCCGATACTCCTTCAGGAATGGATCCAGGTATGAGCACCCGGCACGTATTGATCAGCAACGACGACGGCATCGATGCCCACGGGCTAGGCGTTCTGGAAAGCACCGTCCGGGACATGGACGGATTTCGCGTTTCGGTGGTGGCGCCCAGCGACCAGCAGAGCGCCTCTAGCCACAGCCTGACCCTGACCTCGCCCCTGCGCATCATCGACCAGGGGGAGGGGCGTTACGCGGTCACGGGCACACCGACGGACAGCGTTTTGGTGGCCATGGAAAAAATCCTGCGCGCGGATCCACCTGACATCGTACTGAGCGGGATCAACCACGGGCCCAACATGGGCGAGGACGTCCTCTATTCAGGCACCGTGGCCGCGGCCATGGAGGGCACCATGTTCGGCATCCCCAGTTACGCCATCAGTCTGGCCGCCTGGCATCCCACCGATTTCAGCGGGGCGGCTGATTTCCTTCGCCGCAGCCTGCACGAAATCCTTGCCTTCCCGCTGCGCCGCGGTTCCCTGATGAATATCAACGTGCCCGACGGCCCGCCCAGCGCCATCCAGGGCATCCGCGTCACGCGCCTGGGCAGCCGGGTATACAGCAACGTGATCACCGACCAGGTCGATCCCCACGGCCGACCCTATTTCTGGATCGGCGGCCAGGGCCCCACCTGGGCCCGGGAGACAGGCAGCGATTATTGCGCGGTGGAAGAGGGTTATGTCAGCCTGACCCCCCTGATGGTCGACCTGACCCACTACGGACTGCAGCAGGAAATGAAACACCTGGAACGGGACGGACTGCCCGAACCCGAGGGTGGGTCTCGATGAAGGACTACGCCGTCGCCCGGCGGCGCATGGTTCGTGAGCAGCTCGTCGAAGGCGGGCTGACCGACCGCCGCGTCCTGAAAGCCATGGAGGAGGTACCCCGGCACCTGTTCGTACCCAAGCTCCTGCAGCACCGGGCCCACCAGCCCAGTGCCCTGCCCATCGGCCATGGCCAGACCATCAGCAAGCCTTTCACCGTCGGACTGATGACCTCCCTGCTGGAACTCCAGGGCCATGAACACGTTCTCGAGATCGGGACCGGGTCGGGTTACCAGGCCGCCATCCTGGCCAGTCTGGCGCACCATGTGATTTCCGTGGAGCGGGTCCGGCCCCTGGCCGAAAGGTCGCGGATCACCCTGGCCAGGCTGGGGGTGGAGAACATCAACGTGCTGGCCCACGACGGCAGCGAAGGCGTTCACGATCACGCGCCCTACGACGCCATCATGGTCACCGCCTGCGCGCCTGCCCTGCCCACCCATCTGGTGTCCCAGCTCAAGGACGGGGGCCACCTGCTGATCCCCATCAGCAAGGGCCGCGAGCAGATCCTGTACCGTTACCGTCGCCGCGGCCACGAGGTGGCCATCGAACAGTCGGTGTCCTGCCGTTTCGTGCCCCTGCTGACCGGGGTGATCGCCGAGGGAGAAGAACGTGCGTGAACAGCTCCTCGACTGGGTCCAGCAGCTGCCGCCGCCTTTGGCCGTGTTCGTGGTGGCCATGCTGCCGGTGTTCGAACTCCGGGGAGGCATTCCCGTCGGCTACGCCATGGGGATGGAAAGCCCGCTGCTGATCTACCTGGTGGCGGTCGCCGGCAACTTCGTGCCCGTGGTGCCGATCCTGACCCTGCTGGGGCCCGCGGAAAGGCTCCTGAGGCGCTTCAAGACGATGGACCGGTTTTTTGACTGGCTCTTTCGCCGCACCGTCAGCCGCAGCGACCTGATCAAGAAATACGAAAGCCTGGGATTGATTCTGTTCGTCGCCATCCCGCTGCCGATGACCGGCGCCTGGACCGGCAGCATCGCCGCCTACCTGTTCAAACTTCCCTTGCGGATGGCAATTCCATGTATCATTCTTGGCATCCTGATCGCCGGAATCGTGGTCTCGCTTGCATCCCAGGGGGTTATCAGCCTCTGGCACATGTAGGGCGGGATTTGTTCCGTTTCGATCCGCCAA
>CBDTUS010000261.1:0-4222 GCA_965363725.1 uncultured bacterium | reverse complement strand
GATGTCCGGCCGGTCTTTGCCGCCTCGGTGTTTTCGGTTATCTCTTCGGTTGCGGTCGAAACGTTTTCATTCTCCATGCTGGAATCCATGTCGATGGGGACGCCGGTCTGTTCGAGCCGCATCGGGGGCGCCGCAGAAGCCGTGATACCCGGGGAAACGGGCGAGCTGGTGACCCCTGGCAGCGTGGAGGATTTGGCGCGGGCCATGGGTGCTCTACTGGAGGATCCGGAAGAGACCCGGCGGTATGGAGAGAGCGCCAGAGCAATGGTTCAAGAAAAATTCAGCAGTTCCAAGATGATCACCGAAACGGCGGCCATGCTGCTCGAGGTGTTTTCCCAACATTCCGCGAAGTGACCCGTACAGAGGTGGTTTCCTTGAATGACCAGGCCCACAACGAGGAAACGGCTTACCCGGTTCTGGGTGAACTGTTGACCGCTCTGGGTATGGGTGGTGCCGAGAACCTGGCCGTTCAGATCGCCAACACTCACGCCCGCAACGGCGGACAGGCTCACCTGATTGTCATGTCCGGACCCGGTCCGCTTTCCGATAGGGTGGATCCGGCCGTGAAGCTCCACTATCTGGGTTTTGCGAGAGCCTCGATCAAGAATCCGTTCCGGTTCCTGTTTTCGGTGCTCAAGGGTTACCGGCTTCTGGCGGGGGTGATTGCGGAAAACGGGGTCGAGGTGCTGCAGACCCATTTGCCGGATGCCAACCTCTGGGGCCTGGTCATGGCTCTCTTCAAGAAATGCCGGGTTTTCGTCACCATCCACAACAATGTTTTTTTTGGCGAAAAGCAGCGATCCGGGATCAACAAGTGGATGCTCGAAAATTCATACCGATTGATGTTCCGCACCTGTGACGGTGTCGTAGCATGCTCCGCTGAAGTGAAAAAGTCCATTTTGAAGGGCCTCGGGGATGACGCGGCCCTGCGGAAACGGGTGCATGTCGTGACCAACGGTGTCGAGTCCCCCGAATCCATGGACCAGAAAACGCGGCTGGAAATCAGGTCCCGCTGGGGGATTCAGGACTCTGATTTTTTCGTGGTGGCCGCGGGTCGGTTTACCGAGGCCAAGAATTTTGCCTGCCTGGTGGAAGCGATCGCATTGCTCAGGGACCGGGGCTATTTTCCGAAAGCCGTTATCGGTGGTGAAGGGCCGCTGCATTCGGCGGTGCAAGCCCGCATCGAAGAACTGGACCTGGGGATTCTGGTGCAGGTTCCCGGCAACATCCCCGATCTGGGGTTGCTCATGCAGGCGGCGGATTGCCTGGCCCTGTCCTCCCGCTGGGAAGGTCTGCCCCTGGTGTTGCTGGAAGGAATGATCCGGGGGCTGCCCGTGATTGGGACCCGGATCAAAGGAATCTCCGAAACCATCGGCAACGGAGTCCACGGTTGGCTCGTTGAGCCCGATGACCCCGAGGCCATGGCCGAGGTCCTGGCAAAATTTATGGACGATCCTGCTTCGGCTGAAGAAATGGGCCGCGCCGGGAAGGAATTGGTCGAGGACAGGTTCAGTTTTTCCAGGGTCTATCGGGAACTGATGGATATCTTTTCAAACCCGGCCGCCTGACGCCGCTTCCAGGCGCGCCAGCCCGGCGAAAATCCAGGCCACCGACCAGCGCATGTAGACGATCCGGTTCTCGTAACGGGGATGGAGCTGGTATTTGAATCCTCCCTCGGGCCGGGACATGTGGGTCAGGATCCACCGGGCGGTGCGATGGGCCTGTTCGAGGCGCCCGAAGCGGATCAGGGTCAAGAGGGATTGGCCGCAGCAGGTGGCGTCGATGGGGTAGGTCGACTGGTCGTAGTACTTGGGGATGCCCTCTTCGGTGAAGAAATGACTCTCGTAGTAAGCCAGACCCTTTTGGAGGGCGTCATCAAAGGTGCGGTCGCCCGACAGCTCCTGGTATTCATGCATGCAGTCCAGATTGTAGCAGGTGTGGAAATGATCCGCCCAGGAGCGCGTGTCCCCGATGGCATAGGGCCAGCTTCCATTCGAACTCTGACGGGACACGACATATCTGATGGTGGCCTTGGCATCGTCCAGCCAACCGGGATCGCCGCCCAGTGACACGGCCTGGGCCACCAGCCGAGCGCCCTTCATGGTGGCGTTCAGCACTTCCTGGTGGTCGCTGGGGGAATAGGACCAGCAGAACATGTCTCCGTGCGGGGTGCGGTTGAGGTCGCGCAGGACAAAAGGCGCCGCATCCAGGACCAGGTCCCGCGCCTGTTCCAGGCCGAAGTGATTCCATACGGTGAAAAGGGCGTGGGTGATGAACCCGGTGGCCACGACGGTGGGATGGCCTGCGGGAAAGTCGGCATACCGGGCCTGCCAGTGAAAATCGTATCCCCAGCAGGAACCGCTGAAACCCCGAGTGCGTAGGCGTTCGAGTTCGCCGACCAGACGAGATACTTCGGCGCGCCGGAAATCCCGGTTCTCCTCGTCGGCCATGTCGCGCCAGGTCAAGGCCTGGGCGCACAGGGCCAATGTCACGGGATTGTAGCCCTTGTGGATGCCGAGCAGGGGGCGGATCTGGAAAGGAAGCCTTTTGAGGACCTGCTGGAATCCCCAGCGGGGAATCTTGGCCCTGTCAAGTACGGGCAACCGGAACAAGGGGGATTCGAGACCGTCGTAAGGGTCGTAGCCCCGGTAACCTTCGGCCTTGATGAACGCCTCGGTCCGGTCCAGGGATGCGCCCAGATCAACCATTGGTGTGGTCAAGCTCGGAAATGTCCACTGCTTCGGTTCTGCCCGAGGTCAGGGCCTGGGTGATCCGGATGGTCGCCAGGGTTGTCGCCAGTTGAGAAACCACCGGAATGGGGCTTTCGCCTCTTTGGATGCCGTCGATGAAGGCTTTCACTTCTTCGGTGTGCCCCTTGCCCGAACATCGTTTGGTGGAAGTCCTGCGGCCTCCGAAGAGGGTGACTTTCTGGAAGTTGTTCAGCACGGCGCTGCGGCCGGAGCCCAGTACCTCCAGCTGCTCCTTGGGCATGGATTTGGCTCCCTCGGCGAAGTACCCCACACTCCCGACCGATCCATCGGCGAACCGGATGTTCATCACCAGATTGTCGTCGGGCCGGATCTCGCTGCTTTCCGAAATGATACCCATCGCTGAAACGGCCACCGGGTCGGCGCCGCAAATGAATTGCATCAGATCGATGAAGTGACAGACCTCTCCGAGGATGCGTCCCCCGCCCTCGACGGGATCCTGGGTCCAGTGGTCCCGGGGGATGTGCCCGGCGCTGATTCTGTACATCATGGTCAATGGGCCGGGGTTGCCGCCGAAATGCCGTTTCATGTGGCCGGCGGCCTTGGAAAACCGGCGGTTGAAACCGACCTGCAAAATGGGCAGGCGATCTTCGGCGGCCAGTTCGCGGACCTTGGCGTGAATGTCCGTCAGCTGATCCAGGGTCAGGCACAGGGGTTTTTCCACGAAAACGTGTTTGCCGGCCTCCAGCGCGGCAAGGGTCAGCGGGCCGTGCTGGTCGTGGCGGGTGGCGATAACCACCGCCTGGGCGTCAGCGTGGTTCACCACCGCTTCGGCCGAACCAACGGCTTCGGTGAAGCCCTGCCTGCCGCCCACATCGGCGGCGGTCAAGCCGGTGCGGGTGAAGATCGGGCCCAGGGCGGTCCGGGAATCGTCGCGAAAGGTCGGCAGCAGAAACGACTGGGCAAAGGAGCCGGCGCCCACAAAACCGATCCCGATCTTGCCTTCGGTGCTGGTGCCGCTGTTGAGAGCCACGGAAGTGACTGCGGCCGGGCGTTGGTCGGGGTATTCCACCAGGATGCCGCAGAAGGATTCGCTGCGGGCGGCGATCATTTCATAAGCTTCGGGCGCCCGCTCGAAATCGTAACGATGGGTCACCAGGGCCAGGGGATCGAAGGCGCCGGTGGCCATCAGATCCAGGACAGCTTCCATGTTGCGGCCCTCGGTCCAGCGAACGAAACCGAAGGGGTAATCCAGGCCGCCCTCTTCGTAGAGAGGATCATACCGACCCGGACCGTAGGAGCAGGAAACGCTGAAGCTGATCTCCTTTTCGTAGTAATCAGGGCGGGGCAGATCCATGCCCACGGCACCGACCACCACGACTCTTCCGCGTTTGCGGCAGATCTTGCCGGCGGTAATCACCGGTTCACTGCTGGCGGTGGCCGCGCAGATGAGAACCAGGTCCGCGCCCCGGCCTCGGGTGAATGCGTCGATCTGGGCTTCGACAGGATCGGTC
>CBDTUS010000260.1:0-4250 GCA_965363725.1 uncultured bacterium | reverse complement strand
GGCGTAACTTACTACAAAATCGGCGACTACGAATCCTCATTCACGCACCTGGATAAATCCCACAAGCTCGGTGTGGAAGGCAACTGGATCCACCGCCAATGCTTCGCCAACATCGCCCTTGGAAATGTCTACCGCCTGACCCGAGCCTTCGAGACCGCGCGCAAACATCTGCACACAGCCTACAATCAGGCCCAACAACTGCACTTTCCGAGAGAAGAAGCTCTCGCCCTTGAGTTCCTCGGCGACGTCTATCGCGATGAAGGCCTGCCCGCTGAAGCCCGCCGGTTCTATGCGCGCGCCTTGGCCATCGGCCTGAAGATTGCTCCCGAGGGCGACATCGTAATGGAAATCCATCGCCGGGTCGGAGAGTGTCACCTCCTTGAAAAACAACCGGCCAAGGCATTACCCGAACTGAACATAGGTTTGGATATGGCCAGGGCCCAGGGCGATCGGTTCGAAGAAGCCGTCACCCTCCGAGTAATGTCCGACACCTGCCTTTTCGTCGGCGACCTGAAATCCGCGCGCAGCTACATCGACGATTCCGTGACGATCCTTCGGGAAATCGATGCCCGCCATGAGCTGGCCATTTCTCTGATGAATAGCGCCGATCTAACGCTTCAGGAAATGGAGAACGGTCGCAGCCCGTTACCCCGCCTAACGCAAGTCAACGAAGCGTGGAACCTGGCGACCAGCGCCCTGGATCTTTTCATTCGTGTCGATGTGCCGTGGTGGACCCAGAAATCCCGGACCCAGGTGGGGCGGATTGCCAGCATGCGCACTGCCCAGGAGCGCGCGGACAAGGAATCTTCGAGCAAAATCGGGAGGGCGGGGGATTACGATCCAGGCGATGTGATCATCCACACCAGCGGCCAGATAAGGGACCTTCTCCAACTGTGCGACATTTTTGCTGAAAGCGATGAGCCCGTTCTGATCACCGGCGAGACAGGAACGGGCAAGGAACTCATCGCAAGGCGGGTCCATCAGCACAGCACCAGGCATGCCGGTGACCTGGTGACGGTCAACGTCGCGGCGATACCGCAGACGATGTTCGAACGGGAGTTTTTCGGTCATGTGAGGGGTGCCTTCAGCGGCGCCGACCGTGATGGCGAAGGGTATGCCGCACGGGCCGACGGCGGTACGCTATTTCTCGATGAAATCGGGGACTTGCCCTTGGAGGCCCAGCCCAAGCTTCTGCGGCTCATACAGGAGGGGACCTATCAGGCCATCGGCGACCCTCGGGAACGTCACACCGACATCCGGCTGGTGGCTGCCACCAATGCCAACCTCCAGCAGTTGGTGAACGAGGGGAAGTTCCGGGCCGACCTGTTCTACCGCATCAAGATTCTGGATCTGGAACTGCCTCCGGTGCGGGAGCGCAGCGAAGACATCCTGCCTCTGCTGCGCCATTTTCTGAGCATGGCCGCGAATCGGCACGTGGATGCGGCCGAATATTTCAATGGTCCCAGTATCGATGCCATCGAAAAGTATGACTGGCCGGGCAACGTGCGGGAAATCGCCATGATCGCACGCCGCGCCCACGTGGATCTGATGTCGAGGGGCCGGGTGGAAATCAAGATCCCGAGGGACAAGGACTCGTCGCTTGTTCTGTCGGGGCCCGGCCTCCTGGCCATGGCGGAGAACGCCGGCCAGAAGCAACCCGGCCTGAGCATGAGCGAGGCGTCGGAGAGATCACGCATCCTCATGGCCCTCGACGAAGTCCGTGGCAACCGCAACGCCGCCGCCAAGGCCTTGGGCGTCGGCCGCAGCACCCTGTACCGCCGCATGATCAAGCTGGGGATTCCCACCCGGCGCACCTGATCGCCCCTTCCTGCCGCACCCTATTGCCTTGATCCCGCCCAATCAGTATAATCATCCATCGCTCAAAGAATATGCGCCCCAGTTAGTTCGCCGGCATTGAAAGAAGAGCCGGATGCTGAAAAGTATCAAAAAATACCAGATTCCATTTACATCCCCTCGACAAGGAGAATGCGATGATTACCCTGCGTTCAGGCGGATGGGTCCGTCTCATGTTCGTCGGCTTCCTTTTGCTGGTCCCCCTGTTGGCCGTCGGCAAAACGGTGACCGTATCGCCGGATAGCAAGGGCGGCATTTCCGACGCGTTGGCCAATGCCAACTTTGGCGATGTGATCCTGGTGGCCTGCGGCACTTATCAGGAGGGGTCATTATTTATCCCGGATGGGGTCACCCTGAGGGGGTCCCCGGATAACCAGTGGTGCGTCCAGATCGAAACCTGGGGTTACTACCCACTGATCACCATTGAAGATGCCGGCTCCATGACCCGGGTGGAAAATCTCATGCTTACCGTCGTGGAGGGTGGCATGATCCAGCCGGTGGCGCGCGGAGGGGGCGTTTACCTGAAAAATGCCTCGCCGGTATTCACCAACGTCACCATCGTGGGTATGGAGGCCGACTATGGTGGCGCCGTCTATTGCGGCGAAGCCTCGTCGCCCAGTTTTGTGGGGTGTCGGTTCGAGGACAACTACGCCCGGGCGGTCGGCGGCGCCGTGGCCTGCACCGGCGCATCTTCGCCGACCTTCGAGCGGTGCCTGTTCACGGGCAACACCGCCGAGACGTCGGGCGGCACGATCAACGCCGCGATGGATTCGGATCCGCTGTTGACGGAGTGCACGGTGGTCCGCGGCCGGGCGGCCGTCGGGTCGGGCCTGGCCTCCTGGGACTTGTCGTACTTGAAATTGCTCCAGACCATCCTGGTCGAGGGCCAGGACGGCCGAGGTTGGGATGGGGACTTCGCGAGCGTCCCGGAAGTTATCTGCTCCGACATCTACGGCAACGAGGGCGGCGACTGGGTCGGGGCGCTTGAGCCCCAGGCTCCGATGGACGGCAACATCTCCGCCGATCCCCAGTTCTGCGGTGTCCTCGATGAATTCACTCCCTACTACCTGAATGACGCTTCCCCCTGCGCCATTGCCGGATGTGGGGTCATGGGGGCTTTCCCAGTCAACTGCAGCTTCACTTCCGGCACCGGGGGAGGGACAGGCGCCCTGCCCACGGTCAGCCGCCTGCACCCCAACTATCCCAACCCGTTCAATCCGCGGACGACCATCAAGTTCGACCTGAAGCAAGCCGGACCGGTCGAGCTGGCCGTGTTCGATGTGGCCGGTCGACTGGTCAAACGGCTGGTCGGCGAAACGCTGGCCGCGGGCCAACACGACGCGGTGTGGGAAGGCAAAGATACATCCGGTCGCTCGACGGCCGCGGGGGTCTATTTCTTCCGTCTGAAAACTCACGACACGATCGACACGAAGAGGATGACCCTGATCAAGTGACATATTAAGCCATTACCCGGAAAGAGGTTGTGGGAATGAAAGCGATAAAGGGAAACATGAAGGCAATCGGGTTGGCGGCCCTGATGGTCACTCTGATAATAGGGGCGGCGGCAGCCCAGGACCCGTCGGATGGGTTGGTGCCCACCGTAAGGGTGCAGGTCCCGAACTTGAGCCCGATGGAAGCCAAAACCATGCCGACCACTTTTTCGGTCGGTGTCTGGGCTCAGGATCCGGATTCCGAATCGGCCAGACCGGTCAGGTACCGGTATCTCCTGGTGTCGGCACAGTACGACACGCTTGCCAACGGCGATCCGCTTTACATCAGGACACCACTGGATTACCAGAATTATGGGGGAGCCCTGCTGTCCTGGGACGACCAAGGCTGGAGCGCTTGGGAAGACTACCCCGCCGAAGGTGACGTCCCACAGGTCGAGGTGACAGGTGTGACGGACTGGGCCTATTACCTTCTGGCCCTGCAGGTCATGGACGGTGACGGTGCGGTGAGCGTTGCCCTGGACTACCAGGTGGAAGTCTTGAACTTTCGGGCGAGGGAGGGGGCCTTCAGGCCTGAAGTCACAATTTGCGAAACCTACTTGGGGTGCCCGGCAGCCTCGACTCCGATGAACCAGATTGCAGGGGGTCAGCCCCTGAACTTCAGCTGGATCGCGGACGCTTATTCTTACGGAGGCACCATCGCGTCGTACCGCCATGGCTGGGATCTGATTGATCCCGAAGATCCCAACGACCCCGGTTGGGCCGTGCCTCCCGGCCTGGAGCCGGAAAACCTGTTCGCCGCCGAGCGGATTTTTCAGGAAGGCCTGCACACCTTCAACCTTCGAGTGGTGGACAGTGCCGGACAAATCCGTCAGATCACCTGGCGGCTCGAGGTGGTTCCCTTCGTGGCCCGGCCCAACCAGTTGGAGTTGCTGCTCCTCGATCAGG
>CBDTUS010000259.1:0-4336 GCA_965363725.1 uncultured bacterium | reverse complement strand
CACGCCTTCGGCGGTGGGTTCGTTCAGCTGCATGCTGGATCTCGGCGACGTCGTGCCCGCGATCGCTCTGTCGGGCATCGGCCGGGATCCGGAATATGACTGGAGCATCTTTCCCCTGAATCTGGACTTCGGTACCGTGGGTATCGGCTACTCCCAGGCCATTGGACTGAACATCCAGAACACGGGTGATGCCCCCATCCTGGTGACCCCCGAAATCCCCGCCGAGTGTCCCGAATTCGCCGTCACTTCGAACCAGGATCCATTCGAGATCATGCCGGGGAATTCCGCCATGGTCGAGGTCACCTTCACGCCCCAGGAAGTCAGCCAGGTATTCTGCGAGCTGAGTCTGGGCAACATCATTCCCGATGTTTCCATGACCGGCATCGGCCGTGAGGCCATCCTGTCCTGGCTCGCCCCCACCTCCCACGATTTCGGCGTCGTTCCCGTGGGACAGGTCGACACCTATGTATTCCAGGTTTTCAACAACGGGGACGTCCCCTTCGTAGTCGATCCGAGCCTGCCCGCCGACACGCAGAATTTCCAGCTGGCCCAGGGATCCACGGTGACTTTGGGGCCGGGGAATTCCGCCCATATCACCGTCTTGTTCCGCCCCCTGGTGCCGGGTCCGGACGCCGTTGACCTGGACCTGGGTCCCACGGTAACACCTGTGCAATTCACCGGGATTGGCGAGGCCCAACCGGAACTGTGGATTGTTTCTCCCAATCCCCTCGATTTTGGCTGGATCTACGTCGGAACCTACCTTGAAAAAGACCTTCGCATCACCAATTCCGGCGGCACCTTCCTGGACCTGGACATTTATCTGGAAAACCCGGATCTGGGCTACTCCATCATCGACGGCGCAGGGCCCGTGCAGCTGCCGCCCAGCTACTACCACGATTTGACGGTCCGATTCCAGCCCCAGTCCGCCGGCATTTTCCCCACCAGCCTGAACATCGGCGGCCCGATTCCGCCGGTGGCCGTTATCGGAGGTGCGGAGACAACGGACAGTGTGTGCCTCGCCGAGCCCGATTCGTTGATCTTCGGCCCCATCATCATGGGCGACACACAGACCAAGTTCGTTCAGATCACCAACACCGGGAACCAGACCCTGACCCTCACGCCCAACACCCACACCGCTCAGTTCATTTGCACCGATTGGGACCGGGACCTGGCGCCGGGACACTCCGCCTACTTCTCGGTCACCTTTTCGTCCGCGGTCCCCGGGACCTTCACCGATACGCTCGACCTGGGAGACCAGGCCTGCCAACCGGTCCCCCTGGTCGGGACCGCGGCGGCCTCGGCCCCGGAGACCGAGGATCTGGTAGGCATTTTCTTTGACACGGACTACACCACCATCGAGGCGGAAACCTTCAACTCCAACGAGGTCGTGACGGGATACCTGGTCCTGACCGAACCTTCGGTGCCCACCGGTGTTTCCGCCTGGGAGCTGAAGGCGGACATCGATGGAGACGGCCTGTGGTTGCAGTGGGACATCGAGGGCCAGCACATCAACGCCGGCCAGGGCAACGAGTTCATCGTCGGGATCGGCGGCTCACCCCTGCCGCCTTCGGAGGCCATCCTGTTGGCCACGTTCCAGATCCTGATCGCCGAACCCTGGCCGAACATCGTGTATCTCGAACTGGGACCGATCCAGCAGCCGTCCCTGCCCAACCAGATGGTGTGGGCTCCCGGGGACGACTCCGGAAATCTGCTGCCCATGTTCCCCTTGACCGGGGACCGGATCGTGGCCGGCATCAACTGGGATTCCCCGGTGGGGATCGGCAACCCGCCGCCGCGGGCCACGGTCACCGGCGGCGCGGTCGAACTGATGTGGCCGGCGCCCTCCGACCCCGGCGAAGGCTGCCACGTCTACCGACGCGAAGAATCCGGAACGCCCCTGCGCCTGACCGACCAGCCCCTGGACGGCTACGGATCCAACCTGACCTATACCGACCGACCTCAGGGATATACAAGCGGCGCGGTTCTGTATTACAGTTACTCTGTGGTGAATGGCGGGGTCGAAGGACCGCCCAGCCTGGAGACCGAGGTCAAGCTGGCGGGGGTCCCTGCGGTTCAGACCCGCCTGTTGCCGAACGTGCCAAACCCGTTCAATCCGATGACCGAGATCCGGTTTGAACTGAGCCAACCGCAGCAGGTCCGGGTCATGGTCTACGACGTGACAGGACGCCTGGTGAAGGTTCTGGCCGAAGGGCAGCTGGGTTCCGGGCTGCACACGAGGATCTGGCAGGGTCGGGACTCGGCCGGCCGACAGGTGCCCAGCGGGGCCTACTATGTCCGGCTGGTGGCCGACGGCAAGGTGGATCACCAGAAAATCATGCTGCTGAAATAGGCGGCGGAAATATCATGACATCCGAATTTGGCGGGGGAGTTGGATGGCCATATTTGGGAACAAGAAAACGCCGGACGACGAAGTTGAACGCCTGCGACGGGCGGTCGAAGAGTTGTCCACCCTGAACGAGCTCGCCCGTTCCATCAGCATGTCCCAGGATTCGGACGCGATGATCAAGACCATCGTCAGCCGCTCGAAGAAGGCCGTCGGCGCCGAGGAAGTCTCGATCACCATGACCAATGCCGAGGACATGGATCTCGGACGCACCCTGCACTTCGACGTCGATTCCAAGGTGGGTGATGGCCACAAACACCTGACCCGTGAGATCAAGGGCTGCATGTACCATGAGAAACGGACCCTGGTGGTCAATGACCCCACCAACCACCAGATTTTCCGCAACATCAAGGTTCCAGAGGGGTACCGGAACTTCCTGTGCGTCCCCTTGATGGTCAAAGCGGACATCATCGGCATTTTGACGGCGTTCAACAAGATCGGCGGTGATTTCACGACCGACGACCAGCGCCTGCTGGCCATCATCGGCGCCCAGAGCGCACAGGTCCTGGACAAGAAACGAACCGATGAAGATGCGTCGGCCATCGCACGGCTGAGGCACGACATGGAGTTGGCCGAGATGATCCAGGGGGGGCTCCTGCCCAAGGGAGCGCCCGACATTCCAGGGTTCGACGTCGCCGGCGACTCGGTGGCCGCCGGACACGTGGGCGGGGACTATTTCGACTTCATTCCCCTGAAGGACAACCGCTGGGCCTTCGCTCTAGGCGACGTCTCCGGCAAGGGCGTTCCCGCCGCGCTGCTGATGGCAAACCTCCAGGCCACCCTGCGCAGTCAGGTACTGCAGGGCACCAGCTGCCACCAATGCCTGAGCAACTGCAACAAGCTCCTGTATCTCAGCACCACGCACGACCGGTTCGCCACCTTGTTCTATGCCCGGTTGGACACGCGCAGCAACGTGCTGACCTATTGCAACGCCGGCCACGAAAGACCCTTTCATCTGACGGCCAGCGGAGAAAAGCGCCGCCTGACCTCCGGCGGCCTGGCCGTCGGCATCCTCGAGAATTTCGACTACGAGGACGACATCGTCATCCTCCAGCCCGGCGACATGCTGGTGGTCTTTTCCGACGGGGTGACCGACATGATCAACTACCGGGACGAGGCCTTCGGCGAACATCGTCTCGAAACCCTCCTCGACGGCAGCCAGGACCTTTCCGCCCAGGAACTTGTGGAGCTGATCACCGCCGAGGTCAAGAAACACGCAGGCGATGAGCCCGCTTTCGACGATGTCACCGTGATGGTGATCAAGAAAAATCCCTGACCCGGAGACCACCACCCAAAAAAGAGGCGCCCCCCTGAGGGGGCGCCTTTTGTTGTCGCCGGGAAATGGGTCCGGAATCGGGCCTACTTCACTTCCCAGGCATCGGGAGTGTAGATCAGGTCCTGCAGGCTGCCGACCCCCTGCTTGTCCGTGACCTGGGTAATCTGATCGCGGACAAGTTCATCGAGAGTGGGCGCCTCGACCTGGCGGAACACGCCGAAAGGTCGCGGCATCGACGGATCCTTATCCAACTGGGACATGAGGAAGGCCGGGCCGGGCGAATCATGGGTGGGATCCCAGACGGAAGCCTCGGCCGCGGGGACCACCTGGATGTGGCAGCCCTCGGCCCTCAGGCCCTTGTCCTTTTCGGCACCGAAAATCATCGGCTGGCCGGCCTCGATATCCACCGTCATCTCGTCACGGACCTTCTTTTCGCTCCAGCCCTTGAACGCGCCGTCATTGAAGATGACGCAGTTCTGCCAGACTTCCACGAAGGCGGCGCCCTTGTGTTCGGCCGCGGCTTTCAGGACGGCTTTCATGTGCTTGGGTCGCGTGTCGAGGGTGCGGGCCACGAAGGTCGCCCCGGCGCCCAGTGCCAGCTGTAGGGGGTGGAAGGGAGCGTCCACCGAACCGAACGGGGTGGTCTTCGTCTTCTG
>CBDTUS010000258.1:0-4386 GCA_965363725.1 uncultured bacterium | reverse complement strand
GATAAGAAACGAACCATCAAATGCTGGGTTGACGCATCCCTATAAGGGGCCCCTGCCCCGTGACCTGGATCTTCTCAATTGGAGCCGGAGGCCCCATGCCCAACTGGAAAATGGTCAAAGCCACCTGGTCCCTGCGACTCTTCGCCTGGACCCGGATCCCGATGATCGCCATCCTGCGCCCCACCCTCATGACCGCCGATGCTGAACGCTGCGTGGTCCGGTTTCCCTTGAGCTGGCTGTCGAAGAACCACCTGGGTTCCCTGTATTTCGGCGCCCTGTGCATCGGCGCGGACCTGGCCGGCGGATTGATCGTCATGAACCTCATCCGCACCCGCGGTTCCCGGGTGGCATTCCTCTTCAAGGATTTTCAGGCGGATTTCCACAAACGGGCCGAAGGAGCCACGGTCTTCGCGTGTCATGACGGGAAGATGCTCGGCGCCCTCCTGGACCGGGCCGAAGCCAGCGGCGAACGCGAAGAGGGCACCGTCACGGTGACGGCCACCACACCGGATAAACTGGGCGACGAACCGGTGGCCACGTTCCGTCTGACCATCAGCATGAAAAAACGGGGCTAGATTCCGACCCGGCAATAGACGCGCCACCAGTCCTTCTCGTCCGGTGGACCGGCCACAGGATTTGCCTTTTCCCGGTTCCATTCCGCGGTGATCTCCCACAGCAGAGGGCTGGAAGGGGGGCCCTCCAAATGGGCTCCCGAGGGCAGGTTTTTTACGGACAGGGCCACGGTGGTCTGGCGCCCCGTCCCCGGGGTCCGATTGTCCATTCCCCAGGTCGCCCGCCGTGCGCGCAGCTCCGGCTGCACCCCCCAGTCCCGGGGTCTGACCCGGACCACCCCGAAGAACGACTCGCCCGAACCGCCCAGCCCGTGTCCCATCAGCCAGCCGTCGTGGCTGTACCCCTCGGGGAACCCGCTGTTGCTGTACCACAACACGTCTTCATGGAGCAGTTCGGAATATTCGAAACCGAGGTCCCAATCCGGGTCGACCAGTTCGATCCCGATGACCGAGGCGGGAACGGAAATCCGGGGCACCACCCCGCCGGGACCACTGGGCAAATAATCGGTGCCCGCGTAGTCCCAGAACAGCCTACCTGCGGTCGCCGGCAATATCGGCCAGGGAGCGTGGCGCCACCGGCCTTCGAACTGGGCGGAAAAGATGCGGTCGGTCACCGGACCGTGGGTGGTTTCGCTCCAGGTCGTGCCCTTGATGGGAAAGTTGATCTGCAGGACATCCCCCCAAAGGGTGCCCTCCCGAGGCGCGGCCATGGCGGCGTGGGTGAAGGTGGCACGGAACCAGGGAGTGACCCGCCACCCGATCAACCACTGGAAGAACCAGGGGTGGGCGGTCTTCTCGTGAAGCTGTTCTTCGGTGTCTTGATAGCGCACCAGCCTCTTGGAGAGTCGGCCCGTCGTCAGTAGCAGTTCATCGGGAGCGAAAAAATTCAGGAACCGGGAGCCCCAGATGAACTTCCGCGTCCGGCGCGCCGTCACCGATGGAATCGAGGCGCCGCTCCGGTCGAAGGCCAGAGCCCCGGTCAGTCCGGGCCCTGTCGTTCGTGGCGCCCAACCCGCGCTCAGGCTCCAGTGGCCCAGGGTCACCCCCGCCACCGCTCGCGGCGCCTCCAGGCTCCAGCTGTCACCCTGGAGGCGCGCAGCCCTGACCTGATTCTTTCCCGTGGGAATGCTCCAGTCCGGCCAGGTCAACGGGGATTGGTCTCCTCCAGAACCGGAAAAATCCACTCCCGCCGGCGCCACCTGGCCGGTCAACCGCCCCGTGACGGAAATCCACCAGGGACCGGCGGAAAAATCCAGGATCGGTTCCAGGGTGGCATTCCAGCCGGGCGACCAGCCCAGGCCGGCTTCACGGTCGAAGGTGGTTCCCAGGTCGGTGAACCCGACCAGGGCGCGGCCCGTCAGACGGATCTGCGGCGGATGGACCTTGCAGTCGCACCCGTGCCAGGAGCGCCCACCCCCGCCCCGCAGGTAACGGTCCCGCCAGAATTCCAGGCGCGCGAATTCCGCGTTGCCAGTGAAGGCCTCCGCCTGGCCCGACATGGCTTCGTCCATGGCGCCGGACAGCAGGTCCGCCAGTTCCCCTTCGGTCACCGGCTGGTAAACCGGCGGGAACACGCCGGCCTCCAGGGCCAGGCGCCGGATCGTCGGCCAGGCAACGGTGCGGGCTTCGGCTTCCACCGGATCGAACCCGGCAAAGGAAATCCCCGGCGCCGCCAGGACGCCGGGGAGAATGATCAGGACAACAACCGCCAGGGAGGTCAGCCAACTGGCCGACAAGTATTTCAGACGCCCACCATTTTCAAGGTCAGGCCGCCGAGAACGATCACCGGAAGAAACAGGATGAACGCGCCGACCGGGATCACCGCCAGGAAAACGGTGCCCAGGATCAGCATGAGCGGGACGACCACCACCAGGGTCAGCAGACCCTTGGTCAGGAAAAAGGCGAGCTTGAGCGGCAGCAATACGAGGGCAAAAACGAACTTCAGCAAAAGCATGCCCACGCTCAGAGCCAGCATCACGAGTGCCATCAAAATTATCAGTTCCAACATGGGTGGCCCTCCAGCCGGGGTCCATCACAGGGCAGGTATCAGATTGCCGGGAATGTTCCTGTGATACGGCAGGCCGCTGTTCAGGTTGCATCGAACCGCCGCCAAATAACGTACCCGGCGGCCGCATTCTTTATTCGTGGTTTCCGGCCTCCGTGCATGTGCTGTTTCCTACCATGAAAACCAGTACCAGGCCACCATTGATATATTTTTAGCCCATTACAGAAATCATTATAACCAAAGAGAAAAATAATTAGCGGAAACCACATCAAACATGCTATAATATGACTATAGCTGCTTCATTGGCGACAGACCCTGAGTAATGTCGAAGCTCGCGCACTTCAATCTTCATTCTCAGGTAGACCGTGAAGCAGCTATTAATTTACCTATTTCCGGAGCATACCATCTGCGGCCCTTCCGGTCAACATCAGCCGAACTCGACCCATCAAAAAGACGACCCCCGGCCTGAGCCGGGAGCCGTCCTTATCTATCGCTGCGAGCGGTGGATCTACTTGTCGAACAGACTCATGTCCACGTCGGCGTTGGCCTGGAACGATTCCACGGTGCCACTGCCGAAGAGCTCGTCATCGTACATGATGCGCATCGTCTGGGGCATGGTGAAGTCGCCGGCTTCCATGTAGGAGTCGATGTAGACCTTCTGCGTGACCGGAGCCTGGGTCATGGGCGAAACACCGGGCTGCTCGACCATGACGACCTGGTTGTTGTCCTGGTCCAGGTAGATGATCCGGTAGTCGTCCCCCACGCCGGTCGCATAGACCGCATTGCACTTCTTGCCTTCGATGTCCTGGGGCTCCAGGGCCTGGAAGGTCCAGTCGTCCAGGCTGCGCAGGATGCCCAGCATGTCAGTCTGGAGCTCCTCGTGCGCGCGCACCAGGTCCTCGCCCTCGATGGGCTTGTTGCCCATCGGGGTCTCGGCCCAGCCCACGTCGCCGCTGACGACGCTGGTCATGTTGCCGAAGGGGGTTTTCTGGACGGTGTGCACCTTGTCCGGATAGACGACGCTCTTCTCGATGGTGAACGTCATGTCCATGCCCTGGATGTTGGCTTCGATCACGGTGGTCTCGGCATAGCTGTCGATACCCGCCAGCTGTGCCTGGCCACCCGAAGCGTCCGCGGCGGCAGCCATCAGGGCCTGCCCCTTCTCCAGGCTGGCCGGATCTGCCAGAGGCACTTCCATGGCCGGCTCGGGAATGGTGATGTCCACCATCGTCACCGGGCCGAACTCAGTGAAGTCGCCGTCCCAGTCGGCGTAGTTGCCCACCGCCAGGATGGTCATCTGGTCGGGCTTCCACACGGCCTGGGTGGCTTCGAGGACCTGCTCCTTGGTCATCGCCTTGACCGCGGCCTGATACTTCTGCAGGAAGTCGGGCTCGTAGCCGTAGCGTTCGAACATGACCATGCGGTCGAGGATCTCGCGCTTGGTGTCGAAGCTGAACACCTCGGAGTTGAGGATCCCGTCCTTGGCCCTTTCGAGCTCATCGTCGGTGACCGGCTCGGTGATCATCTTCTCGATTTCCGTCAGGACGGCTTCGGAAGCATGCTGGCTGGTTTCGCTCTTGGTCATCGTGAAGGCCAGGAACAGACCGGGGTTGCGGAAACCGGTGCCGCTGCTGCTGCCCACCGAGTAGGCCAGCCCCTGACGGCTGCGGACCTCGTTGAACAGGCGCGTCGCGAACCCGCCGCCGAGGATCCGGTTGCCCACCTGGACGCCGGCGTAGTAGGGGCTGTCCGCCCGGATGCCCTTGTGGCCCATGAAGACCCTGGTCTGGGTCAGGTCGTCCTTGTCCA
>CBDTUS010000257.1:0-4388 GCA_965363725.1 uncultured bacterium | reverse complement strand
GTGGATGACACGCCTGATGAGGAGGTGATCCAGTGAGTTATGATAGATCCGGCTCAGTGGAGGTGGCGTCCCTGCCATGACGGGACATCTCCAGCGGTTGGCTGATTTAGGGATTCCCCGAGAGGGATAACCCAACGCCACCGAAGCTGAGACCACTGTTGGAAAAAGGCGCCGGTCCGCATGGACCGGCGCCTTGTGTTTTCCTGCAGGTCACCGCACCAGGGTCATGGTCCTGGTTTGAATTTCCCCGCCGCTGTCCAGACGGTATATGTACATCCCCGAACCCACGGCGCGCCCGTTGTCATCGTCACCGCGCCAGGTCAGGGTGTGGCCCCCGGTAGGGCGGTGACCCTCCAGAAGCGTTTTCACCAGACGCCCGGACACGTCGAAAATCCTGAGGGCGACTGCTCCGCCTTCCGTTAGTTCGAAACTGATCTCCGTGCTGGGGTTGAATGGATTGGGGACGTTCTGGCGCAGCCGGACCCTGTGGGCCAGGTCGCCGCCCGGAACGTCGGAGGTCCCCAGGTATCCCCGGAACATTCCCTTGCCGTGGGTTCCGGCCACCACGAGTTTGTCCGCCGGCCGGACCGTCACCATGTCCACCACCACGTTGCCGATTTCCTCGGCGGCTTCCATCTGCCAGACCGTGGCCGCGCCGGCCAGAAGGGAACTGGAATAAAGCCCGGTGCTGGTCCCCACAAAATAGACATCCCCGGCCAGATCGGGCATGAAGGCGACCGACCGCACCGAGGGTGAATTCGCTCCGCCCAGGTTTCCTTCCACATCGGTCCAGGAAGCCCCCCCGTCGGCGGAGTAGAAAAGGTTCACGACGTTGTAGTTGGAAAAGGCCACCAGGACCTGCTGGTCGTCATCCGGGTGGATGGCGATGCTGCTCACGTATCCGCCGGCGGGAAAACCGGCGCCCACATCGAGCCTGACCGCTGCGCTGCCCGCCGGGGCGGAATGGGCGTTGGACAACCGGTACACCTGTCCGTTCATGTTCCCGAAATACAGAACCCTGTCGGTGGACCGCGACATGGCCAGGGCGGTGACCGGCACGCCGGCCGCCCCCGCTGTCAGGGTGGACCAGTTGATGTTGGCCGTCCCGGGGTTGAAGTCGGGGATCGCGGTCAAATCGCTGTTGCGCCACACGTTTTCCCCGGCGGCCAGGTACATCATCCGGGTGTCGTTGGGATCCAGGATATAGGGTTTGAGCCACAGCGAGGTGTTGCCTCCGCCGGGATCGACCCGACTCCAGGTCAGGGTACTTCCGGTCTCGTTATCCAGGGTATAGCGGAAGATCCCGAAATTCTCCTGGTAGGACATGTAATAGGTCCCGGTCCCTCCCGAGGCGTCGGCCACCGCGCAGAACCCGCCGTCACCCGGGAGGATTTCGGTCCAGGGATGAGCGGGCAGGTCGAGGCCGCTGAACCAGGTTCCGTTGTCCTGCATTCCGCCGATCACCACCGGGCTGCCGGGCAGGTTCTCGTCGATGGCTGCGGTGTAGAACTGGCAGGTGTTGTAACCGTTGTTGAGAGATTCCCACGCCACCGTGGGGGCCTGGGCATTGGTGGTCTTGTGCACCCCGCCGTCGCTGCCGGTGTAGGCCACGGCGTTTGACCCGGGCTGGAAGACCAGCCGGTGCTGATCGGCGTGATGGTTGCCGTAGAGCCAGCCGCCGATCCAGTCGATATCACCGAAGGTCGAGAACCCGCCGCTGCCCCGGTACAGATTGACCCCGCCCAGGAAAACGGTTTCCGGATCGTTCGGGTGGACGGCGACCATCTGGCAGTAGTTGTCCTGGTTGTCGAAGAAGGCCGATCCCCCGTTCCAGGGCAGGCCCCCCAGATGGTCCGAACGGTTGGCCCAGGATCCGCCGGCGCCGGAGCCGTCACCGAACAGGTATTGGTAGCGTAGAAGGGCCGCATCGGGCGTATTGAGGGAATTGGAGACCTGGAACCACACGATGTTTTCGTTGGAAGGCGCGATCGCCAGGATAATCCGGTCGTAGTCCGCATAACCTCCAGGGGTGATGTCGGTCCAGTTGATTCCATCCACCGATCGGAAGGCTCCGTGCTGGCCGCCGTCGAAACTCATGGTGGCGTAGAGGATTCCCATCGAAGTGATGGCGACGTCCGTGTAACTCGCCAAGGTGTTGGGATCGCCGAGAACAGGAGTGAAACTGTCGCCGCCGTCCACCGAGCGGAAAATGAATCCCCAGGTCGCGGCATAGACCACGTCATTCCCGGAATTGGACGGGTCGGACACGATCCGGTGCACGAATTGCCAGGGACTGACCGGGTTCTGGATGTCATGTCCGCTGGTGGCGGGCAAAAGGGTCCAGGACGCCCCGCTGTCGGTGGATTTGAATATTCCGTCCCCGTTGTGCCAGTACTCCCCGGTCGGCCAGGCGACCGAAGGCCCGTCCGCTTCACCGGTGCCATAGTACCAGACGTTCTGGTGACCTGATCTGGTATCCTGGGCCACCGTGGTGACGCTGTGTGTTTGGCTGCTGCCGGTGGTGAGATTCCAGGTGGCGCCGTCATCGGTGGAGCGCCACATGCCGCCGCTGACGCCGCCGGCCAGAAGGGTCCGGTAGGTAGGGTCGCCGACATCGATGCCGAGAGCGCGGGTGCGCCCGCCGACGTTCCAGGGACCCCGGGCGGTCCAGTTGCTGACGGCCTTGTCCCTGGAGTTCCCTTCGCCTCTTCGGGGAAGCCGCGCCGAGAATTCCTGTTCGAGGCGGTGAATATCCCGGGGGATCCGGCCGGTTAGGGGATCCGCCAACCGCAGTCTCCGGTAATCCCTGCGGGCCAGATGATTATCCCGGGCGTCGGACCTGTCCTTGGAAACCGACGAAGCTGGAGCCTCAGGTCGTATGGGGAAAACAGGAGAGTCAGGAATGGCCCTTCCCAAGTGGGGATCGTTGAAATTCCGAGGAAAATGGGCGGGCGCAAAAAAACAAAGGCCAATCAACATGGCCAGAGAAGCTGATACCAGGGCGATTCGGGTCTTCCTCATTGGGGTCCTCCAAAGGTTGTATCGAATAGGGATCCTTTCCTGGTCGTTGGTGGAAAAAATTATTCAACGGGATGCCCATCGCGATCCCGGGTTTGGCTTGGATCCAGCCCTCCCAGCAGGGGGGTTTTGAGAACATCCTATCACCTGGGTGGGATTTTGTCAATTTGACCGCAATTGGGGCTTTTCGGGAAACATGTAGGTTGTGCCTTTGAAATTGTGTCTCGGCCGTTTGGCCGGAAAATCCGGCCTTAAAAATGATCCCGCATATGTCTTTTTGATTCCTGATGCTGTTGTCTGGCAACGATTTGGCCCGGACACAATTTCAAAGGCACAACCAAACATGTAGCAGATCCGCGGTGGTGGACGCAGGACATTCCGGTTAGGATGACCGGACAATCAGGAGGTTGTCATGAATGACAAGACCGGACCTGCCCAGGATTTCCAGATGGCCTACGAGGATAGCTGCGACCGCGTGCCGGTGTTGTTGATCCACGGCTACCCCTTGAGCAACATGTTGTGGGATCTCCAGATGGGAGACCTTTCCGATATCGCTCGCCTGATCGCGCCCGATCTGCGCGGTCACGGCATGACCGATCCCACCGAGCCCCCCTACAGCATGGAAATGTACGCCGACGATTGCGCCGCCCTGCTGGACCAGCTGGGGATCACGATTCCGATCGTGGTCGGCGGGCTTTCGATGGGGGGATACGTGGCTTTCGAATTCTGCCGGAAGTATCCCGAAAGGGTGGCCGGTCTGATCCTGGCGGCCACTCGCCCAGGGGCGGATTCGGCGGAAACCAAGGAGGCCCGGGACAATTCCGCAGGGATGGCCATCGCCGAGGGAACGGCCGCCATCGCCGACGGCATGCTGCCGAAGCTGCTGGCTCCGGGCAGTTACGATGATCAGACTGACCTGGTGGATTTTGTCCGGGAAATGATGCTCGAGACCAGCGAGGACGGCATCGTGGGCGCCCTGGCGGCCATGCGGGACCGGCCCGATTCCACGCCTGATCTGGCGGGGCTCGACGTGCCCACCCTCATCGTTCACGGCGCCGACGACCAGCTCATTCCCGTGTCCGAGGCCGAGGCCATGGAAAAGGCGCTGCCGCAGGCCAAGCTGGTGGTCGTCAAGGGAGCGGGGCATTTGCCCAATCTGGAAAATCCCGAGGTCTTCAACGATGCCGTGCGCAAGTTCCTGGAGATATTCTACGAGGACTGATCTCGAAGACTGGAAAAAAGACAAAGCGCCGTCCGAACAAACGGACGGCGCTTTGAATCCAAGACAGATCTGCTATCCCAGCGCGTACATCCGATCCAGCAGATCGACCACCCGGTTGGAATAACCCCACTCGTTGTCGTACCAGCTC
>CBDTUS010000256.1:0-4402 GCA_965363725.1 uncultured bacterium | reverse complement strand
GGCCATGCCCACGGCCAGGGCAATGATGTTCTTGACCCCCGAGGCGATTTCCACGCCGGCGATGTCGTCGTTGGTGTAGACCCGGAAGAAGGGGCCCGCGATCCAGTTCTGCCAGTGGGACCAGTCGACACCCGTCTGGCCGGCCAGGACCACGGCGGTGGGCTGCTCGTCAGCCACCTCCTCAGCGTGGCTGGGGCCCAGAAGAACGGCCACCGGATGGTCATCCCGTGTTCCGGCGCTGGCCAACTCCTCCTCGATGACCTCGCTGAGGCGTTCGAGGGTGGTGACCTCGAACCCCTTGGCCATGTTGATGACCGGGACGCCGGCCGGGAATACCGCACTCTTGGCGACTTGGGACATCACTTCCCGCACGGCCTGGCTGGGGACGCAGACAAACAGGAGGTCCGTGTTCTTCAGGGCGTCGTCCAGGTCCAGGGTGGCTCTCATGTTGGGCGGCAGCAGGACGTCGCCCAAAAAATCGGGATTGGTGCCGGTGGTGTTGATGCTGGACACCTGCCTGTCATCGATCCCCCACAGGACTACCCGCTCCCACTTATGGCAGAGGTGGCGGCCGAAGGATGAGGCCCAGCTGCCCGTGCCCAGGATGGCGGCTTTCATCTCACAACTCCTCGTTGGAGGATTCTGGGGGGGATTCCGGCGACTCGTCCTTGCCCGAGGATATCTTGCCCTCGGTACCGTCGCGCAGGCGGGCGATGTTGGCCCGGTGTTTGAAAATCACCCAGGCGCAGATCAAGGTGACAAAGACGATGATCGTGGACGAAGTCTGCTCGGAATTCAGTTCGAACAAAAGGACGAACACAGGCAGCACGATCGCCGCGCAGATGCTGGCCAACGAGACAATACGGGTGATCCCCAGAACTGCGAGGAAAATCACCAGGGTGGCGAGCATGGCCAGGGGTTCAAGAACCGCAAAAGCGCCGGCGGTCGTGGCGACCCCCTTGCCCCCGTGAAAGCCGACGAAGGGGCTGAAGGTGTGGCCCATGGTGGCCGCGAAGCCGGCGAAGATGCGGAACAGATCCGGGGTGATGTGGAAAGGCGTGGCCATGCCCTCGGGCCAGGTGCTGACCAGCCAGGTCATCAGGCCCACGGCCGCGGCGCCCTTGGCCATGTCGAGGAACAGGCATAGCCCACCCCACCCTGGTCCCAGGGTTCGGAAGACGTTGGTCGCGCCCAGATTTCCGCTGCCGCACTCCCTCATGTCGACGCCCTTGACTTGCTTTCCGAGAATGTAGCTGAAGGGAATCGAGCCAAGGGCGAAGGCTAGGATGATAAAGAGAATCAGCAACATGGGCATAATTTTCGTTGAGGTTGACGGAAGGGCGGTGTTTCGGAACCCTCCCTCAGTGTTTTTTCATTTTGACAAAAATTCGGTTGCCGGTAAAGCCATATTCCTTGCGCAGTTGATTATTTATATAACGCAAATAATTGCGCGCAAAGAACTTGGGTTCATTGACCGAGAGCAGGAAAGTCGGCGGTTCCCGATCCGTCTGGGTGATGTAGTAGATCTTGCCCAGGCCGCCCCCGTGGGACCGCGGTTGCTGATGCCGAACCACTTTCTCAAGATAATCATTCAACTTGCTGGTGGGAATACGCTTCTGTCGATTTTCATGGACATCCCACACCTTCTCCATGATCTTGCCGGTGCGCTGGCCCGTTTCGGCGCTGATCATGAACCAGGGCGCGTAGGGCAAAAACGGGACGTCCCGGCAGAACTCTTCCCAGTGTTCCAGATGGGTGTTGGTGATCTTCCCGGAGATGAGGTCCCACTTGTTGAAGACGACCACGACCCCCTTGCCGCCGTCGTGGATCATCCCGGCGATCTTGGAGTCCTGGGTGACCGACCCTGATGAGGCGTCCACGATGAAGACCGCCACGTCGCACTGCTCCAGCGCGCGGATGGTGCGCATGTTGCTGAAGACTTCCACCGCTTCCTTGACCTTGGACTTGCGGCGCAGGCCGGCGGTGTCGATCAGACGGATGGTCTTGCCGTGCCATTTGAGGTCGGTGTGCACCGAGTCGCGGGTGGTGCCGGAGATTTCGCTGACCAGGGCATCCTTCCGCCCGGTCAGCACGTTCAGCAGGGAGGATTTCCCCACGTTGGGTCGGCCCACGATGGCCACCTTGCAGTCGCAGGGAGCGTCCACCACGTGGGCTGGGAAACCCTCCACCACCACGTCCAGAAGGTCCCCCACGCCGAAGCCGTGCAGGGCGCTGATCCCCACGGGTTCACCCAGGCCCAGGCTGTAGAATTCGTGGAGCGCCAGCTGGTCGGCTTCCTTTTCCAGCTTGTTGACGCACAGGACCACCGACTTGCCCTTTTTGCGCAGGCTCTTGGCGATGGACTGGTCCCAGGCCATGGGCCCCACCTTGCCGTCGACCAGGAACAGGACCACGTCGGCGTCGTCGATGGCCAGGTTGGCTATCTCGGTGACCACGCTGTCGAACTCGGAAACGGTCTCGCCGAAGGGAATGATCCCGCCGGTGTCCAGCAGGATGAAGGGGTGCCCCGCCCAGTCGGTCGTCTCGGTGATGCGGTCGCGGGTCACGCCGGCGGTTTCGTGCACCACCGAACGTTTTTCCCCGATGATCCGGTTGAAGAGGGTCGACTTGCCCACATTGGGGCGTCCGACAATGGCGACCGTGCGCAGAGGCAAGGAATTCTCCTAAAAAATGAGGGAGTCAAGGGTTGTTCAGCAGGAGTGAAACTAGCCCAGTTCGCGCCAGAAATCAATGAAACCGTCTTCTTCACCGACGATGACCTCGTGGGGCTGGTCCTGGGAGATGTCGGCCAGTTTCATGCCGTCGAGGGTCAGGCCGTCGCTGTTGATCACCCGGGGCGACAGGACGACGGTGCGCCGGGGTTCGGCAGGAAGCTGCAGCAGGGCACGGCGCAGGTCCTGGCCCCCCATGAGCCCGGCCACAGTGACGGAGTTGCCGTAAAAGCAGTTGGGGACCCCCACCACCTCCACCGGGGGTGCCTGGGTGCCCTCCAGGACGGGTGTGAATTCACGACGCCAGGCACGCGCTGCAAGTTCCCCGGTCAGCACGGTCAGCGGCCGCGTGGGAAGGTCACCCCCCTCAGCGGAAAACTCGAGTTCCTCCTGCCAGGTGTCGCGCAGGCGTGCCGTCAGGCCGATGGCGTTGTCGATCTGCCAGAACCCGTCGTACTGGGACGCGGGCGGGAAGGTTCGGTCCGTCATCAGGTAGAACTCGTCGCTCAGGTAGACGAAGGAATAACCCAGAAGTTCCTTGGCCTCTTCCTGCCACCCGGCCACCTGCTCGATGACTTCATTGGCCAGTTCGGGGCCGACGGGATCCAGCTTGGTCAGACCCTCGCGATGGGCGCTGAGTCCTACCGGTACGATGGCCAAGGACTTGATGCCGCCAACGCTGCCGACGTCGGATTGTGACTCCTCGAACTCGGGAATCTCCTCGACGCCATCGTAGCCGAAGCCCCGTTCGCACACGGCGGTGAAGGGGCTGTCGTCACCTTCGGACGGAGCGCCGAGGGCGACCAGGTCCCGAAAGGTTTTTTCGAGGATGGGCCCCTCGTTCCAGCCCGGGCACAGGACGACCTGCGTGTGGATCTCGATCCCCGCTTCGACAAGTTCCTCGAGGATGGCCATCACGTCGATTTTTCTTTTGATGCCCAGCATGCGTGTGCGCACGTCGATGTCCGTGGCGTGAACCGAGACGTAGAGCGGACTCATCCGCTGCTCGATGATCCGCGCCAGACCCCGTTTGCCCAGGCTGGTCAGCGTGATGTAGTTGCCGTACAGGAAGCTGAACCGGTAGTCCTCATCCTTGACGTAGATCTGGTCGCGCATCCCCGCGGGATTCTGATCGATGAAGCAGAAGACACAGTCGCAGGCGCAGGTCTTGAACTCCATGGGCGCGAAGCAGCCGGTGACCGCGTCGATGTCCCCCGGGTCCATCTCGACGGTAAGGGTGTCCCCCGCCTTGCGCTGGATGTTCAGGGTCGTGACGCTGGCTTCGGGCGTGTAGTAGTACAGATCGAGAATATCCTCGAGGGGTTGCCCGTCGAGGTGCGTGATATGGTCGCCGGTCTGCCACTCGAAGAGGGAGTCCAGGGGCGCAGGGAATGGTCGGATGAGCATGATCATGGAGTAAAGAAAGCACCGAACGCCTGCGGGCGCAAAGCCAACCGTTTCCTTTGCCGGCTGTTAGGGCCTCAAGGGCTATTGGAGTAGCACCATCTTGCGGCTTTCGACATTCCCATCGACCTCGAGTCGGTACAGATAGAGGCCGGACTCCATCCGGCCGCCGGCGTCGCCCGTCCCATCCCAGACGGCCGTGTGATCCCCAGCCGGAAGAGTCCCATCCACCAGGGTGCGCACCAGGCGGCCGGCCGCGTCGTAGA
>CBDTUS010000255.1:0-4406 GCA_965363725.1 uncultured bacterium | reverse complement strand
CGGTGCGGGAATATCCCGAAACCGACCCCCCGATCGTGTCGGTGACCACCTTCTACCGCGGGGCCAGTCCCACCGTGGTCGAGACCGAGATCACCGACGTGCTCGAAGAGCAGTTCACGACGATCGAATCGGTCAAGACCATCACCAGCAGCAGCCGCGAACAGGGCTCGGTCATCACCATCGAGTTCGAATTGAACCGCGACGTGGACGAAGCCGCCAACGACGTGCGCGACCGGGTCTCCCGCGTGGGCGGGCGCCTGCCGCGGGAGTCCGAGGACCCCATCGTCTCGAAGGTCGACGTCAACGCCCAGCCCATCATCTGGCTCGCGGTATCCAGCGACCAGCACTCCACCCTGGAGCTTTCGGACTACGCCGACCGGATCCTCAAGGAAAGGCTGCAGCGCCTGCCCGGAGTGGGCAACGTCTTCATCGGGGGCGAGCGCCGCTTCGCCATGCGCGTCTGGCTGGATCCCCTGAAGATGGCCGCCTACAACCTCACGGTGCAGGACGTCGAACGGGCCGTGCGCCGAGAGAATGCCGAGATCCCCGGTGGCCGTGTCGAAGGCACTGCTCGCGAGTTCGCCGTCCGGACCCGGGGAGAGCTGAACACGCCCCAGGGCTTCGGAGCCATCATCGTGGCCCACCGCGGCAACGAGATCGTCCGGCTGGACCAGGTCGCCGAGGTCGAAGTCGGTCCCGAGGACGAACGCACCGTCACCCGTTTCAACAACCGGCCGTCCGTCGGCATGGGCATCGTCAAGCAGAAGCAGGCTTCCACCCTCGACGTGGCCGAAGCCATCCGGACCAGCCTGCCCGAACTGAGCCAGTTGCTGCCCGCGGGCATGCGTATCAACCTGGCCTACGACTCGTCCGAGTTCATTCAGTCCTCCGTCGACGAGGTGGTCAAGACCATCCTGATCGCCCTGTGCCTGGTGGTGCTGGTGGTCTATGTGTTCCTCAAGAGCCTACGGGCAACCGTGATTCCCATCGTGGCCATCCCCGTCTCCATCGTGGGCGCCTTTACGGTGGCCTTCGCCCTGGGGTTTACCATCAACATCCTGACCCTGCTGGCCCTGGTGCTGGCCATCGGCCTGGTCGTTGACGACGCCATCGTGGTGCTGGAGAACATCGTCCGGCATCTGGAGATGGGAAAATCGCGGCGGCGGGCCGCCTTCGACGGGGTCCGGGAAATCGGGTTCGCCGTGCTGGCGACCACCATCGCCCTGGTGGCCGTGTTCCTGCCGGTGGCGTTTCTGACCGGTCAGACCGGCCGGCTCTTCCGTGAGTTCGGCATCACGCTGGCCGTGGCGGTCATGCTGTCGTCGTTTGTGGCCTTGACCCTGACGCCCGTGCTCTGCTCGCGCATCCTCCGCAAGGTGGACAAAGACAAACCCCGCAGCTGGGCGGAACGGTCGTTCGATTCCTTTTTCGACTGGCTGGGCCGGACCTATGAAGCCGCCCTGCGCTGGTCCATGCGCTTCAAACCCCTGGTGCTCCTGGGCGGCCTGGCCGTGTTCGCGGCCGCCATGTGGATCTTCACCCAGCTTCCCGAGGAGCTGGTGCCCACCGAGGATCGCGGCACCGCCTTCGGAATCGTGCTGGCTCCGGAGGGGTCCACCCTGCAATACACCGACCGCTACATGCGGATGATCGAGGACCAGCTGCTGCCCCTGCCCGAACGCCGGGGCTTGTTCACCGCCACCGGACTGGGTTTCAGCGGACCCGGCCGGGTGACCAACGGATTCGTGTTCCTGGACCTGAAGAAGCACTCCGATCGTGACCGTTCCCAGCAGGAGATCGTGGGCCAGATGTTCCCCCGTCTGCTGGGCATTCCCGGGGTCCTGGCCTTCCTGGTGAATCCTCCTTCCCTGGGCAACTTCTCCTCCTCGGATATCGACTATGTCCTGCAGGCCGACTCCTACGAGGAACTGGGCCAGGCCGTCGGCATCATGATGGCCAAGGCGGGCGAACTGGGTTACCTGATCAACCTGGACAGCGATCTGCGGCTCAACAAACCGGAGCTGGAAATCCAGATCGACCGGGAACGTGCTTCGGGTCTGGGAGTGTCGGTGACCGATATCGGCACCACCCTGGAGACCTATCTGGGCGGCCGTGTGGTCGGGAACTTCAAGCGCGGCACCAAGCAGTACGACGTGATCGCCCAGATGCGCCCCTCGGACCGCTCCACCCCGGACATCATCGACCAGATCTACCTGCGCGGCGTCGGCGGCCTGGTGCAGCTCGCCAACGTGGTCACGGTGACCGAGACGGTGGCGCCCAAGGAGCTGAACCATTTCAACCGGGTGCGGTCGGCCACCATCACCGCCAGCCTCGCCCCCGGCGTGGGCATCGCCCAGGCCCTGAACGATCTGGACCATATCTGGAAGAGCGACCTGCCTTCGGCGGTCAAGCGTGATCTGGCCGGCCGCTCGCGGGAATACCGCGAAAGCAAGGGTACCCTCTATTTCATGTTCATCCTGGCCCTGGTGTTCATTTTCCTGGTGCTTTCGGCCCAGTTCGAGAGCTTCGTCGATCCGTTGACCATCCTGTTATCCGTGCCCCTGGCCATCTTCGGCGCGCTGCTGTCCCTGTGGCTCTTCGACCAGTCGTTGAACATCTTCTCCAAGATCGGGCTGATCATGCTCATCGGACTGGTGACCAAGAACGCCATCCTGATCGTGGAATTCGCCAATCAGCTGCGGACCCGTGGCAGGGACATCACGACCGCGGTGATCGAATCGGCCAGCATCCGGCTGAGGCCCATCCTGATGACCTCGTTTTCGACGGTGTTCGGGATCCTGCCCATCGCCATCGGTTTCGGCGCGGGCGCCGAATCGCGACGTCCGCTGGGCATCGTGGTCGTGGGCGGCGTCCTATTTTCGACCTTCCTGACCCTCATGGTGGTGCCGGTGGTCTACTCGCTTCTGGCGCGTTTCACCAGCGCCCAGCGGGCCGGAACCGAGGAGTCCGAAAGAGATCAGGAGGAGCTTGCCGTCCCCAGCGCTTAGGATCGAACTTTTTTCTCCCGGGCCCGTAGGGGTCCGGTGAAACCCTTACCCTTTCCCGTCAAGGAGACATTGCCATGAAGCGTTTGACCCTGATCCTCCTGGGTTTTGCCCTGCTGGCGACCGCCGGCTGCGGCGACAGCCAGGAAAAGACCGCGGAGGTCGCCATGGAACCGGCTCCCCTGCTGGATCGTGAGCTATTTTTCGGCGACCCCGAAATCTCGGGCTCCCAGCTCTCCCCTGACGGCCGGTGGATGAGCTTCATCAAACCCTACAACGGCGCCCGCAACATCTGGGTCAAGGCCGCCGACGCCCCCTTCGAGAGCGCCAAACCCGTCACGGCGGACGAGCGTCCGGTGCCCGGGTATTTCTGGAGCCGTGACAGCCGCTTTGTGATGTACGTCCAGGACAAGGACGGAGACGAGAACTTCCACGTCTGGGCCGTCGACCCCGCTGGCGAGCCCGCTGAAGGCGGCGTGCCGGCCGCCCGCAACCTGACTCCCGTCGACGGCGTCCGGGCTCAGATTTACTCCGTGCCCAAGAACGCACCAGAAGTGATCATGGTCGGCATGAACGACCGCGACCCCCGCTTCCATGACATCTACAAGGTCGACATCGCCACCGGTGACCGGGTGCTCGTCAAACAGAATGACGAAGGCGTTGGCTACTGGATGTTCGACCTCGAAGGCGAACTGCGCCTGGCCTACCGTCAGCTCCCCGACGGCGGTACCGAACTTCTGCGTGTGGACATGGGCGGCCTCGAGCAAATCATATCCTGCACCTACGAGGAAGACATCACGCCGATCGGGTTCCACAAGGACCGCCGCCATGTCTACCTGAGCACCAACAAGGACGAACGGAATCTCAGCGAGCTGGTGTTGATGAATGTCGAAAGCGGGGAACTGACCCTCCTGGAGAAGGACCCCGAAAACGAGGTGGACTTCGGCAACGCGGTGTTCCATCCCGACACGGACGAATTGATCGCCACCGCCTACGTCGGCGACAAGGTGCGGGTCTACCCCAAGACCGAGGACGCCAAAAAGATGTGGGCCGACCTCGAAAAAGCCCTTCCCGATGGCGAAATAGGTGTCAACAGCATGGCCCGGGATATGAGCCGCATGCTCGTGTCGGTCTCCAGTGACGTCGACCCCGGCTCGGTCTACCTGTACGACACCGCCACCCAAAAAGCGGAGCTGCAGTACAAGTCCCGACCCGAACTGCCCAGCGAACACCTGGCCCACATGAAACCGGTCAGCTACGAGGCCCGTGACGGCATGACCATCCACGGTTACCTGACGCTGCCCAAGGGCACCGAGCACAAGAACCTGCCCGTGGTCATGTACATCCACGGTGGGCCCTGGGCGCGCGACTACTGGGGCTACGAGCCCTACGCCCAGTTCC
>CBDTUS010000254.1:0-4471 GCA_965363725.1 uncultured bacterium | reverse complement strand
CGGTCCAGGACCTTGTCCAGCAGGGTGAGGTTCGCGGTATGGGCGGGGCTCACCAGTTCCCGGATAAAATCGATTTCCCGGGCACGGCCCCATTGGTCCCATTCCAGATCGGGATATTCCTGGATCACCGCGAAATAGGGGTTGAAGCGGAAGTCCGGGGCCAGGAAATCGCTGTACCATTTCCAATCCCGGTCCCGTACCCGTTGCTCCAGGTTGACGAGGACCTGTTCCGGGTCGAAGGCCCCGGTCAGGGGTTTGGCCTTTTGGGCCGTCACCGGCGTCCACGCCAGGAGGAGCAGAACCAGGATCGCGGAGGAGATGCCTTGGATAACTTTCATGATTCCTCCCTGGGAGCGGTCGGAAGGGCCAATCGAACACAGCCGCCTTCGGTGTATTCGGGGACGGCTTCAAGTGTGCCGCCAAGGTCCTCGATCATCCGCAGACTCATGGCCAGGCCCAAACCGGTGCCGCCGCTGCGGGTGGAATAGAAGGGGGTGCCGAAGTTGAGCAGCGCGTCGGGCGTGAAACCGGGGCCGGAATCCGTGACCAAACAGGCAACTTTCCCGGGCGAGACCTCCAGTTCGAACACCACGGTGCCGCCGGGGCCTGCGGCGGCAGCCCCGTTGAGGGCGAGGTTCAGCAGGACCTGGCGCACCTGTTCCCGGTTGCCCAGGGCGGTGGTGGGACCGCCGGGAATCTTCACCTCGACGGGAGGTGAGTCGGGCTGGTGCTCCATCAATTGCGCGACGGAGCGGCACTCCTCCGCCAGGTCGAAAGGAGCGATGTCACCGGGTTCGCTGCGGGCGAAGGCCAGGAATTTCGAAAGCACGTCGTTCAGCCGCCCGGTCTCGTCCTGCAGGATGCTGAACATGCGTCCCTTGGGGTGGTCGGCGGGAAAATCGTCGGCCAGGACTTCGGCCGTGCCCCGGATGCTGGCCAGGGGATTCCGGATCTCATGGGCGAGGCCCGCGGACAATCGGCCGACGGCCGCCATGCGCGCCGACCGGACCAGTTCGTTTTCCATGGCGGTTTTCTGGTCGAGGGTGATCCGCAGGTCTTCGGCGGTCCTTTTTTGCCTGTCCCGGGCCGCGTTGATCCTGGCCACCAGGGTGCCCGTCAGCAGGCCGACCAGGAGATAGAGAAGCATTTCGAGAATTTTTTCCACGTTGGTGCCCGGATCGAAGCCGATCAGCCCGAAGGCGTGGGGCACATAGAGGGCGATGACCAGCAGCGCGGCGCCCACACCTCCACGGGGGCCGCCCCGGAAGGCCGCAAGGATGATGGGGAAATAGTATAGCCGCCGGTAGATGCCGTGCAGGGCGTGGATGTGCCAGTGGGTGTTGTAGTGAAGCAGCGATATGACGGCGATCATCAGGATCACCAGCCAGTAGCGTTTCCACCACGGCCCACCTGAATCCACGGGGGACGGGACCTGCATCGGGGTTCCTTTCTCTTCGTTGCCCAAGAATGGAAATCTGCCTGGTTTGAATAATATTCTACAATAAATTGGAGAATATTCTTCATTTTAATTCGTAAAAATTGCTATTTTTCCATAAGTCTATTAAATGACAACAAATTAAGATGAGGCACGAATCCTGCGAAGAAATATCCCAGGAGAGGGAATCATCGGTGAGAAACGTCCGTGGAGTGGGGCATTCCGTGATAAAATGTATTTTTTTGCTGCTGTTGGGCCTGGCAGTGCCGGGTTGGGCCTGGTCCCAGGATCCGGATGCAGCTGTCTTCCCCGACGCCCCCCGACTCGAAGACTACCTGGCCTGGGCCGATGATCATCACCCGGCCGTTGCCGGCCAGGTGGGGCGGGAAGCGGCTCTCCGCCACGCCGCCCGGGAAGCCGGGGCCCTGCCGGACCTGAAATTCGGATGGGGCGAAATGATCGTTCCTGTCGAGACCAGGGTCGGTCCCCAGCAGCGCGTATTTTCCTTGAGTCAAAATCTTCCCTGGTTCGGCACTCTGGGTCTGAAGGAATCGGTCGCCACGGTCCGGGCGGATGCGGCGTCGCACCGAATCCAGGGACGCCGCCTGGCCGTGCGACACGAGGTCCGCGACGCCTGGCTCCAGCTGGCCTACCTGCAGGGCGAGATCGACATCGTTGCCCGGAACCTGGACCTTGCCCGGCAAGCCGAAGCGGCTGCGCGGTCCACCTATGAAGCGGGGATCGGATCCTTTGCGGATGTCCTGTCGGCCCAGATAGAAATGGACGAATTGGATTCCGGTCTGGCCGGCCGGCGGGACCGGATCCGACCCGTAACGGTTCGCTTGAACCTGGCGGCGGGTCTGGCCTCTCAGCATCCCACACCGACAATCCCTCGGGACCTTCTGAATGCAGCCGATTACGACCTGCCTTCCGCTGAGGTTTTGTGGTCCATGCTCGAACGGAACAATCCCCAGCTGGCGGCCCTGGCCCTGGAGAAGGAGAGCCGTAGCCAGGCCGTGGACCTGGCCGGCAAGGCGGCCTACCCGGGTCTGACGCTGGGAGTGGACTACATCATGACCGGTCCGGCTGCGATGGAGGGCGTGCCCGACAGCGGGAAGGATCCGGTGATCGCAAGGCTCGGGGTCAGCATTCCTCTTTGGGGCGGAAAGGCGAGCGCGGAAAAGAAGGCTTCGGTCGGTTGGCTGGCCTCGGCCAGCGCCGATCTGACGGACGCCCGCCGCCAACTGAATTCCCGGTTCGAATCGGCCCTTTTTGCCTGGCGCGAGGCTCGGCGTCACATCGACCTCTACGGCACAACGCTGGTCGACAGCGGGCGCCAGGCTCTGGACGTGACCTCGGCCCGTTACCGGTCCGGCCAGGCTTCCTACGTTGACCTGGTCACGGCCCGCAAGACCCTGTTGGGCCTGGAATTGGCCCACCTGCGGGCGGAGATCGAACAGGAACAGGCTTTGAATGATCTGGCGACCTTGGTCGGCGCGACCAGCGAGGAGTGGGCTCATCATGACCGTTAAGGGCACCAGAATCATCTCGGCCCGGACGGGGTTGGCGCTCCTGCTGCTGGCGGCGGCTTTTGGACTCGGTTTTCTCATGCGTGGCGGCGAGGGCGAGCACGGCCATCCCGAAGCAGCGGATTCGGCTGCGGTCAGCGAAGAGACACAACGTTGGACGTGCTCCATGCATCCGCAGATCATCCTGCCGCGGGGTGATCGGAAGTGCCCCATCTGCAACATGGATCTGATTCCGCTCCAGGTTGAAGGTGGGGCGGAGATCGGCGACCTCACCTTGAGCCACCGGGCATCTGCCCTGGCGGAAATCGCCACCGAGCCGGTGCGCCGCCGGTTCGTGGCCCGGGACATCCGCCTGGTGGGGAAGGTCAGCGCCGACGAAACCCGCACCCGGACGATCACCGCCCGGGTGGCCGGAAGGTTGGACCGGCTTTTTGTCGATGCCACCGGCCAGGTCGTTACCCCCGGCATGAAGCTCGCCGAGATCTACAGTCCCGAGCTCTATTCCGCCCAGGCCGAGCTGCAGACCGCGGCTGCGTCCCTGCGCCTCGCCGAAACCGCTGGCGGCTCGGTAGACCGGGCCCGGGCCAACCTGGAATCGGCGGCCGAAAGACTTCGGCTCTGGGGCATGGACGACCAGCAGATCGACGCGGTAAGGAATGGGGAAGGGATCAGCGAACATTTGACCGTCACCGCACCCGTCGGCGGGGTAGTGATGGCACGCGGGGCCACCCAGGGCGACTACGTCCGGACGGGCACCACCCTCTACACCATCGCGGACCTGACCAGCGTGTGGGTCACCTTCGAGGCCTTCGAGTCGGACGTGGCCTGGTTGCGTGAAGGCCAGCCGGTGGAATTCTCGGCCCGTGCTTATCCCGGCCGGGCCTTCGTCGGTGACATCCTGTTCATTGAGCCTTTCTTGGACGAGCGCACCCGGACCGTGGAGGTCCGGGTCGCGGTGGACAATACCCAGGCCCTGCTCAAACCGGGCATGCTGGCCACTGGCACGGTGGCCGTGACGGTCGATGCCTCCGGCCTTCCAGTGACGGATCAATCCACGGCCCAGGCCCCCCTGGTGATCCCGGCTTCGGCGCCCTTGTTGACGGGCAACCGGGCCGTGGTCTACGTCCGCCTGCCCGGCCAGGGGGACCCGGTCTTTTCCGGTCGCACCGTGGATCTCGGTCCCCGCGCCGGGGATTTCTATCTGGTGATGTCGGGGTTGTCCGAGGGTGAACTGGTGGTGTCCCGCGGTAGTTTCAAGATCGACAGCGCCCTGCAGATCCAGGCCGGAAACAGCATGATGAATCCCGCGCCGGAAATCGAGGGAATCGAGGAGCCCCCGCTGGCGGAGGCGGGTTTGGATCCCACCACCGCTGGACCCTGTTTCGGCCCTGCACTCGACGGGATCTTGAAGGCCTATCTCCCCTTGCAAACGGCGCTGGCGGGCGACGACGATGTGGCCGCCGCAGCTGCCGCCATCGAGGTCAAGGCCGTCGTGGACCAGGTGGGA
>CBDTUS010000253.1:0-4478 GCA_965363725.1 uncultured bacterium | reverse complement strand
GGCTTGACCTGCCCGTGTTCGAGTACGGCGCGACCCCATTGGGTGGTATTGAGGCCCATGGATTGGGCGATCCCGGTGATCCAGTTCGCCACCGGGGACAGGCTGTGGATGAGGTCGCTGGTATCGGCGTAGTCACGGATGTACTCGGGCAAGGTCATGAAGATCTGGTTGAAGCTGGTCCAGAAGAAAGCCATCAAGACCAGGAAGACCAGATAGCGGCCCTCGCCCACCTTCATGGGCTCCTGGAACCAGGGACGCGCGACGCTTTTCGACCGGGCGAGGCCGCGGTTGGCGAAATCCCAGGCGAAGTTTATGATCAACCAGCCAGCGGCCGCAGGCAGATAGACCTGGGGCTCCAGCCACTTCGACCCCATGACCAGCAGGAACAGCATGCCGGCGATGAGCAGGAAGAAACGGCCGTTGCCGACAACGCCGATCATGCCGCCGAAGACCTCGTTCAAAGAGCGCTGGGCTTCGGCCTCCGAATCCCGGGGCGGTTCCTTGTAGACGAACAGGGCAAATACGCCCATCAGCAGGATCCAGGCCGCCGAAAAGTAGAAGACATACTGCCAGTCCCAACCGCGGACGATGCCCGCCACGATGGGCCCCAGAAATCCGCCGATGTTCACCATCATGTAAAAGATCCCGAAGCCCATGCTCCCGGTTTTTTCGTTGGTCGATTTGGCGACCGTGGAAATGACCACCGGCTTGAACATGCCGTGTCCGATGGCCACCAGGAAATAGACCGCCAGGAAACCCCAGAAGCCGTCGGGAATTCCCAGCATCAGGTAGCCGGGGATCATCACCACGCACGAAGACAGGAACATGCGCTTGAAGCCGTATCGATCGGCCAGAGCCCCGAAGACAGCCGGAAAAAGATACAGAAAAAACGTGGCCAGTCCCTGGATGACGCCCCGGTCTTCACTGGAGAGCCCCAGCCCGCCGTCGATCACTGCTCCGGTCAGGTACAGGCTGCTGACGGCGTAGAAACCGTACCAACCCATCCGTTCGAAGATCTCCATGACGTTGGCGGCCCAAAACGAGGATGGGAACTGGCGCCAGATAGAGGGACTGCCCCCGGAAGTCGTTGCGTTCAAGGAATCTCCAGTCAGGTATTGAGCCTGCCGCGGGCCTCGTCGTACCCGGCCCGCAGGCGTTGCATGATTTCACTTACAGTCGGGATGTCGTCGATCAGACCTGAGACCTGGCCGATCTCAAGCTCCCCCTCTTCCAGGTCGCCTTCGAGCATGCCCCGGCGCGCGCGGCCCGTTCCCAGTTCCGCGACCAGGGCGTCGCGATCCGCACCGGCGGTTTCCAGGGCCGTGATCCGGTCGCGGAAGGCGTTTTTCATCAGCCTCACCGGCACGTGGGCCTTGAGCACCAGATGGGTGTCACCCGGCCCGGCGGCGACCACCGCTTGCTTGAAGGCGTCGTGACCGCTGGATTCCACCGAGGCGGCAAACCGGGAACCGATCTGGACTCCCTCGGCGCCCAGGGCAAAAGCGGCGGCCATTTGCGCACCCGTGGCGATCCCCCCCGCGGCGATCACCGGGATGTCCACCGCGGCGGTGCACTCGGGCACCAGGACCATGGTCGTGATCTCCTCGCGCCCGTTGTGTCCCCCGGCCTCGAATCCCTCGCAAACGATGGCGTCGCATCCGGCCTGCTCACACTTGGATGCCAAAGCGGGACTGGCCACCACGTGCACTGAAACGCAGCCGGCGTCCTTCAGGGGACCGATGACCTTCCTGGGTGATCCGGCCGAGGTGAAAAAGATTTTCACGCCTTCTTCCAGGGCGATGTCCACGCATTCGGCGCTGTGGGAAAACAACAGGGGAATATTGACCCCGAAGGGCTTGGAGGTCAGGGAACGGGCCTTGCGGATCTGGTCCCGAAACAGGTCGGGCCGCATGCTGCCGGCTCCGATCAGGCCCATTCCGCCGGCCTCGGACACCGCGGCGGCCAGCCGGGCGCCGCTATTGTAGACCATGCCGCCCTGGATCACCGGATGATCGATGCCCAGCAACCGGCCAACCCTGTTTTTCTTCAAGGATTTCATGGCGCGTAGTCTACCACGGCCCCGCAATCGGCGGCCAACTATTCCCGGTCTCGTTTGTATTTAATACTGGATGTGATTTTTCAGAAGAAAATGGGAGGGAATTCTATGCAGATGAATATCCAACACAAGGGTGATATCACCGTGGTCAATCTGATCGGGAAATTCGACGGCGGAAAAGATTGCGAAAAGTTCCAGGACAAGATCTCAAATCTCATCGAATCCGGGGATCGGAAGTTCATCTTCAGTTTTTCACTCACCCGCTTCATCTCCTCCTGCGGGCTGGGCAAACTCCTGGCCATCCATCAGGAGGTCACGGAAAACGACGGCCGGGTAATTCTGTGCAATCTGGACAGACGACCCCTGAGCGTCATCTACACCACCCGGCTCCACGAGGTTTTCGAGGTGAAAAAAAACCTGCGTAACGCCCTGGAACAGTTCGAAACGGTGCGTTCGGAAAACGGCTGAACGAGTGATTATCCCGGCCTGGCCGGGGCCATCCGCGGCATTAGTTTGACAACCTTTGCGTCCAGCGAAACGGGGAAAAGATGGACCACCTTTACGAATCCGGGAAAATCCTGGCCACCACCTTTTCGGGGATCTTCGGCCTGTTGTTTTTCGTGGAGACCGTCGGGACCTATGGGATCCCGGCCAGCCTTCTGTTCACGCTGATCGGGATTTCCTTCATCTGGGGCATCTATTTCCTGCTGGGCAGCTTGTTCCGCAGCCCCCCGGCTGCGAGACAGAAGAATTAAATCGGCTGGGTTCCGGGACCCGGCTCACAACCCCAGTTCGTCGGCCACCGGCACCAGGGCCGCCAGCACGTGGGCGATGATTTCGTCCAGGTCGAGGCGGAGGTCCGCCGCCCCCTCATGAATCTCCTCGCGGTTGACCTTGGCGGCGAAGTCCTTTTTCTTCAGCTTCTTCTTCACCGATTTGACCTTCACCTGGGAAATTTTCCGGTCAGGCTGGACCATGGCGCAGGCCATGCAAAAGCCGCACAGCTCATCGACGGCAAACAGCCAGCGGGCGCAATCGTTCTCGCGCGGCACACCCGTGTAGACGGCATGGGACAGGATCGTGCGCACGAATTCTTCCGGGTAACCTCTCTCGCGCAGGATATCCGCCCCCTTGAGGGGGTGGTCGGGAGGATCGGGATACATCTCGTAGTCGAAGTCGTGCAGCAGACCGACCGCCGACCAGTACTCCGGATCGGTGCCGACCCGCTCCGCCGAGGCCTTCATCGCCGCTTCCACGGCGTAGGCGTGGCGCCGCAGGCCCTCCGTCAGGGTGAATTCGTGAAGCAGGGCCAATGTCGTAGGGCGATCGTAGAGTTCACTCATGGTTATCCTCTTTGTTCCAGGGCCCCTGGTCCGGGTCACAACCGCAGATCATCTTCATGTTCCCGCAGCCAAGCCATGGACGACCGGTGGCCCGGACAGACCTTGTCCAGCAGGTTGTAGAACCGGCGGCTGTGGTTCAGGTGAGCCAGATGGCAGATCTCGTGGGCCACGACGGCGTCGACCACCTCGGACGGCGCCATGACCAGGCGATAGCAGAAGGACACCGTGCCCTTGGGCGAACAGCTGCCCCAGCGGCTGGTGCGTTCACCCACGATCACCTTTCGGGGGAACAAGCCGATCCGGTCGGCCCACAGAGCGGTCCGCTCATTCAGATCCTTCCGGGCCACCGAGCGCAGGAATTTTTCCAGGACCGGACGGACTTCGAAGACATCCGCCGGAGCCAGGGCCATAGTCAGGGAGTCTTCGGCCAGATCCACCACCGGGCGTTTCCGGTTCGCCGGCAAGGGATGGATGACCAGGCGGCGCGGCCGGCCCAGAATGGCGATTTCGCTGCCGGTGGCGAACTCGCGGACCAGGGGTCCGTGGCGGACGCCGTATTCGTCGGCTTTCCGGTCGATCCAGTCGGCCCAGTGTTCCAGCAGCTCCGGCACGATTTTCAGCCCGACCCGATGGGGCAGGGTGATGACCACGCCGTCGCGTTTGCAGACCTGGACGCCCATCTTGCGGGCCCGGCGGCTGCGCCGGACCCGGTAGTGCACGGGTTTGCCCTTGATCAGGGCGATGGTCGCTCTGTCGGGCAGTCGATCGCTCAAACGGAAGCGGCCTTTCCTTCATCGATCTTTTTCGTCACGGCCATGAAAATCAGCAGGAGGGTCAGCGATATCAATCCGACCCCGACATAGGCGTACCACAAATAATGGGCATGCGCATATTCGACCGGCATGGGCCCCTGCCCCAGGAGGGCGGCATCGTGGGCGGCACGCACGGCCGGTTCGAGGGTGCCCGGTTCGGGGCAATACTTTTGCAGCAGGAAACCGGAAAAGATGAACCCGAAGATCCAGGCAAAGAAGGTGTTGATGTGGGCGAAGCCGAGGAAGGTACCCTCCTTGCCCGGAGGC
>CBDTUS010000252.1:0-4539 GCA_965363725.1 uncultured bacterium | reverse complement strand
CACTCCGGCGGCGGTTGCGGGGCCGCAGGAGGTCGAACCCTATCCACACGAACTGCAGGGTGGCGATCGCACCCAGAACCACCCAGGCTCGGGTCAAAAATCCGCGCCTGGTCGTGCCCGGTTCCTCCCGGGTTTCGTTCCTGGGATCGTTCCTGGAGTCTTTTCTGGAATCGTTCCTGTAGTCCAGGTCGCTCAAGTGATCTTCTCCATTCGAATCCGGCCTACCACGGCCACCCCAGGGCCATGCCTTCGCCCCGGAACCAGACCGCCGTGGCCGTCAGCACCGCGAATCCCACCAGCAGCAGCACGAAGACAGCCTGGTCGGCATCTTCGCGCATCGCCCCGAAAAATTTCTTCGTGATCCAGCGGAAGCCCACCACGGCGGCGGTCAGGATTCCAAAGGGAATCAACCCCTGCGCGATCACCGGCGGCAGACCGGGCAGCCAGCCTTCGGCCCCCCGGAGATTTTCGCCGGCCACCACGGCCAGCGGGGTGGCCACCAGGGCAGTCACCGTAGCCATCAGGGCGGTTTTCCTGCCGGCGGTCGAACCGAACCAGACCCCTGCACCTGCCGCCTCGCGCCGCCGGTAGGGCCACCAGATCAGCATCACCACCGCCGCCAGTGGCATGACCAGGATCGAAAACACGGGGTGGAAATGAATTTGCAGCTCCTGGAACCCCACGAAATACCAGGGCGCCTTGGCCGGGTTGGGGCTCATCCCCGGATTGGCCTGCTCCCCCAGATCCGGCATGAAAAACACGGCCAGGGCCAGCACCACCGCCACCAGAACGGCCCCCACCGCGACTTCGCGTAGGATGAGATCGGGCCAGCCCCGGGCGAACTCCGTTTCCGCCGGGAGCGATTCGCCCACCTTCAGCGGCACCACCACCCCCCGCGCCTTGCGCACCCGCCAGAAGTGGAATCCCGCCAGCACCACCAGAGCCGCCGGGACCACAGTGGTGTGGATCGTGTAGAAGATGATGAGCGTGGCCGACCCGACTTCCGGCCCACCCCGCGCCGCGGCCTGCAGCCAGCCGCCGACCCCCGGGACATACCCGAGCATCCCCGTGCAGATGGTCACCGCCCAGTAGGACAGCTGGTCCCAGGGCAGAAGGTAGCCGGTGAAGTTCGCCGCCAGCACGCAGGCCAGCAGCACCAGCCCGATCACCCAGTTGAATCGGCGGGCTCCCTCCCGCGCTCCGGTGAAGAAGACCCGCAACAGGTGGAGCAGCGCCACGGCGATCAACAGGTTGGCGCTCCAGAAATGGAGGCCCCGGACCAGGGATCCGAAAAGCGTCTCGGTCTGCATGCCGAGGATCGAATCGTAGGCTCGGTCGGGGGTCGGTTCGTAAGCGGACATCATCAGGGCGCCGGTCAGGATCATCAGGACGATCAGCACCGCGGACATGCCGCCGAGACCGAAGGTGTGGGGATAGCGCAACGTCGCCGCGGGCAGGCGGTTGGGCCTCATGTGGAGGAAGAAATATTTGCGGACGCGCGCCTGTTCAGCCACGGGTGCCTCTGGGGTTGTGGACTATGCCATTGAACCGGCGGAAATTGTACCACGGGGCCGCAGTATGGCCACCGCCGATATGAAAATAGCGCGCCCGCCGAAGCGGACGCGCGGGATATGATCCGGCGGCGGCGCCGTCATCTTGGAGACCACGTAGACCTATCATGCAGTGGGGTTTTCAATACCGGAAGGGTGGGTCGAAACCGGTGGGTCCCGTGGGCAGAAGGGCCCCCGGGGGCCCCATATTTCTCCGGATCTCAGCCGGTCCGAAGGCTTTCAAAAAGCTTTTTCAGATCCCCGAAGGAGGCGGCGTAATCCTGCCGGCTCCGCTCGATCACTTCCTGGGCTTCTTCGCGCCCGTAAACGTGGGTGATCTCGGCTTCGCGTTTCTGAGCCCCCGGCGCGTCCTTGTAGGTCAGGAAGTAGTGCTTCAAACGGTCGATCTGCGCAGGCGGACACTCGTGGATATCTCGCATGTGCCCGTAGATGGCATCGCCCCGCATCACGGCGATGATCTTGTCGTCGGCTTCGTTGTCGTCGATCATGCGCAGGCCGCCAACCGGCGTCACCGGCAGCAGGATGTCCCCGTGGGTGATCGATTTTTCCGCCAGCACACAGATGTCCAGCGGGTCGCCGTCCCCCACGATGCCCGTGCGCGAAGCCTGCTTCATGCAGAAATCCGCAATGGAGTCGCCGCAGTAGGTCTGGGGAATCAGCCCGTACAGGGTTGGATAGACGTTGGAAAATTTCTGCGGCCGGTCCACCTTCAAATGCCCGGTCGGTTTGTCGAGCTCGTACTTCACCGTGTCACTGGGCACGATCTCGATGTAGGCGTTCACAACCTCGGGCGCATCTTCACCGATGGAGATCCCGTGCCAGGGATGGGCACGGAACAGACGGTGAAAAAGATTCATATCGATATCCATGGGCATCCTCCGGTATGATGGCCCAACAGGGTTAGGGTGGGAACTGGATGCCATTATAGTTTCTTTCCCGCGGGAATTCATGCAATTCATGGTTTTAGGCGGGCTTATTTGCTGGTTCGATCAGGGGGAGATCGTCATGGCCAGATTTTTTGCCGCTCTTTTGATATCTCTCCTTCTGGTAGGCTCCCCGGCTCTTTCCCAGGAAGATGAACCCGATACCTTGGCCGTCGATCCGGTCCAGATCCAGACCACCCTGCCCAGCGGGATGCAGGTCCTGATCAAGTCGCTTCCCGACGCCGCCCTGACCCGGGTCGGAATGTTCTACGCCGCCGGCAGCGCGCTGGAGCCCGACAGTCTCGCCGGCCTGGCCCATCTCTCCGAACATCTCCTGACCGAAAGCAGTCTCAACTATCCAGGCGGTGAATTGATCCGGCAGCAGACCCTCTACTCCACCTACCGCAACGCCTATACGGGCTCGGCCTACATGCAGTTCGACACCGAATGCCTGCCGGTGTTTCTGCCTCGGATCCTGGAACTCGAAGCCGACCGGCAGCGCGGCGTGGTCACCGACCCGGTGAGTTTCGCCAGGGAAAGGAGCGTCGTTTTGGAGGAGTTGGCCATGCGCCAGCGCCTTTCGCCCATTCAGGTATTCACCGAAAAGGTTTTCCACGCCTGCTATCCCGGACACCCCTTCAGCCGCTCGGTCGGAGGAACCGCTGAATCGGTATCCCGCATCGGGATCGATGAATTCCTCGAATTCCAGAATACATTCATCCGCCCCGAACGGTCAGCTCTCGTGGTCATGGGGCCCCTGGACCCCGAACAGGCTTTGGCGGAAATTGAGCGGATTTTCCTCTCGGACCAAAAAGTGCCAACCGTTTACGCCGAGACCCCTCCTTTTCCCCCGATCTCCGCCGGTCAGTTGGTCCTCGATTCCGATGACCATACGGGCCTCATTACCTGCCTGGCCTTCAGGGTATCCCTGCAGGAGGACCTGGATTCGGCCTGGGCCGACGTCCTGCCCATGCTCATGCAGGAGTCGGGCCTTTATCTTCGGGCCTCGAGTGTCCCGGGCGAGACCATTTTCATGTTGGTCGGCAGGAGTTCCTACTATCGGCCTTCCACCAACCCCGAGGACCGCTGGGGCACCATTTATCCTGAATTCGACCCGGAGCAGCAGAGCCTCAGCTTCTTGGGAAACAAATGGGACAATATTTCCAATTTCGTCAATGAGCTCATGGCCCCGGATGTGTTCGCCAAGAGGCTGGCCCAAGCCATTGACCATTTGGATAGCCGCTCGCTCAATCCCGGCCGGTCCACGGGGCGCGGGACCGCCCTGGTCAACGGCAATGAATTCATGACCAAAGAGAGGATCCACGAAATTCTCGAGGGCGCCCAACCGGATGATTTTCTGCAATTCATGGAACGATGGTTCAATCATGACCAGGTGATCGTCGGAGTCAGCCACGGACGCGACTCCGAAAGACAAGCCACCATCACCATGGCAAAAAGCAAACCCAAGCCTTCTGGCGGGAATGCGGACTCCGCACTGGACAACCTGACCAGCCAGCAAGTCGAGCCCGTGCTCAAGGAGTACGGCAAGGCAGGGCTCATCAAGATGGAGCGCCTCACCCTCTCCAACGGTACTCCCGTCGTCAACCTTCTGACGGCCGACTCACGCAACTTTACCCTGGCCGGCATCCGCACCTTCGAGGGCATCAAGGACATGCGTCCCGGCAAGAAACCCGGGATCACCCAGATCTTCAACCTGGTGGTCGATTTTGACGACAGACAGAGACGGGATCCCGACCGGGACCTGCCACCCCGGCCCTTGCCTCACGACCTAAATTTCCGCTTGAGCTGGAATACCGCCGGCCTCCATGCCGCCGGTCCCGCCGACCAGATGGCCAAAATCCTCGAGACCGTCCAGAAGAGGATTTCGAGCCGGGATTTCAACAGTCTCCGCTGGTACTCCGTCACCCGGTGGGGCGACCAATATCTCCAGGATATACTTGAAAGAAAGGTCAACATGGCCATGACCTGGCGCCGGGAACAAATCCTGGGCCCCAAGCACCCTTCCCTGGGGCAGTGGGCCCCCG
>CBDTUS010000251.1:0-4661 GCA_965363725.1 uncultured bacterium | reverse complement strand
CGGCCGAAGGGCAAACGGACCCGTCATCGGCCACACGGGTGAAGGAGGCGCCCCGGGCCCAGTAGGTATTGAAGGTGCGGGTTGTCCCGTTGATTTCCACCGTCTCGTTCACCGGACCGTCGCACGCGGTCAGACCCCACAGGCGCGGTCCGTAGCCGACCCACCCAGCGGGATTCTCCAGGGCGTAATCGTACTGGGCCAGGACAGCCCGGCGGGAGTTTTCGAAATAGTCGAGATCCTTTTCCTGCATGAACGGGTCGCGGATGCCGCGCATGTCATACCACACCAGCGTGTACTGATGGCCAAACAGGGGCGCGAAGCCGAGGTGTTCCTGGCCGTGGAAATTTCCCCACTGGTAACCGGAGGTCCAGGCTTCCCACGCCTCGGGGGCCACCGGATGGGAGGGCGAACCCAGGGCCATCAGATACATCAGCATGGCCTCGTTGTAACCCCGCCAGTCATAGGGCAGGAAGCCCTCTTCGGGTTTCCAGCCGTGGCCGATGGTGGGCGGCCGGACCGAAGCCCATTGCCAATCCGCCCTCAGATAGAGGGAATCGGCCAGGGCCCGGATGCGGGTTTCGTCGGCCCCAGGTTGATCAAAGTAACTCTGGCAGAACAGGGCCCCGGCCAGCAGCAAGGCGGTGTCCACGGTGGACAGCTCGACATTTCCGAACCGGGCCCCGGTGGCCGGATCCAGGAAATGATAATAGAACCCCATGTAACCGCTGGAGCCTGTTGCGGCCGTATCCTGGGGGGCGGTCCAGAAAAAATCCAGGGTGCGCAGGACCCGCTCGGCGGCTTGCGCCCGGGACACGTAACCCCTAGCTGCGCCAATGGGATAGGCCGTCAGGGCAAACCCGGTGGCCGCCACGCTGGCGAAGGACCGGGAGGGTGCCCGGTCGGGCGCCAGACCAGTAAGGGGGTTGCCAAGATCCCAAAAATATCGGAAGGTACGCACTTGCAGGGTGTCGATGAAAGCGGTTTCATTGGAGGACGGAGGAAAATCCGACCCCGATGAATCGGCGGCGTCCCCACATCCGGAAACGCAGGTCAACGCCAGCAGAAACCAGACCGGGACCAGGCGCAATACCGGCTTGGCTGGGCTGGGGGCCTCGTTGGTTGATCCGCGGAATCGATTCATGTCACCGTCCTGTGGGATTCACTCTCGCGTGGGAGCCCGCGGATGATAATCCATCGGGTCCCCGGAAGTGGTAATTCTTGAGTCTGCGATTATAGGATTTCGGCTCGCCGGCGCAACAGAAAACGAAAATCGATGGGATTCGGACGTAAATCCTGGCTTCGATATCGGGTGGTCATCTACGCCCTGGTTGTCGTGGGCCTGTTCCTTTACCGGAACCAGATCAACTGGAGCCGGCTGACCACGGCGTTCCAGGGTGACGGACCGGCCGAAAAAACACTGATCCTGGCCGGCAGGGACCTGGCCCCCGGGCTGGTGACCGTCCTGGTGGAACACTACCGCCGCGACTATCCCGATCTGGACATCAGGACCCTGGACGGCGGCACCAATCAGGCCCTGGAGGATCTGGTGAATCGCCGGGCCGACGCCGCTTTTCTGTCCCGGCCTCCGACCCCGGCCGAACAGGGTCTGTTTCGGCAGGTCGACGGCGATACCGCCCTGGTGGAGGCCGTGGGCATCGGCGCCATCCTGGTACTCGCCGGGTCGGAAGCCTTTCCCGAAGAACGGCCGACCGGGAACAACCCGGAAATGACCGCATTACAACTCGGTGGCTTGATGGCCGGCGACATGCAGGGATTGGGTGACCGGTTCTATGCCGCCGATCCCAATCTCGGCCACTGGGCGGCCGCGGCGCATCTGGTGGGACGGGAGGCCGACCCCGTCGACGAAGCGGCGGTCATCTACCTGGCCGACGACCGGCAGGTCGCCCTCGCCGTCGCCAACGATCCTCGGGCCCTGGGCATGATTGCGTCCTTCGATCTGCCGGCTTCGGCCGCGCGGACCCTTCCCGCGGTAGAGGACTCCCTGGCCGGACCCCGGATCGTCCGCTTGGCCGACCCATCCGGGGAAACGGCAGTGGACCCGACCTATGAAAACGTGGCCACTGGCGCCTATCCTCTTTATGTGCCGCTGTTCGTGGCCTGCCGGACCAACGGGGGCATTCAGGGAGGGAAATTTTTTACCCACCTCGTAAGTGGCCGCGGACTGAGACAGATTGAAAGGGCCGGTTGCATCCCCGCCAAACAGGTGCTGCGGGAGATCTACTTGACCACGCAGGCTGTGGGCGAATAATGACGTGAACGGACTGGCGGAAAAGGAGACAGGCTCATGACAGGACAGCCTTCGCGGCTACGTCCCCCAGGCGACTGGATCTTGCCCTTGATGGCGATCCTGCTGGTGCTGGCCATCTGGACCTTTCCAGGCGGCGCCGGCGCCGCGGACAAGTCCTACACCATCGACACCGACCCGGTCCGCCTTGGTGTCAAGGCCATGGAAAAAGGGAACATCGTCGAGGCCAAGGCCCGGTTCACCGAAGCGGTCGCCAACAATCACGAAGTCCATCGCGCCCTGTTCGGCCTGGCGGAAATCGCCATCAGGGAAGGCCGGTATCCCGATGCCGAGGCCAACTACCGCAAATCCATCGCGGCCGGCGGCGGCCAGTTCCCCATGGCCAACGCGGGGCTGGGCCTGCTGCTGCTGAGGCTGGGCCGCGATCAGGAAGCGGCCCAGGAATTCGACCTGGCCCTCGATGCCGACTCCTCTCTTTGGCGAGCCCACTACGGCAAGGCCCGTCTTTTTCTCGCGGACAAGGAATGGGGCAAGGCCAAGAAGGAGCTCGATCACGGCGTGGACTTGCGCGGACTGGCCAAGGGCGAGGAAAAATATCAATACGGGATGGCCTTGTACCTGCTGGGGACCGGTGACGTCGGCGCCGCCGAAAAATCCGCGCTGCTGGCCATGCACCTGGACCCCACCGATCCAGACTACGGCACCCTGGTCGCCCGCATCTACGAGATGAACGACAACATCGTCCTGGCGATCAACGCCTACGAACAGGCCCTGGCCATGCCGGGCATGACCCCCACGGCGCCCATGCTGAAAAACCTGGGCACGCTGTACCGCCAGGAAAAACGATTCAACGAGGCCCGCGACAGCCTGACCAGGGCCGTGGCCGTCGATTCCACCTACGCCCCGGCTCTCAAGGATCTGGGCGACCTCTACCGCCTGGCCAAACAGCACGACAAGGCCGCCCGGGCCTACCTGCGCTACATCCTGCTGGAAAGGGATGACCTGGAGGTGCTGCTGGATCTGGCGGATTCCTGTTACGAAAACCGAAGTTTTGCGCAGGGTGTGGAAGCGGCCAAAACGGCGAGAAAGCTGGCGCCGGACAACCAGACCGCCCGGTTCCAGTTCGCGCGCTCGGGCATCTACAGCCGGGACCCGGCGGTCAAGGCCGAAGCGGCCGGACTGATGGCGGCCCTTCCCCGGGACCTGCCATGGCGAGCCAACGACCTGGTGGCTCTGGCCTCCCGGCAGACCTCCGGCAAGGAGTACGCCGCCGCCTTGAAAAGTCTGGAACGCGCCCGCGGCCTCGATCCCAAGCAATCGAATATTCCTTTCCAGCGGGGAATCATCAACCTCCGTATGTCCAAACCCGACCAGGCCGTGACGGATTTCCGCCAGGCCATAGAATTGAACCCCGATTCGGCGGCCAACCACCTGAACCTGGGCATCGCCTACTATCAGGGAGGAAATATCCAGGAGGCCAAGCCTGCCTTCGGTAAAGCCGTGGAGCTGGATCCTGAACTGACCCTGGCCCGTCTTCTGCTGGCCCAGGTCCTGGCCACGACCAACGACCTGGCTGCGGCCGAACAGGAATATCGCCAGGTCCTGGCCCGGGAACCCGAAAACGCCAAAGCCATGAGGGGTGTGGGATTCTGCCGCATCCGTCAGGCGGACTACAACGCCGCGGTCACCGCCTACAGGGACGCGACCAAGGCCGAACCGAACAACGCCGACAGCTGGTCCGGGCTGGGCAGCGCCTACCTGGGCCTGAACAACTTGACCGAGTCCGAAGCCGCCTTCACCAAAGCCCGCGCCATCGACCCAAACAACATCATGCTTGTCAAGGGAACCGAACTTCTGAACCAGGCCAAAGCCGCCGGAAAGGAAAATCAGTAGCGATGAAAAACTTCGTCCTGATCCCCATAACCATTGTATCGGCCGTTCTGTCCTGGTTCATCTGGGACAAGTCGCCGGAATATATCCACCAAGGCGGGCCTTTGCTGGTCGTCGGGCTGACCTTCCTGTTCCTGACCCTGACCTTTGCCATCGAGCGCTTCATCGTGCTGTGGCGGGCGGGCGGCCGCGGCAACGTTTACGGATTCATCAAGAACCTCAAGCAATCCGTTCATTCGGGCGATCTGAGCCAGGCCGTCGAAGCCTGCAAGAAGCAGGGCGGCAGCCTGGCCAACGTCATCGGGGCCGGTCTGGAAAATTACCAGCTCCAGAAAAGCCGTTCCCTGGGACAGAAGGAACTCATGGATGAGACCCGGCGGGCCCTCCAGGAAGCCAACGCTCTGGAAAGCCCCAATCTGGAAAAGAATCTCAACTCCCTTTCCACCATCGCCTCGATCGCGACCATGCTGGGTCTGCTGGGCACCACCATCGGCATGATCCGATC
>CBDTUS010000250.1:0-4687 GCA_965363725.1 uncultured bacterium | reverse complement strand
CGGATCTGCCGATCATCCTGGGGGTGACCAGGCCGCCGGCGGTTTCGGGGGCGGAGTAATTTTTTAATATGGAGAAAAAATATGAGGGCCCCCCGGGGGGCCCTCATTTTATGCGCCGAAATACTATCGAACGATAACAACCCGGTCGGTCAAGGCTTCCCGTCCGGTATTCATCCGCACGAAATAAACGCCGCTGGCCACGGCCTGGCCGTGGGTGTCCTTGCCGTCCCAGACCAGGACCCGGGTGCCGCTGTTCAGGGTGCCGGTGAACAGCTGCCGGACACGGGCGCCGCGGGCGTCGTAGATGTCCACGGTGACATCGGCCTGGCCGGGCAGGCTCAGTTCCAGGCGCGATTGGGAACCGGTCACGCTGCCCAGCACCCGCAGGCTCGTGCTGCCGAGCACCACGTCACCGACGCCGCTGACGCCGCTGACGATGAACCCGACCGGCTGGCTGAGATCCGTTCGTTCGATGCCGTCACCGGACCAGGCCCGCCACCAGTAGTTGCCGTTGGTCAGGGTGGGAGAGACCCAGGAGGTCTCATTGCCACCGTCAGGCACGTTGTCGGCGCTTGCGGCCAGGTCGGTGCCCAGCTCGTCAGTATAGATCCGGAAGCCGTGGACCGGTGGATCGACCAGGGCCTTGGCGCCGGGGGCGATGGTTAGCGTCGGGTTGGCGCCGACCGTTTCTCCCTCACCAGGAGAAAGGGGGATCGGAGGGCCCAGGGCCAACGAAGAACCGGGATTACCGGTCACCACCACGTCGTCGATATACCAGCCGTCCTCGGTCACGGACTGGTCGGTTTCCAGGATGAAGCGGAGGGAAACTTCCTGCCCCGCGAATTCGGCCAGGTCCAGGTTGACCTGCTGCCAGCTCGACTGGAGACCGGTATAGGAAGCGAGGGTGCTCCAAGGGCCGCCGTCGCCGGACACCTGCACCTTGCCGTAATCGTAGTCGTCTTCGATATCAAACCTGTGCCAGAAGCTCAGTCCGGTGGCGTTGAAGGTGGTGTTCAAGGTGGCCGAAGTGGATTCCATGTCGTCATATTCTCCGACCGGAGAATCGGTCAGGCTGTGGTTGGCGGAATGATAGCTGCCGGTAGTCAAACCCCACTGACCGGTGGTGGTCCAGTTCCCCGAGCCGTTTTCCATGTCGTCGCTCAAAAGAACCGTGGGCGAGCCCACCGCAAAGCCCAGCGGATACACCAGGTCGCCCTCGGGCATGTTAACGGTCACGGTGAAGTTGACCAGATGTCCGTTGGGGCAGGCCGGATCAATGGCCAGGGGAATGGGATTGGCGGCCAGGGTGGTGGTGCCGAGCGTGCCCAGGCTGCCGATGACGCGGGTGGCCGCACCAAACTGGACCCAGGGATCGTCCGTCCGGATGGTCAGTGTCAGGCTGCCTGTCGCATCGAACACAGACTGGTTCTCGATGGTGAAATCAAGGGTACCGGTTTGGCCCGGCTCGATGTTCTTGACCCCGGTCGTCACCACAGGGGAATGAACATCCACGAAGGCGCCGGCGACCCGCATCAGATAGATGTGGGGCCAGATGTTCTCCTGGAACAGGGGTACACGACGGCTCTCGGGGGGCCAGAACCAGTCGCTGCTGTTGCCGATCTCGTTGCTGAAGGTGTAGATCTTGTCGTGGAAGGTCAGGTCTCCGTAGACCCAGTCGAAAGTTCCGCCGTTGACCATGTAGTTGATGGCCTCGAACGGCTGTCCGGGATCGTATCCGTTGTACTTTACCATTTCGTCGGCCATGTGATCGAAAATGGCGTCATCGACTGTGGGTTCGGAGGTATAACCCCACGGGATCAGGGTCAGGTTGCCATAGGAGTGGATGGTGTCGTGGGTCCGGAAATCTTGAGTGTTGACGAAATTCATCAATGCCTGGACCTCAGGTTCGCTACCGGGCGAGGGGCCGCGGTAGACCTCGCTGTCGGTGTCGGGGCTGCTGCCGTTGTCGTCGAAACCCCACTGGTAGGGATAGTTGCGGTTGGGATCAACCCCGTAGGTTCCGTCCCCGTTGTTGCGACGGTTCTTGCGCCACATGCCGCCGCCCTGTGGTTGATTGATTTCGTTGAATACCGACCCGTCGGGATTGACCACGGGCACGATGTAGAGTTCGCGGTTGTTCAGAAGCCAGGTGATCTCGGGATCAACACCGTAGTTCTGCGCCAGGTACTCGGCGAACATGATGGTGAACTCCGAGGCCATGATTTCCCGCGCGTGGTGCATGGCGTCGATGAAGATCTCGGGTTCGTCCTCGTCGACATCGGGGTTGTCCGAAATACGGAAGGCCCACAGGTCACGGCCCTGATGAGTCTGGCCAATGGACCACTTTTCGCTGACGATATTGGGATACAGCAGGCGCAGTTCGTCCACGAAGTCGATGGTCTCGCTCCAGGTGTGATAGTCGCCGTAGCCGACATCCTTGTCGGGGTAGGCCGGGATGCTTTCCAGGTCCTCTTCCAGGATCTCCATGGGCATTCCCGATTCCCGCAGGAAGGCCAGGTCTTTCGGATTGGCCGAGATACGGGCGAAGGAGCCCGGCTTGACATACAGGATGTCCAGGTGGCCACCGTTGGCCATGATGAACTCATTGCCGCCGGGAACGCTGAGGTCGAGCTGAACAAGGGCGTGATGGGGTTCGGCGGCTATAGCCTGCGAGGTCAGGCCGAGAAGGAGCAGTATCAAAAGGGCAAATATCCGGGGCGTGGACATGAGATGGCCTCCATTGGAGCAGAAAAACCCAGGGTTACAGCTATAATTCTACATGATATTTAGCTACATGGGGCGAAAAAGGTTAGAGTTATCTTCTCGCGCCACAATCGGCGGCGGGAACCCCAGAGGGTGATCATGATTGTAGGGCGAACCCACCCCAGGGCCCATTTGATGAATGATGCACCAGGGCCCTTATGTCAGGGCTCGGCATCCCGATATGCAAAACACCACTTTTAGGACAACCCAAAAGAACGCCGACCCCTCTTGAGAAGGGGCCGGCGTCGTTCACGCAACTTTTCAATCTTCCGAACTACTTGGCCTTGTCGACCGCGGCGGCGGTCTTCTTGACCGCGTTGATCGAGATCTTCAGGTTCTTCTTTTCCTCCGCCGTGAGCTTGATCTTGATGATGTCCTCGATCCCGTTCTTGCCCAGGATGGCGGGCACGCCCAGGAACAGGTTCTTCACTCCGTATTCGCCCTTCAGCAAGGCGGCGACGGGAATGATCTTCCGCTTGTCGAAGGCGATGGCCTCGACCATCTCCAGGGCGCTGATCGCGGGGCTGACGAAGGCGGATCCGCTACCCAGGAGACCGACGATTTCTCCACCGGCCTTGCGCGTGCGCGCTTCGATCTTGGCCAGGGCGGACTTGCTGACGAACTCTTCGACGGGCAGGCCGTAGATCCGGCAGGCGCTGCGGATGGGCACCATGGTGTCGCCGTGACCGCCGAGCACCACAGCCTCGACGTTTTCGACCGACACGTTGGCTTCCTTGGCCACGAAGTACTTGTAGCGGCCCGAGTCCAGGACGCCGGCCATGCCCATGATCTTGTTGGGCTTGCAGCGCAGCTTCTTGAACAGGCGGTAGACGATGGCGTCCAGCGGGTTGGCGATGGAGATAATAAACGCGTTGGGGGCGTACTTCTTGATGCCCGCGGCCACGAAGTCGGTGATCTTCAGGTTGGTCGCCAGCAGTTCTTCGCGCGAGGGGAAAGTGCCGTCTGGTTTGGCCTTGCGGGGTACACCGGCGGTGTTGATCACGAAATCCGCGCCCTTGAGAACCTCATAGGTCTTGCTGCCTTCGAGGTTGACGTCCTTGCGAAAAGTCGGGGTGGCCTCGGCGATATCCAGGCACTTGCCCTTGGCGAATTCAGGCGGAACGGGGTCGACCAGGCCGATGTTGCGGGCCAGGCCGCGAGTAGCGATTTCCGAAACCAGGACGCCGCCGATATTGCCGCCGCCAACGATACCGATTTTGTTGATCATGACACCAAGCTCCTTGCTGGTAAGTCCAACTTTGCGGGATTTTCGGGAACAGTTCGTTCCGATGCGTCAGGATTGCACGTTAACACCTAAGGGGGGCGAATTTCCAGAAAATTCGTTATCTTTGAACGCCCAAACCAACACAAAAACGGTCGGTTATGGGTTTTGGGAAACTTCAGACAGGAGAACGCGGGAAAATGGCCGAACACCAGAACAAATGGGATGCCAGGTATGACCAGGATGATTTTTTCTATGGCCGCGAGCCCAACTATTTTGTGGCCCGAAAGCTGAAGGGCCGCGTCTCGAAGCGGGTGCTATTTCTGGCCGAGGGCGAAGGGCGCAATGCCGTTTTCGCGGCGGGGCTGGGTCACGAAGTGACAGCCGTAGACAATAGCGCCGTCGGCCGGGGCAAGGCCATGGACCTGGCGGCGGAAAAGGGCGTGACCCTCGACTACCGGCTCGCCGATGTGGCCGCCGAACCATGGGATCGGCAGACCTGGGACGTCATCGTGCTTTGTTTCGTCCATATGCCTCCCGAGGAAATGGCGGAAGTTCACCGGAGGGTGGCCCGGTGCCTCGAACCGGGCGGCACCCTGATCCTGAATTCCTTTGCGAAGGCTCAATTCGGCCGTAAATCCGGAGGACCGCCTCGGCTGGAATGGCTCCATGACATTGAGGAGCTGATGGACCAGTTTCCCG
>CBDTUS010000249.1:0-4704 GCA_965363725.1 uncultured bacterium | reverse complement strand
AATAGGTGTAGCCCGCCTTCCCGCCAACTTTTTGGGCCAGCGTGGTTTTCCCGCTCTGACGAGGGTCGTGTACCAGAATTACGGGGTATCCGACAGGTCCTCAATTATCCTTCTTTCAATAAAGCGGGGGATATAGGATTGGTGGTTCATTTTCCGGCTCCCGGAACTTCGACCAATTGAAAGTTTTTATATCGACCAATTGTAAGTGTATTCTCCCAAGGTGATCCTGAACCTGCTCCGGGACCTCCTGCGTCCCAACCGCGACTTGCTGCTGGAAAATCTGGCCCTGAGGCAGCCAATCCTGGTCCTGCGCCGCGTCAACCCCAAGCCGCCCTTTTCGGTCTGGGACAAGTCGTTCTGGGTGATTCTGTGCCGATTATGGGACCGATGGCGTCACCCCCTGGCGCTGGTTAAACCCGAGACCGTAATCGCCTGGCACCGCAAGGGGTGGCGGCTTTGGTGGAAATGGAAGAGTCGCCCGAAGGAAATCGGCAGACCCCGCCTCCCCTACGAGGTCATCGAGCTGATCCGGCGCATTTCGCTGGAGAATCCAACCTGGGGTGCACCACGCATCCACGGCGAGTTGATGATGCTGGGCTACTGGGTCAGCGAATCGATGGTTGCGCTGTGGGAACTCTCAAGCGGGAGTGCCTGAACCACATGATCGTGCTGGGAGAGGACCATACGCGGCGGGTTCTCAAACGATACCTGGAATATTTCCACGGAGCCCGCACCCACCTGGGACTGGAGAAGGACACCCCGGACCACCGCCCGGTCGAGCCCCCTTGCCTGGGGCCGGTGAAGCGCCGGCCCATGGTCGGCGGGTTGCCTAGCCGATATTACCGTAAAGCTGCCTGAATCGTATTGATGTCAGCCTAGCCGCCAGGCCGATTTGTCAAAAATCCCGAATCGAAAACCCGATGGCAATTGTGGAGGAAAGCGGGAGCGAAATGCCCCCCGGGGGGCAGTATTATGTTAAGCCGGTGAGGTATTGGAGAGGATTGGGGATGGTATCAGGGGATTTTGGAGTTTTGACTAGGGTCAAGGGTCAACACTCCAAAAAAGGAGGCAAGTGCAATATGTACGGGCCGCCTATTCGAGCGAAGCCGCCCAGTTTTGAATGATGGCGATATTGGGGTCATTATCCTCATCCAGGATCAATTCCGTCACCAGGAATCGCTCGCCGTCGGCAGTGACATCGAAGGTCGCCGGCCAGCCGTGCGGCTGTCGGTCGTCGTGTTCCGGGCGGGAGAACAGTTTTGTCGGTTGCCCGAGACGAAGCGGTTCGTACAGGACTTCGACGGCGAATATTTCATTCTCGGAGGCGAAGAACAGCTCCGAGCCATCGGCCTTCCAGCGAGGCCAAAAACCACCATCGACTGAAACAGGGAGCATTTGACCGGCGTCCGGCCAGGTGGTCAAGTACACCTGTCCGGTACCTGATTCTTCGGAAACGAAAGCCACGTATCGAGGATCGGCCGGCGACGGACGTGCGCCGTATTCGGCAGCTTCGCCAGTCAGCCACGGTTGTGGGTCCGCACTCCCGGTCAGGTCCAGCCAGGCGATGTCCTGTTTCTTGTTTTTGCCGATTGCGGAATAGAAAAGGATGTTTCCGTCGCGAGTAACAACTGGACAGGCCGCGTAGTAATGGGGTCCCATCTCACCTGGCGGAACGAGTGTTTTTTCAGGTTCACTGGTGTTCAGTTTTTTGCTGCCAATGCTGTAGTTGATTTCATAACCCGTTGCGAAGAATATCGTCTTTCCATCCCCGGAGAACGACGCCCTGTCGTGTTCCACATCTGTAAATGTGACCCGGGTGCGTGTCATGCGGTCGTCGTACAGCCACAGATCTGTCTGGGGCGCCATACCTACGACAGCCCGGGTTCCGTCAGGCGTCAATGCGTAGGCGGGCCACAGGTCGACCGGCTGCCCAAAACGGGTCACGATTATTCCTGTCCGGTCGACCAGCACCAGCCTCCTGGTGATTTCTCCGGCATTCTTGACAAAGGTCAACGTGCCGTCATTGGATACCGAAGGAAGGGCTGAGTTGCGGGCAACCGTGAAGGGATCCCCGGTCACTTCCTGTTTTTCCAGGGAAAATGGTACCGCCCAGGTGTCCGGGCCGTTTTGATACAGGATATGGCCTGAAGGGGAATAGCAAGGTTCGGCCAGGCTGGTTCCTGGAAGATCCAGCACTGTCTTCAGGGTTCCGTTCATCGTCACGATTCCGATCGAACTAATCCCAGCTTCGGTATGCAACGCCGTTACCAGGCCCAGACCATTCGGCAGTGCTTGGGGCTCGTGGAAGTCGGTGAGCAATGAATCTTCATCCACGTCAACGAATGTTACGGGGCTTCCGCCGGATGCGGGCACCGCCATCAGGCTTGTTACTCCACGATAAACGATGCGGCCATCGGCCAACCAGGCGCCTCCGGTATAAATGGAGGCTTGATCCTGGGCAGTGCAGATCCTCGTTCGCTGGGTGCCGTCGGGCCGAATTTTCCAGAAGTTCCGGTCGATGGCGAAAGCCAGCCACTGTCCATCGGGCGACCAGTGGGGGTTGAATATCCCTTCGGTCTGAGGTATCTCGATCGGATCCCAGCTGTCCAGGCGGCGCACGAATAGCATCTTGTTGTTGATATAGGCTATACGTGACCCATCCGGGGATATGGAAAGACCACCGTGGGAGTAACGGATGTTGGATTTGCCCTCGATGGGAACCGAGAGCTTGAAAGCAGGGGAAAAGGACGTTGATGTCTCCTCACTCTGGAACAACTTCCCTCCCAAAAGGAGGGCCAAAATCGCCGCCACGGTCCAGGCTGCGATTTCCCTGGGGCGGATGCCCGCCGTCCGCTTAGGTGAAGCCCCATGCACGGGGGGACCTTGGCCGAGTATCGTCGTCGCATGACTGTCTCCGCCTTGGATGGCTTCGAGGATGAGCCGAGCCTCTCCAATGTCACGCAGACGCTTTTTGGGGTCCTTCTCGAGGCAACGGTCCAAGATGGTTCGTACTGCCGGGGGGGTGTCCGAAGGCAGAACAGCGGAGTCCGGCTGCTCCTTGAGGACCGCAGCCAGGGTATCGGACAGCGTTTCGCCCTCGAAGGGACGCACTCCGGTTAACATTTCATAGAGAACGGAGCCGAAAGAAAAAATATCGGTGCGCTTGTCGAGCAACTTACCGCGCGCCTGCTCGGGAGACATGTAGGCGGCGGTACCGAGGATAACCCCGGCTTGGGTCATGGCCGCGGGCATGGTGGGCGAAGTGGCCGAGCCTTCGCCTTTTTCCGGGTCGCCTTCGTAGGCGCGGGCCAGACCGAAATCCAGGATCTTGACGGTACCATCGGCACCGAGTTTGACGTTGGCGGGTTTCAGGTCCCGGTGAACGATCCCCTTGTCGTGGGCAGCCTCCAAACCGGTGGCGATCTGGCCCGCGATGTCGACCGCCCTGTCCACCGGAAGGGCTTCCCGCGCAAGGCGCTCTGACAGGTCCTCACCCTCGACGAGTTCCATCACCAGGAACGTCTGGCCGTCCTCGGTTTCGAGCCCGTATACGGAGGCCACGTGGGGATGCTGAAGGGAGGCCAGGGTGCGGGCTTCCCGCTGGAAGCGGCCCAGGCGATAGGGGTCCTGGTCGAACTCGGCGGGCAGCACCTTCAAGGCAACGTCGCGGTCCAGCTTGGTGTCGCGGGCCCGGAAGACCTCGCCCATGCCGCCGGCACCGATCTTTTCCACAACCGAGTAGTGAGCAAGGGTTTGTCCGGGCTGCATGGGATCTCCACGATACGAGGGGAATCTGAGCGCAGGAATTCATTTATTCATATCAACAATGTCCCGATTTTGCCAGTGCCCTTGTGCCTTCTAATTATTCGTCCGCCCTGATATTCGAGGACTTACGCTGTTAACCGAATCGGGGCTCATGGTACTGAAATCGAGAGTCTGAGAGATATTCTCGTGGAGAGACGGTTTGCTCAAGATGGATGGGCATCCCGGGGGTCCGATGAGACAGCCCGAGGCAAGGCTGACCCAACTCCCTATCCCCCAACCAGGTCGCCACATACAAAAAACCCGACCATTTGGCCGGGCTTCTGTTAACTATTTACTATATAACAACTTAAAGTGTCGGCTCCTCGGATAGGATGCAAAACGTGAATTTTTACTCAGAATTTCATCGAACCAGCGTCACCTTTCGGGAGGCGATTCCCGATTCCCCGCGCAGAACCAGGAAATAGATTCCGCTGGGCGCACCGTGGCCCCTGTCGTCGCGGCCGCCCCAACTCGCTTTGTGCTGTCCCGCGGCAAAGCTGCCCTCCGTCAATGTGGTCACATGACGACCGGCGAGATCGGCGATTTCCAGGCGGATTGACTGCGGCGCCGTCAGCTCGAATTCGATCGCTACCTGGGGATTGAAAGGGTTGGGGTGGGCCCCGAGGACCGCCCAGGCCGCGGGAATCGGCACGTCCCCGGCACTCGAAGGAGCCCGACAGTGCCGGGCGGCGGTGTGCAGACTGTCGCCTGCAGCGAACAGGCAACCGTCAGTGACTGCAACGGTGAAGCATTTCTCCACCGTGGGAAGGAATCCGACCGAAATCAGGGCTGAAGGATCTGACCGGTCGACGATGTGCACCCCACCACTACCGGCTGCCAGCAGAAAATCGCCATCGAGAAAAAGGTCGAGGGCTTCGAAAGGCAGCCAACCCGTTATCT
>CBDTUS010000248.1:0-4724 GCA_965363725.1 uncultured bacterium | reverse complement strand
CTGTCCGGGCCGGCAAGCAGGGCGGCGACACGGACACTGTCCAGTTCATCGACGAGAAACGGCGTTACGCCGAGTGGATCATCAAGACCATCGAGCAGCGCCGGCGGACCATGATCAAGGTCATGGAGGCCATCGTTTCCGAGCAGAGGGACTTCTTCGAGAAGGGCGCCATCGCCCTACGGCCCCTGACTCTTCAGCAGGTGGCCTCGACCATCGGCATGCACGAGTCCACTGTCTCGAGGGTCACGCGCCAGAAATACGTCCAGACACCCCGCGGGGTCTTCTCCCTGAAATACTTCTTCTCCGCCGGTCTCGATTCCGACGACGGCACCGAGGTGGCCGCCAAGGCGGTCAAGATCATGATCCGGGATATCATCGACAAGGAAAACACGGCCAAGCCCTTATCGGACAAGAAAATCGTTGATTTGCTTCAGAAAAAGGGTCTCAAGATAGCCCGTCGCACCGTGGCCAAGTACCGGGAGCAGATGGGGATCCTGAGCGCCAGGATGCGCAAGCAGTTCTAGTTAGTTTCGGCACAAATTCGCCCCGGCCGCCGGGCCGGGACCGCAACCGATCGAAGGAGGACGTCATGCAGTTGGAGATCAATGCCAGGCATTGGACCATGGGTGATGATCAGCGTGAATTGTTCGAGGCAGCCGCGGAAAAGCTGATCCGTTTCAGCCCCCGCCCGGTGAATTCCCTCAAGATGACCATCAACCACGAAGCCGGGCGATTTTTCGCCGATTCCGTTCTGCACCTGAAGAGCACCGATTTTCGGGCCAAGGCCGAAGGGATGGAACCCGAGCCCGCCGTGAACGAGATGCTGGAGAACCTGAGGGTCCAGCTGGCCAAGTACAAGGGCAAGATCAGCGGCAAGCAGAAGGGCGAAGGCGGGGGGCTGGGCCAGGCCATGCTCGACGATCCGGTTCTGCCCGATCTTGACCAGGGCGTCCCCGAGGGTTTTGTCCTGGTGGACCTGGACCTGGACGGTGCCAAGCAGAAATTCGCCGCCGGCGACCTGCCCTTTCTCATCTTCCGCAACGTCGACAACGATCGTTTGAGCGTCATTTATCGGCAGAGCGACGGCGAATTCGGGCATATGGAAGCGGCAGGCGACTGAACGATTGCGGGCGCGAACCCGGGAGTGCTTGATGAACAGGGTCACGATACAGGATCTCTACGAACAGCTGAAGGAACCGCTTCTGCTCGACGTTATGACCGACATGCCTGACGAGCCGATCCTGGTGCACGCGCCGGATGTCCATCGTCCGGGCATGGCCCTGATGGGCTTCGCCGAGAACTTCCTGCCCAGCCGGATCCAGGTCTTCGGCGAGTCGGAAACGGCCTACCTGTCGACGCTCGACGCGGCCGAACAGCGGGCCGCCGTGGAGCGAGTCCTGAACCTCGATCCTCCGGTGATCTTCGTGGCGATGGACCAGGCGGTTCCGCGGCCCATCATGGACCTGATCCGGGAGCGCAAATTTCCCCTCATCCGGTCCGCCCTTACCGCGGTGGAATTCATCGCGGAGATTTCCCACCACCTGGAAAAGGTGTTCTCCCCGCGGACGGAAGTTCACGGCACCCTGGTCGACGTCTACGGCGTCGGGCTGCTGTTCACCGGCCGCAGCGGCATCGGCAAGAGCGAGTGCGCCCTGGACCTCATCGAACGGGGGCACCGGCTGGTGGCCGACGACATCGTCGAGATCACCCACACCACCGAGGACGTCCTGATCGGCCGGTACAGGGAAGTGCTGCGGCATCACCTGGAGATCCGCGGCGTCGGGGTCATCGATGTGCAGGCCATCTTCGGCATCCGCGCCATCCGCATGCAGAAGCGAGTGGAGGTCGAGGTGCAGCTTCAGGAGTGGGACGACTCGGAAGACTACGAGCGGGTGGGCATGGAAAACCGGTTCACGGAGATCCTTGGCGTGAACATCCCGCAGGTGGTCGTGCCCCTCTACCCGGGCAAGAACATCACGGTGATCAGCGAGGTCATTGCCCTGAATTTCATGTTGAAGATCTACGGCTACGACGCCGCCCAGATCCTCAACGACCGTATCCTGGAGACGATGCGTTCGAGCAAGCGGTTGCGGGACTACCTCGATCAGGATCGTGAGTAGCAACGGAAGGGACATCGCCCGATGATCAGGGCCCTGGTGATCACCCATGGTGACATCGGGCGGGAACTCGTTCGGGTCACCGAGATGATTCTCGGACCCGTGGCGGGTTTGACCGCCATGTCGAACAGCGGCAAGGCCGCCCCCGACATCACCGCCGAGATCGAAGCCTGGCTGGCGGACGTTCCGGTCGCCGACCCGGATACGGACCGCAAGCTGATCCTGCTGGACGACTACGGCGGAAGTTGCGCCACCAGCGCCCAGCTGGCCTGCGGGCCGGCTGCCGGCTGCGCGATCGTCAGCGGGGTGAACCTGGCCATGCTGCTGGGCTTCGCCACCTGGCGGGAGGCCGGCGATTTCGAGGACCTGGTGGCCCGGGTCGTCCAGAAGGGCCGTGAGGCGATCATCAGGGTGGGGGCACGCTGATGCCCGTGGTCCTGGCCCGCATCGACGACCGCCTCATTCATGGCCAGGTGACCGTAGGGTGGAGCGAAAAAATCCGACCGGACCGCATCCTGCTGGCCAACAACGTCATCGCCGCCGACCCCTGGCAATCCCGCATCTACGCCAGTACCGTTCCTCCCGATATCCAGGTTTCCATCCTGCCGGTGGCTCAGGCCGCCGCCAGCCTGGCCGACGAGGGCCATCTCGACGAAAGGGTTCTGTTGTTGACAGGATCGGTCGCGGAGATGTCCGAGCTGGTGCGGATCGGCGTCCCCGTCAACCAGATCAACGTGGGCGGTCTGCACTTCAGTGCCGGCAAGAAAGAGATGCTGCCTTTCGTCTACGTGGACGGCCAGGATCTGAAGGCCTTCGCCCGATTGCTGGAGATGGGCACGACCCTTTCCGCACAGCAGGTTCCCGGCGGCCGGGAATTCCTGCTGGAGCAGGAAGACATCAACGAAATGGGGGCGAAATTCTGATGAGCCCCTGGGTTTTCCCGGCCCTGATGTCCGGTCCCGACTATTTCGTCCTTCCGCTGCTCGGCCTGCTGGCCGGTCTGCTCGCCCTCGACGACACCGCCTTCGCTCAGACCTGGTTCGGCCAACCCCTTCCCGCTGCCGTTCTCGCCGGTTATCTGTGTGGCGATCCTCTAACCGGGTTGGCCGTTGGTCTTCCCCTGCAATTGGTACTGGCGGGGAACCTCCCGGTGGGCCAGACCTTTACCGGCGATCCCACCAGCGCGGCGATTGCCGCGGTGGCGGGGATCCTGTTGAGGGGCGAAACCCTGACCCCGGTCCTGTCCCGCGGGCAGGCAGGCAGTTGGCCTCTGCTCGGCTGGGTCATCCTGGGGGCGGGCCTTCTCAGCCTGTCGGGCCATCTGTTGATCCAGGCCGAACGCCGTTGGAATGGGTTGGTGATGCTGCAGGGCCACCGCACCCTGCGGGACGGCCGATTGGGCAGGATCGAAATCATCCATCTGCGCTGCCTGGGGACAACGTTCCTACGCGGGGCCGGTTCCGGCATCCTGTTCGTGATTTTTATGCGGGAAGTCTGGGTGCCGATTTTTCCGGTCTTGCCTGATTTTTTCCAGGCAGCCCTGGGCACCCTGCCCCTGCTCCTGCCAGGTCTCGGGCTGGGGACCCTGATCGACCGCTACGGCCTGAAATCCAGCTGGAGGTGGGTTGGCCTGGGGTTTGCCTTCACCTTCCTGGCAGTACGTTTTGTTGCCTGAGGTCATGACATGAAAGCTGGTGCAGGATTGATATCTTCCGGAGCAATGGCATGGGCCTGAGGAGAACTTCGGAATCCGGTGGTCAGCTTTCGCTGCCGTTGCAGTGGTCCTTGTTCGTGCGCTCCCTGACTCTCCAGGCCTCCTGGAATCAGCAGCGCATGCAGAATCTGGGGCTGCTGTACAGCGTCCTGGCCTGGTTGCTCACCCGGCCGCGCGAGGTGAATCGGGATCGTATTTTCTGCCGCCGGTATTTCGGGTTCTTCAACACCAATCCCTACCTGGCCAACTTTCTGATCGGGGGATTGGTGCGGCTCCAGGACGAGCAGGCCGCGGGCCGTGAAATGCCCCCGCACATGGCCGGCACCTTTCGTGACTCCGTTGGTCGGGCCCTGGCTTCATTGGGCGATCAGCTTTTCTGGCTCGGCCTGCGGCCAACCATCGTGCTGGTGATCTGTCTGGCGGGACTTTTGGGGCAGATTAGTTCCATTCTAGCGGTGGTTGGCATTTTTGCCCTGGGACAGTTGCTGGTGCGCTGGATTTCGCTTAGGGTCGGCTATGATCTGGGGCTGGACATCGCCGATTTGTTGCTCGACAGGCGCTGGCACATCTGGATCAACCGGACCAAACGGATTGGAATGATTTTAACTGGGGTTGTGGCTGGACTTTACCTCTCTCAGGTAGCCGCTTCAGGGGCGGGTTCGGAGAAGAGCCTGTTGTGGATCGGAACCGCTTTGGGAATGGGGCTCCCCGTGGTGCTGCGCAAACGTTTGCCCGGCGAAATCCTGGTCCTGGCGGCCCTGGCCCTTGCCCTGCTGCTGACTTTTGCCATTTCAGCGCTTGGGAGTTAAATTGTTCTGCTGAAAATCTTTTTCGATAATTCCAAGGGATTCCACCATTGAAGACTGTGACCGCGACCGTATCCGATCCGGTAG
>CBDTUS010000247.1:0-4798 GCA_965363725.1 uncultured bacterium | reverse complement strand
CCTTGCGGTACTCGGGACGCTTGTCCAGGACCGGCCAGATGGACTCGACGACTTCCTCGACCGCCTGATGGAATTCCACTTCCGCGGGATTCTTGGCGATGACGCTTTCCATGAAGGCAGCAACGTTCTGAGCCATTTCGGTGTCTCCTTGTTGACTGGACTTTATGTCAGGTCCGACCCCGGGGCCGGAACCCATTTGCCCGAAAAACATGGAAATCCGCTCATGCCCGCGCAAGGAAATTCGCACCCCTCCGGCGCTTTTGTTGAGACTTTAACAGATGGCCCTAGGATACAATCCTGCAAGCTGTTGCAGGTATTTAGATTGGCGAAAAAGAGGGGCCGCCGTGTGCGATCCCGGCGGCCCTGTGACAATGGTTTTCAACTGATTTCGGGCCTTCCCGGAAGCGGCATCAGGTCGACGGAGCCTCCACGTTTTCCAGAGCGTGTGCGGCCAGGCGCCAGGCCGCCCCCACACCGAGAATCGCTCCCAGCCAGGCAACGGCATATCCGGCGGGACCCTGGTCGCCCAGATCCCTGATCAGTCCCATCCAGAATCCGTAGACCAGCCACTCCTGGGTCCATCCCTTGATTAAAAAGAGGTAGCCGCCGATGTGAAGCCCCATGAGGCCCCCCATCAGGATCCAGAAGATGACCCGCGATTTCCGGATGGTGATGCCGGGCCGGCACGTTCGGAAAAAGATCGTGTTGACCAGCAGCAGGGCAATGATCTCGGCCCGGTGCACACTGAAGGTGACCTGCGACAGGACGTCGTCGGCGCCGAATCCCCGGCTCACTTTGTCGAATTCGAGGATCTTCATCACTGGCCCTTCCCGGTTTCAGGTTCTGATTCGGTTAGAAGTTCGCGGAAAAGGGTGACCGCCTCGGCTTCGTCGATGTCCAGCTGGCGCACAAGCTGGGATGCCGGCCGAAGACGTTCCCTGAGTTGTTCCAGGCCGCGGTCGGCGATGTCCTTCTGACCGAGGTCGGCGACGACCAGGGGTTTGCCCGACCGTCGTTCGAGGATCTCATCGTGGACAAGAAGGTTGTAGGCTTTGCTGATCGTCATCGGATTGACCCCCAAAGGAACGGAGAGACTGCGGATGGACGGAAGCTCGTCGCCGGGTTTGAGCACCCCGCTGGCGATGTTGAGCTTCACCTGATCCATCAACTGTCGGTAGATGGGCACCCCGCTGTTGGGGTCCACGTAGAAGAGCATCTGGTCATCCTTTTCCGGGGCCGGCCCTGCAGTGCATTAGTGCATATGTCAAGTAATACACTAAAAATCGGGAAAGGTTGCGGAAAAAATGCCCGTGCATCGAAATACAATATTTTGTAGACTCTCAAATACTGGAAATAACCTCAAAACCAGGAGGACAGCATGGAATATCACGATCTTCAGAAAACGCGCGTCGTCGATCTGAGAGAGATGATGAACGAACATCTTCCCGAGGTGGTCGGCGTCACGGCCATGAAAAAGGAAGAGCTGGTCGATCTCCTCGCCAAAAAGCTCGGGATCGAGCAGCCCCACAAACATGTCGCCGCCGGTCTGGGCAAAAGAGCCATCAAGGCCGAGATCCGCGACCTGAAACTCAAACGGCAGGCCGCCCTGGAAGCCCATGATGCCCAGGAGTTGAAGAAGTACCGGCGCCTGATCCATCGCCGGAAACGGCGGCTCCGCAGGATGATGCACCTGTCCTGATCGGTGGGCTGGGTCCTGTTCAAAAAAATACCGGATGTCCTCGGGCTTCGCCCTGCGGATTACCGGTATTTTTTTGAACAGGACCCAGCCCTCACATCAAGACAGCTGAAGCAACCTCGCGGCATCCGTTACGGCGTCGATCTTGGCAGCCAATCCCTCGCCCTTTGACACCTCATCATCTGACAGGTAGGTCACGTCGAGCATCTCGGGGACGCGCACACCGGTGCGGGAATAGTTCATTTCGGTCAGGGCTTGGCTCCAGCCTCGGAACCATTGGTCGAGCAATTCCCGCTGGTTCGCATCACCCCGGAAGTGGACCAACAGGTCAATGTCACTCTCAGGAGTCGCCGTGCCGTTCTTCACCGATCCGTAGAGGTAGACCGCCTCGACACCGAAGTTGGCCGCGTCCATGGCCCGGACCATCCTTTCGGCCATCCGGAAACGCCAGCGCCAGTACTGGATTGGTTCGTGATCACCGGGTTGGCCGGCCTGGACCGGGGCCACCCGATCTTCTCCCGGCTCGTCCACCACGGCCACCGCTTCATCCACATCGGCGTTCAGATAAACACGCAGCACTTTGCCTCCGGTCACGGCTGTCACGTCGATGACCCGCACGCAATCGGCCAGACCGGCGTGATCGGGCAGCAGTTCCGCCAGAAGATTGTCCGATCCCAGCAGGAAATCCTCGTTGAAGGCTACCTCTTCCTCGTCGGGATACAACGGCAGATAACGAATCTGCGCCTCGACCAGATCCTGGAAGAAATGGGTGCCGAAGGACAGGTCGGGCACGTAGTTGCCCGAACGGCGGGCCACCTCGATCAGCATGGCGGTGTTGTTGATGTCGGCGTAGGTGATGCTCACCCCAAGCTTGAGGTCGCCGCGGCTACCCCAGCGGCCCGGGCCCATCAGGATGAACTTGCGCTTGGGCAGCGTCGCATTGAGCAGACCCACCACCCGGCCCACTTCCTTCATCTTTTCGGCGGTGGGAAGCTGGCCGTAGACTTCCGGCACCACGTAGACGATGTGGGAGATGTCGGGCACCCAACCGTTCGAGATATATCGGTGGGCAGAAAAGACCACCTGCCCCGGGTCCAGATCGCGCGGAATGGCCGCCGGAGCACTCTCTCCGGACATGGCCTGGGGACGACACTGGAGCAGGTAGAAATCCTGGCCGTCGTGGGCGAACTCGATGTCCACGGGGGTACCCAGATACCGGGCCAGGGTGGTCATGAGGGCGTGCAACCGAGGCACCAGGGGCGTGTCGGTGAGCAGCCCCTCCATGTCCGCCACCAGGTCATCGGCGCACGGATCCATCATGAAGCGGGAGGTCTTCTGCAACATGCCATCCTGGAACCTGGAAAAGATCCGGTCGACCAGCGGGAAATCGTCGCCCGCCTCCTTCAGCATGAAGTTCAGCTCTACCGATTCGAACCGGTTGGTCTCCAGGTTGATGACGTCGGCCATCCGGGGGCTGTAGCGCAGCACCTCGTCCACCGTGGCGCTGGGCCGCAGGCCGGGCTGGCCCGGCACGGCGAGAATGGGGAAATCCTCCCCCATCCGGTCGACGGCCCGCGTCCCCAGTCCCGGCACCATGCGGATCAGGCCGTCTTCGCGGTTGATCCGCGGCGACCAGCGGAATTCGTTGAGGCTGAAGGCCACCCCGGCAAAGGCGGGCATCCACCAGCGTCCCACCCGGGTGCCCACCACTTCCTGGATAAGGATGCCCATTTCCTCGACGAATTCGGTCAGACCCCGCTCGCGCCGGTACTCGATGGGATCGGGGCCCAGGATCGAGGCCCACACCTCGGCCACCGCGTCCTGCAAGGCGTCCAGACGCTCCTCCATGCTTCCCTGGTTGGCCAGGAACAGGCTCTTGTACTTGCCGGAAAAGGCGGTGCCGAAACGGTCCTCCAGCAGGCTCGAACTGCGGATGACCAGGGGCGTGTCCCCGAAAAATTCCAGGGCCCGGCCCAGCCCCTCGCTGATCTCCGGCGGGAAGGCGCTGTTCTTGAACAGCTGGATCATGTTGGGATATTCGCGGCGGACCTGGGTTATCTCCTTGAACTTCTGGTCCATGACGTCGTCGAGCTCGTTGAGCTTGATGAAATCCATGATCCCGTCCGACAGGATGGACCAGGTGCGGGGCATTTTCACTTCTCCGATGCCGCGTTCGGCAACATCGGTTTCTTGCAGGATCCAGTGGGCCAGCAGCAGACCTGCCGCCTTGCCCCCCAACTTGCCGTGGCTGCCGGTGGTCATGATCATGTGGTCGAGCAGGACGTGAAAGTCGGTGATCCGCACCACTTCCTTGGCCACGTTGATGTAGTCGAGCTGCTCGGTCAAAAAGCGCTGGATCAACGACACGCGCAGGCTCTTGAGCGTGCTGGTGGCCAACCCGCTGCGGCCGCGCAGAACATCGTTGTAACGCCTGATCGCCGCGGCGATTTCGGGCATGGTACTGCGGGGATCGCCCACCACGGTGCCGAAGAAACTGGCCTGGCCCTCCTTGATCCACTTGTGGACGCGTTCGGTAATCTCCTCGTCGCCCAGAAATTCCGCCGCCAGCTCGAAAGGAGCCCCGGTCATCAGCGGGGAATCCTCCAGGCGGACCCGCGCGCCCGGAACGTTGGCTCCGGCGTGGGCGGGCGCATCGGCCGGCGCCCCGGCGCCCTCGACTTCGGCCAGCATGTCCTGGGCGCCGGTTAGGCCGATGGAACACAGATGGTTCAGCATCTTGCGCGAAACCCGCAGGAACTGGCTCCCGCGGGTTCGGCGCATTTCATCGATCATGGTCCGCCATTCGGGCACCTGGGCCCCGGAACCCCCGTCGGTCGGTCCTGTTCCGGAGGGACCGGACATACGCTACACCCAGCCCCGATCGCGACAAGCTGCCGCTACTCTATTGATGGCAACAACATAGGCGGCATCCCTCATGTAGACCTTTTGTTTGGCCGCCAGCTCGCTGATGGAGTGGTAGGCCGAGGTCATCTTCTTGTCCAGACGGGCCAGGACATCGTCCCGCTCCCAGAAGTAGTTCATGTTGCACTGCACCTGCTCGAAGTAGCTGCAGGTCACACCACCGGCGTTGGCCAGGAAATC
>CBDTUS010000246.1:0-4829 GCA_965363725.1 uncultured bacterium | reverse complement strand
TTTTTGATCTCTGGGGCCGATCCACCGCCAGACACAATTTCCAAGGCACAACCTATCACTTGACCAGGATGACCTTTTGGACGTCCATCCCATCCCTGGTCTTCAGCCTCACAAGGTATTGTCCGGCCGATGCGGTCCTACCCTGGCCGTCCCGCCCGTTCCAGATGGCTTCATGAGGGCCGGCCTTCAGCCACTTGTCGGCAAGCAGGGCGACTCGCCGACCCGCCAGATCATGAACGGTCAGCTCGACATGGCCCGGTACCCGGCATTCGAAGCTGATGGTCGTGCTGGGATTGAAGGGGTTGGGTTTAATAATGACGAACCGGGTCGCGGGGGGCAGGTTGTCGTCCACGCCGGAGGTCAGGCCGCAACCCTGACCCAGTGAGCCCATGAGGGCGCTGCAATCATTATAATCCGGCAGGCAGGGCGAATCCGCGCCCAGGGTGAAGTCGTAATTCTTCCAATCGCAGAATTTCGGGTCTTCGGCAATATTGCCGTCGATGCCGGTCTGGTCGGTCGATGTTCCCCCATAACCGCCGCCTTCGTTGCCGTAGACGTTGCAGCAGATCAAATGGATCACGCTGGGGAACGAGGGGTTGTCGTAGGTGAAGATTCCCTCGCCGCCGATGCCCAGGGCGATGATGGAGTTTTCGACCACGATATTGGGACCGTCCAGGGCCCAGATCCCCGCGCCGAAGTGGGCATCGTTGCGCGCGATGGTGCAACCCACCAACCGGGGGTTGGAACCGTTGCGACAGAAAAGCCCGCCGCCCCAGACCAGGCCGTCGTTCCCGGCGATGACGCAGTTTTCGATCCGTGGGGACGAAGCGCGGCAGGCGATCCCCGCGCCGTCGATCGAGCGGTTGCCGAACACGACGCAGTCAATGAGGAGGGCATCGGCTCCGTTGTCGAAGGCGATGCCGCCGCCTTCCAACTCCGCCTCGTTGTCGATGATCAGACAGTCGCGGATTTCGGCCAAGGCCGCCTTGATGAGCAGACCGCCGCCCATGGCCGAGCCCGTCGTCTCCAGGGTGGACAGTCCACCGGTCAGGGTCAAGGCCTCGACCCGCACAGTCGGGGAATCGCCGGGACAGGAGAGAACACGTCCCAGTTGCTGGGCGTCGATGACGACATCGGCCGGATCACCGGTGGCGCCGCGTAGACAGATGCTCTGGCCAAGGACGAGATCGTGCTCCGGATACAATCCCGCCGCAACCAGCAGGGTGTCGCCCGGCAGGGCCACGGTCAGGCCTGCGGTGATGGTGGGGCTGTCGGCGGGAATGTGGATCGTCACGGCCCGGGCGGGGAGAAAAGTCAGGATGCCAACCAGGATCGCCGCCGCCACCAGCAGGGTGAGGGACTTTGTCATTTTGAATCCCCCTTGTTTTTGAATCCAGGTTCTCCCGGCCTATCCGAAAAGCAGGCGGTATTTTAGGGCCAAAGCTGTTCCAAAAAATCTTTGGGATGCGCCGGGGACTATACCACAGATCGCCAGGCTTGTGTCAGAGGGGCTAATATGCATGGAAATGGTAGTTTTCTGGCCAATAAACCCCTTTCAGGTGGGTTGATGGACGGGAATCGCCCCACCAATTTGTCATGAGGTAATTTCTCCTAACGATTTGCATAATTTGACGAAACGCCACCCCATAGAGTATGCTTTACCCTCGGCCAGACGGCCTGCAGCCCCTGTCTCCCCAATTCTCGAACCCCCCAAGAGGATGTTATACGCATGAAATCCCGCATTTTGCTCGCCGGTTTGCTGGTAATACTCTTGGCCGGCTCAGCGGTTGCCGGCACCCTATCGCCCAAGATGGAAGCCTACCTGGCCAGCCGTGCGGACGGAGAGTCCGTGTCGGCCCTGCTTTTGATGTCCGACCGCCTCGACGTCAAGGCTCTCGACTGGGAGCTCCACGAGGCCAACACCCCGCTCGCCGAGCGGCACTACACCGTCATCACCACGCTCCAGGAAGATGCGCGGCGCGCCCAGGCATCGCTGCTGAACGAACTCGACATCCGCGTCCAACGCGGTGAGATCGAGTCCTACGAGTCCTTCTGGATCGTCAATGGCGTGTACATCACCGCCAAGGACGAAGCGACGATTCACGATCTTTCCCTGCGCAGCGACATCGATACGCTCGAGCCGCCCGTGGCCATCGAGCTCATCGAACCGGTGACCCGCCAGGCGCCCAACAAGAGCGTCACGGCCATCGGCATCACTCCCGGCGTCGTGAACGTGGGCGCCCGCCGCGTCTGGGACGAACTGGGCATAAACGGAACCGGCGCCCTGGTGGCCAACCTCGACACCGGCGTCGACGGCACCCATCCGGCCCTGTCCTCGCGCTGGCGTGGCAACTTCGCTCCCGCCGATGAATGCTGGCTCGATTTCGACGGCGGCTTCAACAATCCGCCCGTGGACAGCGACAGCCATGGGACCCACACCATGGGCACCATTTGCGGCCTGGCCAACAACGACACCATCGGCGTGGCCCCCGGCGCGCTCTGGATCGCTGCCAACACCATCGTCGGCGGCAACCTCGGCAGCCAGACCATTCAGACCATGCAGTGGCTGGCCGACCCCGACGGTGACCCCCTGACCATGGAAGATGTGCCCGACGTGGCCAACAATTCCTGGGGCGTGCACGAGGGCTTCGGCTACCCCGACTGCTACAGCGGCTGGTGGGATGCCATCGACGCCTGCGAAGCCGCCGGCGTGGTCCATGTCTGGGCTACCGGCAACGAGGGTCCCGGCGGCCACACAGTGCGTTCCCCCGGTGACCGCGCCAGCACCCCCTACGACAGCTTCAGCGTCGGCTCCACCAATTATTATGCGCCTTACGCCATCAGCGGTTTCTCCAGCCGCGGACCCGCCGGTTCCGGTTGCGGTCCGGAGGAGAACCTGATCAAACCTGAAGTCGTGGCTCCCGGCGGCAACATCTACAGCTCGATCCCCGGCGGCAACTACACGTACTACGGTGGAACCTCCATGGCCACGCCGCACGTGGCCGGCGTGGTGGCCCTCATGAGGGCGGCCAACCCGGAACTCGATGTGATCGCCATCAAGCAGATCCTCATGTCCACCGCCAACGACCTGGGCGTTCCGGGTGAGGACAACAGCTACGGATGGGGCTTCCTCGATGCCTTCGAGGCCGTCTCCGCCGCCATGGATGGATACGGTGTAGTGGCCGGTACGGTGGTCAACGACGTGACGGGTGAACCCATCGTGGGCGCCCTGGTCGATGTCGTGGACGCCTTCCCGAGCGATGTCACGGACGAGTTCGGCGCTTTCCGGCTCACCCTGCCCGCCGGGACGACCGATGTCCTGGTCTCGTCCTTCGGATATGATGACCTCTCCGAGGCGATCGAGATCACGCCCAACAACGAGACCAATCCCGAGTTTCGTCTCGCTCCCCTGCCCAGCGTCACCCTGTCGGGTGTCGTCTACAACCCGGACACGGGACCGGCGACGGTCACTCCCGCGGAGGGAGCCATCGTGCATCTGGCCAACACCCCCCTGCCTTCGGTCACCACCGGAGCGGACGGGAGCTGGTCCATCGATACCCCGGCCGCCACCGAATACATCGTGAAGGCGAACCTGCCGTCGGTGGGGTCGGTGACGCAGGCCCTGCCGGCCGATTCCGATCGTGAATGCGCGTTGTACCTTCGTGCCACTTCGGAAGACGGCTTCGAGTCGGGTGATTTCAGTTCGTTCCCCTGGGCCTTCGGCGGCAGCGCGGACTGGGTGGTCACCAGCGACCAGGCCTACGAGGGCACCTATTCGGCCCAGTCCGGAGCAATTGGCGCCTCGGCCTCCACGATCATGTATATGAACCTCGATTTCCCCGTGGCCGGCACGGTGAGCTTCTGGTTCAAATCCCAGGTCAGCGGGGGTTCCTTTACCTTCCTGGACGGATTTGCCACCCTGGGTTCGTGGGAGTCCGAGGGCAACTGGACCTTCTTCACTCACGAGGCCGCCGCCGGTGCGCACTCGTTCCGTTGGCGCCTGACCACCTCGAGCGGTGGTGGCGCGGGTGATGTCGCCTACGTTGATCTCATCAAGTTCCCCGGCGGCGAGAACCCGGCACCGCGCGCGATTCCCTGCCCCGAGGCGGTGGCCATCGACGTGGATGTGAATGGAACAGCCACCGGTGAGCTGCTGGTGCTGAACCAGGGCGTCCAGGATCTGGTCTGGACCCTCACCGACGCCGCGCCGAACCTGGCAGTAGACGTCTCCGGCGGCACCCTGGTGCCGGCGGGCTACACCGTGGTGACCCTGAGTGCGGACGCCATCGGCCTGGCCGAGGGCAGCCACCAGTTCAATCTCCTGTTGGACAGCAACGACCCCGCCAACCCGTCGTTGACGGTGCCGGTCACCTTGAACGTGGGTGGCGGTATTTCCGCGGTGGGGGACACGCCATCGGCCTTTGCGCTCACCGGTGTGGTGCCCAACCCGTTCAACCCCAAGACCACGATCTACTTCAACCTGCCCCAGACCCAGAACGTGTCACTGCGCCTGTACGACGTGCAGGGGCGTCTGATCCGTGACCTGGTCAACGGCGTTAAGCAGGTCGGTTCCAACCAGGTGGACTGGGACGGCCGTGACAGCAGTGGCCGGGCCGTGGCCTCGGGCACGTACTTCGCTCGCCTGGAGTCCGAAGGGCTGACCAGCGTGAAGTCGATGGTGCTGGTGCGCTAGATTGATACGTCGCCTGATGGCGGCTGAATGAAAGTGGGCGGGATGATATATCCCGCCCACTTTTTATTCCCCGAAAGGGAAAGGTCTACTTGAGGAGGAGGCACTTGCGGCTTTGGGTCACCCCATCGGCCTGCAG
>CBDTUS010000245.1:0-5061 GCA_965363725.1 uncultured bacterium | reverse complement strand
AGTTCCGTAAGTGTCGACGTTGATCGACACGGGTTCGGCAACACCGATGGCGTAAGCAACCTGGACCTGGCAGCGATCGGCCAGACCGGCGGCCACGATGTTCTTGGCCAAGTGCCGGGTAGCGTAGGCGCCGGAACGGTCCACCTTGGTGGAATCCTTGCCGCTGAACGCTCCCCCGCCGTGGCAGGCGCTGCCGCCGTAGGTATCCACGATGATCTTCCGGCCGGTCAGGCCGCAATCACCCAGGGGCCCACCCACCACGAAGCGGCCCGTTGGGTTGATGTGGGTCTTGTACCCGGCGTGGTCCACATCGAAGCGAGCCAGCACCGGCTTGATGACATGCTGATCGATGGCGGCCCGCAGATCCTCGAGGGAAATATCCTCATCGTGCTGGGTCGAAATTACAACGGTGTCGATCGACACGGGTTTGTCGTCCTCGTAGAGGCAGGTCACCTGTGTCTTGCCGTCGGGCCTGACCCAGGGCAGGGTGCCGTCTTTGCGGACCAGCGCCAGCTGCTGGGCCATGCGGTGGGCCATGGTCAGGGGCAAGGGCATCAGGACGTCGGTCTCGCGGCAGGCGTAACCGAACATCAGGCCCTGGTCACCCGCGCCGCCGGGATTGACGCCCATGGCGATGTCCGGCGATTGCTCGTCCAGAGAAGTCAATACGGCGCACGTGTCGGCGTCGAATCCGTATTCGGCCGAGGTGTAGCCGATGTTGCGGATGGTATTGCGAACCAGCGAAGGGATGTCCACGTAGGTCCTCGTGGTGATCTCGCCGCCCAGACAGGCCATCCCCGTGGTCACCATGGTTTCGCAGGCGACCCGACCTTCAGGATCTTCCGTCATGATGGCGTCCACCACGGCATCTGATATCTGGTCGGCAACCTTGTCCGGGTGCCCTTCAGTCACTGATTCGCTGGTGAACAGGTACCTCTTGCTCATTGCGTTACCTTCCCTCTATGCGAGGCCCGGCGAGCCGGGCCAGCCGATGTTGACGTTACTATCCCTTGGAGCCGATTTCGGCGTTTGTTTCGCTGAAATCCCCCACGTTTATCTCACCGGAAATTCCGGTCAGAATACACTCGTCGCCGACGAGACTTTGCTCAAGTCTGCACCGCACCAGGCGGCTGCCCGCACCGATCACGCAGTCGCTGAGCAAGCAGTCCTCGATGATCGTTCCCGGCCCCACCGAGACGTTGGGACCGACGGTAGAATTCCTGATGACCGCATCGGGATCCACGCTGCACGGGGCAATGATGCCTTCGGACCCTTCCCCGCCGCCTGTCCGTTCCAGCAGGATGCGGTTGGTCTGCAGCCAGGTTTCCTTCTTGCCACAGTCGTACCAGTCGGTGACCGGCACGGTATTGAAGGGGATGCCCTCTTCGACCATCATCTGCAGGGCGTCGGTCAGCTGGTACTCGCCCCGGGTCCGGATGTCCTCGCCGACGATGCGGTCCAGAGCCTTCCACAGCGCAGCCCCGTCCCGGAACAGGTAGGCCCCGACGATGGCCAGGTTGCTGGGCGGCACCTCGGGTTTTTCCACAAAACGCCGAACGTTTTCCCCGTCCATCTCCACCACACCGAATCGGCGGGGGTCCTCGACCTCGCGCACGGCGATCATGCTGTGCTTGGAGGCCAGCAGCGACGTGTAGTCCGCCTTGAGAATCGTATCGCCCAGGATACAGAAAAACGCCTCGTCGCCGAGGGCTTCGCGCGCCGTCCAGATGGCGTGGCCCAGTCCCAACCTTTCCTTCTGCTCCACGAACGTGATGTCCAGGTCGGGCCGCTCCCTGCTGAACCAGCGGCGGACCTCGTCGCCATGATAACCGACGATCAGCACGAAGCCGTCGATTCCGGCGGCGGTCAAATCGTCCATAATGTGGGCCAAGATGGGTTTGCCCGCCACCTGCAGCAGCGCCTTGGGTTTGTTCAGGGTGTGGGGCCGCAGCCTGGTACCGATCCCTGCCGCGGGTATGACGGCCTTCATGGCATCTCCTGTCGAAGGTTCTGGTCCGATGATCGTGGACCCAACCTGCTCATTCGGGTTTCCCCAGGGCTTCCTTCAGTCGGCCGATGCGCTCGACCGGTACGGGATCGACCCCGCGAAGCCGGGCCAGGTGGCACGAAAGGAAATCACCGTATTGGACCAGGGACATGACGCGAGCAAGCGCGCCGTCTGCCGTGGACCTGATTTCGTGGATCTCGGGAAATTCGTCGGCCAGCAGCCCGGCGGTCAGTTCCACCCGGCGGTCGATCCGTTCATTGTCACTCATCCCCCTCAGTATGAGAAGGACGAAACGTCCCCCGTCGGCGGGATCGAGATCCCAGCCCACCAGGTCGTTGTGGTTCAGCTCGGGAAACGGCGCCAACAGGGCCGGCACCTTGCTGTTCTCGTTCAACTGGGCCTTGAGGCGAATACCCGCGGCGTGGGCTTCGTGCCCCGCGGTATAGATGACCGGCACCTTGCCCACCAGGAGCCGGGCCAGATCACCGACGGCCGGGTTGCCTTCCGGGTCCGCCGGAGCCGTTTCGTCCACTCCGCCGGAAAGGTTCATCGGTGCCAGGCGGGCAGAGCGCAAGGCGTCCAGGACAGCCGCAGCGCCGGCAATGGCCTCGTCGGAGCCAAGCACCACACCCAACCGGCCCAGGACACGGACAAGGGCGCCGAGACCGAAACCCAGGGACGCCCGGGGAGGAAGTCCTGGGGGCACCAGGACCGCCGGGAAATCCTCAGCTGCCGCCAGGCGCGCCAGGGTCCCGCCCGAAGTGATCGCCAGACGGGCACAACCTCGCCTGGCGGCCTCTTCGGCTCCGCTCAAAGTCTCTTCGGTGTCCCCGGAGTAGCTGCTGCAAAGCACGAGATCGTCCGGACCCGCCCAGTGGGGCAGGCCGTAGTCGCGCCACACACGAAGGTCCACCGTCCCGTCCCGCAGCAGTGGCTGGACCAGGTCCCCGGCAATGGCCGACCCGCCCATCCCGCACAGGATGATCCGGCCACATCCACCGGCCGGAGGCTGGATCGAGCCCAACCCGTCCAAACCGGCGCTGGCCAGAAGCTGATCCGGCAGGGCGTTGACGAGTTCGAACATGCGGTGGGTACCGTCACCGATTAGTTCGGTCATTGTTCGAGGTCTCCCTGTTCTCTGGATCGTTTCCGTTGGGCGATATAGTCGGCCAGCCAGCGGTCCGCCTCGTCGGGGGTCGCCAGCGACATCAGGTGGTCGACGATCCGGCGACCTTCGGTATAGTCGGTCCAGCGGATCACCTGCTTGATCTTGGGCAGGGCAGCGCCATGCAGACTGATTTCATCCAGGCCCAGGCCCAGCAGCACTTCCGCCAGGCGCGTTTCGGAACCCATTTCCCCGCACAGGCCCACGTGGATTCCCGCGGCGTGAGCGGCGTCCACGGTTTGACGGATGCTGCGCAGGACCGCCGGATGAAGAGGCCGGTACAGATAGCTGACCCGGCTGTTGCCCCGGTCCATGGCCAGGGTGTACTGGATCAGGTCGTTGGTGCCGATGCTGAAAAAATCACACTCGGCCGCCAGCAGGTCCGCCACCAGGACGGCCGACGGGGTCTCGATCATGATGCCGATCGGCAGCTCCGAATCGTGTTCCACGCCGGCGGCCGTCAGCTCGGCGATCGCCTCGGCCACCACCTCCTTGGCCTCCCGCAGCTCCGCCACGCCGGTGATCATGGGGAACATCAGTTTGACCTGGCCGATGCTGGCCGCACGCAGGATGGCCTTGATCTGGGTCTTGAACAGGATGCGGTTGGCCAGGGAAAACCGGATGCCGCGCCAACCCAGAAACGGGTTGTACTCCCGCTTGGCTCCCAGGTAGTCGGAGACCTTGTCGCCGCCGACGTCCAGGGTGCGGAAGGTCACCGGCCGACCGTCCATGCGCCGGACGATCTCCGAGTAGACACGCACCTGGTCGTCCTCGGTGGGTATGGTGTGGTGCTGGAAAAAAAGGTATTCGGTGCGCAACAGACCGATGCCCTCGGCCCCGCGGGCCAGAGCCTCCTCGACCTCCACCGGCAGTTCGATATTGGCCAGCATGTGGACCCGGCGCCCGTCGGGGGTGACCGCCTCCAGGTCCCGCAAGTGCTCCAGTTTCTGGTTCACCTTGACCTGGTGACGGGTCAGCAGGCGGAACTTGTCCAGGGTTTCCTCGTCCGGGTCGGTGACGAGAAAACCGTCGGTGCCGTCAACCGCCACCTGCCGCCCGGGTGACAGGGCCACGGCTTTGCCCCCCAGTCCGACCACGGCCGGCACCCCGATGGAACGGGCCAGGATGGCCACGTGGCTGGTGTTGCCCCCTTGGTCCATCGCGAAACCGAGCACATTGTTGCGCCCGAGGGCGGCGGTGTCGCTGGGAGTGAGATTTCTCGCGGTGATGATGGACGGTTCCTCCGGCAAAGCCAGGTGCGGAGCCACCGAGCCGGCGAAGCCCCGCAGGACACGCTGTTCCACATCCCGCAGGTCGTTGACGCGCTCGCGGAAGGTTTCGTCCTCGATTTCCAGGAAACGGGCCGCCACGTCGCCCACGGTACGGGCAAAGGCGGCTTCGGCGTTGATGCGCTCGAGGCGGATGACGCCCAGGGTGGCGTCCCAGACCATCTCGTCCTCCAGGATCAACAGCTGACTCGACAGGATGTCGGCCCCGCCGGGGCCAAGTTCGCGAGCCAGATTTTCGATCAGTTCCTGCAGCCCGGCCTTGGCCGCCGCCACCGCCTGGCTGAAACGCTCGATCTCCTCGGGGACCATGTCCAGGGTCACGGATCGGCGCACAGGCACGATGGGCCGTTGCCGGACGGCGTACACCGGTCCAGCAGCGTATCCGGGCGAAGCGGCGATGCCGGGAAAGGAATCCATGGCCTACTGCTGATCCTCGGCTATGGCCAGATCAACTTCGATCAACTGGACCAGCTGCTGGAGGGCCTCGGTCTCGTCCATTCCTTCGACCTCGATGACCACATCGGTGCCGAATTCGGCGGCCAGACTCGCCAAGCCCATGATGCTCTTGGCATTGGCAGCTCGGCCGTTGTACCGGATGG
>CBDTUS010000244.1:0-5146 GCA_965363725.1 uncultured bacterium | reverse complement strand
CTCCGTATCTTTCGACTGGTCGCGCAGTTCACGCTCCAAGCGGAAAAGTCCGTTTTCATCCTTGTCCAGGCAGGCCAGATGGGCGGCGCCCGATTCGGTGATCTGGCGGCAGAGTTCCGAACCGATGCTGCCGGCAGCCCCGGTGACGAGAACCCTTTTGCCGGCCAAGAGGGTCTGCAGCACGGTGAGGTCCCCCACGACCGGCCGGCGCTTGAGGAGGCTGTCGGTGCTGAAGTCCACGACCCGCCGGATGGCGGGCTGGTCGCTCTCCATGATCTCCCAGAAACTCGGCACCGATTTGAGCGGCAGTCCCGATTCATGGCAACGGGTGACGATCCGGTACATCTGGGACGTCGACGCCGAAGGGATGGCCAGCACCACCACGTCGGCCTCCTTGCGGGCGGCCACCTCGGCGATGTCGTCGATATTGCCCAGCACCTGCACCCCGCGGATCTTCATCCCCCGGATCTGTCGGTTGTCGTCGACGATCGCCACGGGTTTGAACCCACCCAGCCGCGGGGACTGCATGGCTTCGATGGTCAGGTTTCCCGCGTTGCCCGCGCCGACGATGATGGCCCGGCGGCGGGGGGCCCGGTTGCCCAGGTGATCCACCGGACCGCCCAGGATGCGGTAGGCGAAACGCCCGATGATCACCAGGACCAGGCACAGCATCATGTCGATGGCCAGGGTCGAAAGGGGAAAGCCCCCGGGACTGGTCCAGAAAAGCCACAGGGCCACGATGATGAGCGCGGAGCTGGACAGGACACTCAGCACCAGGGGCGGCAGATCCTCGAGGGAGGCGAAACGCCAGGACTGCCGGTGGATGCCGACCCCCCAGAAGAAGGCCAGCCGCACCGGCACGGTGACCACCAGCATGGCCAGCCACCACAGATGCCAGTTGTGAAGGGAAGTGCCCAGGACGTTTTCCAGGACGACAAACCGCAGCAGAAAGGAGACCGTCACCGAAATCGCCGACAACAGGCCGAAAAACAACAACGTGGAAAGCAGCCGGTGGCCGCGGACCAGCCGGGTCAGCCTGCCGTCCTCGCGCAGGACCTTGGTCCCCGCTTGCCGCAGGCCGTCGCGGACGGCATGAGTTTCGGTGGGTTCCTTGTGGTTCATCAGAATCCAGATCCCCGACAGGAGTCATTGGTCATGACGAATGGGTATGGCAAGTCTATCGCCTGGCCTTGGTTTGATCAACGTCCGTTCTGGCGGTCCAGCAACACATCCAGGTAACGCCCGGTCACCACCGCCACCGAAAAATCGGACGCCCGGCGGCGGAGGACTTCCGGGTCCGTTGGTGCGTCCAGGACCTCGACGATTCCCGCCGCCAAGGCCGCCGGATCCTCCACCGCGACCAGGGGTCCGAAACGGCCTTCTGCCAGAATGTCCACCGGACCTCCGGGGCAATCGGCAGCCACAACCGGGGTGCCCTGGGCCATGGCCTCCACCAGGGCGTTCCCGAATCCTTCCACGCGCGAGGGCATCACCATCACCGCGGCCGCGGCGAGATACGGCGGCACCTCATCCACGAACCCCGGTAGATCCGCCTTATCGCCCAGATCCAGATCCCGGACCAGGGCTTCCAGCCGGGGCCGTTCTTCACCCTCCCCCAGAATCAACAGCCGGCAGTCCCTCTCCTGCAGGACCAAGGGCAGGGCCCGCAACAGGACATCGAATCCCTTTTCCCGGGAAAGTCGCCCCACCCCGAGAAGGACCGGGGGATTTCCCGGTCGGAAATATGGGTGGTCCGGAAGGCCCGCAGGGGAAGATTTCATTTTCGGAGTGACCACCGGGTTCGGAATGACCGTGATCGATTCCGGGTCCAGACCCGATCCTGTTACAAGATCCTGAAGGACCGCCCGGGACACCGCCACCACCGCGTCGGCGCGCGGGTAGAACAGCCGGCTCAACCAGGGCACCGTCCGGGATCGGGTGTTGGCGGCCACACCGGTGATCACCGAAGGCAGGGTGTGTTCACTGATCGTCAGGCGGGTGCCTACCCGCGCCAGCGCCTTGGCCACCACGGCCACGATATTGGCGTGGCCCATGCCGCTGAGCAGGGCGGTAGGCCGGGCTTCCTTCAGGTAGCGGACCAAGCCGGGCAACGCGGTCAACACCCGCCGGGCCCGGAGGTCCACCACCCGAACCCGGGGATCGACCTTGTCCAGAAAGGGACCCTCGGCCTGGGCCAGCACCAGATCCACTCCGCAACCGGCATCGGCCAGACCGGCCGTCAGGTTCAGCATGTTCCGTTCGACGCCGCCGCCGCGCAAAGAGGGAATAAAAACGGCGATCTTCGGCCTGGTTCCGGAAGGCCGATTGGCGGGAGTGTCGGCGGCGGAATTCATCGGGTGGCAGCCGCAAAGACCTTTCGGGCAGCTTCGACCGTCTGGGCCATTTCCTCGGGACCGAGGGTGGGATGCAACAGGAACATGAGACTGGTCTCCCCCAGCTCCCTGGCCACGGGCAGAGGACCGACGGGTTTCATGTCAGAGGCCTCGAAGGCCTTTTCCCGGTAGATCTCGGGGCAGGATCCGGAGAAGCAGGGGATGCCCTCGGCGCTGATGGTCTCCTTGATCCGATAGCGGTCCCAGTCAGGCTTGAGGGCTGCAGGATCCACGAAAGCGTAGAACTTGTACCAGGCATGACGGGTGTGATCCGGCACCGACGGCACGCGCAGGCCCGGCAGGTTCGCCAGCCCCTCCTGGAGCGCCTGGGCGTTGGCGGTCCGACGGGCATGCCACTCGGGCAGCCGGGCGAGCTGACGTCGGCCGAGGGCCGCCTGCATTTCGGTCAGACGCCAGTTGCTGCCGAAGGATTCGTGCAGATAGACGAACCCCGGCTTGTGTTCCTTTTCATAGACGGTGCTGTAGCTCTTGCCGTGGTCCTTGTAGGCCCAGGCTTGCCGCCAGACCGATTCGTCGTCGGTGACGAACATCCCGCCCTCGCCGCCGGTGGTCATGATCTTGTCCTGGCAGAAGGAAAAGGCCGCCGCATGGCCGAAACTGCCGACCGGCCGGCCCTTGTAAAGGCCGCCGTGGGCCTGGGCGCAGTCCTCGATGACAAAGAGGTCGTGGGCGGCCGCCAGCTCCAGGATGGGGTCCATGTCGCAGGGCAGGCCCGCCAGGTGAACACAGAGGATAGCCCGGGTGCGCGGGGTGATCAAAGGTGCGATGGTCGCCGCGGAGATGTTCTGGGTGTCGCGATCGACATCGGCGAAAACAGCCCGGCCGCCGCGCAACACGACGGTCCCGGCGGAAGCCACGAAGGAGCGCGGGGTGACGATCACCTCGTCGCCGTCCCCGATGCCCAAGGTTTCGAGGGCCAGTTCCAGGGCGACGGTGCCATTGGCCAGGGCGACCGCGTGTTTCACGCCGCAGTGGGCGGCGAATTCCGCTTCGAACTGGCGGCTTTCGTCTCCGGTCCAGTAGTTCACCTTGCCGGAACGCAGAACGTCGGACACCGCTTCGACGTCACCGGCGTCGAAACGGGGCCATCCGGGCAGAGGGGTGGACCGGACGGGGACGCCACCATCGATGGCCAACCGATCGGGGTGCAAGGCCTTCACTTCCATCGCGAGAGGACACCTCGTTTTAGGCGGATGATTACCAATCATGGAAAGAATAATACCTGGAGGGCTGAATGTCTCCCCCAAAGGGCTTTCAATGCCCCGAACCCCGGAATCGTTCCATGGTGGCCTGACCTTCCTGGCTGATCCCGTCCCGGCGGGCCACCTTGACCGCCGTCAGGGCCAGGATACGCAAGTCCAGCAGAATTGCCCGGTTATCGACGTACCAGACGTCCATGGCCAGCCGCTGGTCCCAATCCACCGCGTTGCGCCCGTTGACCTGGCTCCAGCCGGTGATGCCAGGCCGGACCTCGTGGCGGCGGGCCTGCTGCGGACTGTAAAGGGGCAGGTATTCCACCAGCAGGGGCCGCGGGCCCACGAAACTCATCTGGCCCCTCAGCACGTTGTAGAGTTCGGGAAGTTCATCCAGGCTGGTGGCTCGCAGCCAACGGCCGAAGCGGGTCAGCCGGGTGGCATCCGAAAGGGGCAGGCCGCTCCCGTCACACGCGTTGGTCATGGTGCGGAACTTGTAGATGCGAAAGATCCGGCCCCCAAAACCCGGCCGGTCCTGGACGAACAGGACCGGGGATCCCAGATTCAACCGCACGAGCAATGCCAGCAGCCCCATGGGCAACGCCAGAACCACCATTCCCAGCAAGGCTCCCAGAATGTCCAACGTCCTTTTCAGCATGCCCCGTCCGGCTGGTCAGATGCGAAAATTTCCCATGGGAAGATGCTTGCAGACCCCCTGCTTTCTGATAATCTGCCCCTGCGGTGCCGGAAATACAAGAGAAACCCCGTTCGGGCGCAGCCTGCTGCCAGGAGCGCCGAGGAGATCACCGTGGACAGGAAAAAGCTGGTCATCATCGGGGCCGGCGGGTTCGCCCGCGAGGTCCGCATGCTTGCCGCGGACATCACCGCGCAGCCGGGAGCCGAGACCGGATACGAATTCGTCGGCTACCTGGTCAGCGATCCCGCCTCGGCGGGGCCTTTCGACAGCGCCGAGGAGATCCTGGGCGACTTCACCTGGCTGACCGAACATGTCGACCAATGGGACTGCCTGGCCATGGGCATCGGAAACGCCGCCCCACGGCTGAGGGTCGCCGACGAGCTCGAAGCGATCCACGGGCCGGAGGTCTGGCCCGCCCTCGTTCATCCGGCGGCGCATTTCGACAAGGAATCCTGCCGGGTCGGTCACGGCGTGCAGATCTGCGCCAACGTGATCGGAACGGTCAACCTGGTTTTCGAGCCCTTCGCCATGGTCAACCTGTCCTGCACCATCGGACACGAGGCGGTGCTCAAGCGAGCCTGCACCCTGAATCCCAGCGTGAACATTTCCGGGGGGGTGACGGTGGGGGCGGGCACCCTGGTCGGGACCGGGGCGCAGATCCTGCAGTACCTCGAGATCGGGGACGGATCGATCGTGGGCGCCGGAGCGTTGGTGACCAAGTCGCTGCCCGCCGGCGTGACCGCTGTCGGAATGCCGGCCAAAGCACGTTAGATCAGTTCCGCCCGATCAGGCCATTTCCTCCATGGCCTTTCCGGTCCGGGCCACGGCCGGGGCTTCCTGCT
>CBDTUS010000243.1:0-5147 GCA_965363725.1 uncultured bacterium | reverse complement strand
GGGAAGGATGTCATCGACAAGGAGAACGCCGATGCGGGGTTGACCCGCCTGGGGGTGGACCCGTTGGGCCTCGAACCTTTGGACCGTCGCTACCTCAAACTCATCATCGAGCATTTCGCGGGCGGGCCGGTGGGGATCCAGAACATGTCCGTCAGCCTGGGCGAAGAGGCCGACACGCTTGAGGATGTGGTGGAGCCATTCCTGATCCAGTCCGGCCTCCTGAAACGCACCGCGCGCGGTCGTGAGGTCACACGCCATGCCTGGGCCCACCTGGGGCTTGAACCTCCCGCCGATGTTTCGCGCGAATCCGGCTCCGCAGCGGCTCCCGGCCACGGCGAACTCCTCTAGGGGGCAGCCGTCATGCGGGATGCCTCCACCCCCGGAACCTATGATTTCCCTCTCCCGGAAGATCTGATCGCCCAGGACCCGTCCCCGCGACGGGGTGATTCCCGGCTCCTGCTGGTGGAACCGGGCCGCGGTGTGGTAGGCGAACAGGAATTCCGGCGGCTCCCGGATGTGCTGCGGTCCGGGGATCTTCTGGTGCTCAACGAAAGCCGGGTTCTTCCCGCCCGGCTACTGACCACCCGCGAAGACACCGGGGGGCAGGTGGAGATCCTGCTGATCCGGCCTTCATCCGCCGAACGGACCTGGCTGGCCCTGGCCCGGCCTCAACGCCGCCTCCGTCCAGGCACGCGCCTGGTTCTCGGCGAGGAGGGTCAGCCGTCGGTTCTGGAAATCATCGAGCGGAGGGATCAGGGGGAGGTTCTGGTGACTGGGGATGTCGACCCCGGGGCCCTGGCGGAAAAGTGGGGCGTTATGCCCCTGCCTCCCTACATCCGCAGGGATGTCGGGGATTTCGCATCCGAGCGCGGCCAAAGGGATCGCAGGCGCTATCAAACCGTGTTCGCCCGACCGGATGACACCGGGGCCGGGTCGGTGGCCGCGCCGACTGCGGGCCTGCATTTTTCGGAGACGGTCCTGACGGACCTGGAAGCTGCCGGGGTGGGTGTGGCCCGTGTATCGCTTCACGTGGGTCCGGGTACCTTCCGGGCGCCCAGTGCTGAACAGATATCGTCAAGGCGGCTTCACCGGGAGTACTTTCATCTTCCGGCTAGGACGTCGGCCCTCATCGCCGCCACCCGCAGCGCCGCAGGGCGGGTCATCGCGGTGGGGACCACCTCGCTGAGGGTGCTGGAGACGGTCGCTCGTCTGCAGTTGCCAGCCAAAGGCTCGGACCGGGTGAGCTTCGGGTCAAACGATGGAGAAGGCCTCCCGGAATTTTCCGGCGAAGCCGTCCGGCGGAAAGGAAATTGGGAGGTTGGCGGGGAAACCCGGCTGTTTCTGCGGCCGCCTGACCCGGTCACGGCCGTCGACGGCCTGTTGACCAATTTCCATCTGCCCGGATCATCTTTGTTGATGCTGGTGGCGGCCCTGGCCGGGGAAGAGACCTGGCCTGGCATCTATGCCCATGCCGTGAGCCAACGTTTTCGTTTCTACAGCTACGGCGACTGCATGCTCATTCTGCCCGAATTGGGGAAGGGACAATGATACCGTGACCGGACCACAGCCCCCCAGCAAACTGGACACGCCCTTCGGGTTCACCGTGGAAAATGTCGACCCTGACTGCTCCGCGCGCACGGGCCGCCTCGTCACCGGGCACGGCGAAGTGGAAACGCCCGTCTTCATGCCGGTCGGGACAGTGGGGTCGGTCAAGGCCGTCACCTTCGAACAGGTCTGGGCCACCGGGGCCCGGATCATCCTGGGCAACACCTATCACCTCTATCTGCGGCCGGGCCATGATTTGATCGGACGCCGGGGAGGGCTGCACCGTTTTCAGGGTTGGGACGGGGCCCTGTTGACCGACAGCGCCGGCTTCCAGGTTTTTTCCTTGAACGAACTGAACCGGATCACCGAGGACGGGGTCGAATTCCGTTCCCACCTCGACGGCAGCCGGCATTTTTTCAGTCCTGAATTGAGCATGGAGATCCAGCTGGCTCTCGGGGCGGACATCATCATGGCTTTTGACCAGTGTGCGGCCTACGGGGCGGAGCCTGCCGAGGTGGCAGCCGCGGTGGACCGCACCACGCGCTGGCTGAAGAGGTGCCGGGACCTGACCGGCGGCCGCACCTTCCGCGAAGGCTGGGAGAGGGTCCTGTTCGGGATCATGCAGGGCGGGGTGGACGAAAGCCTGAGGCGCCGGTCCGCCGCGGAAATCGTGGCGCTGGATCTGCCCGGCTACGCCATCGGCGGACTCTCGGTCGGCGAACCGACCGTCGCCATGCGCGAGATGACCGAGCTGGCGGCGGGGCTGCTGCCCGCCGGCCGTCCCCGCTACCTGATGGGCGTGGGCTTTCCCGACGACATCCTGGCCAGCGTCGCGATGGGGGTCGACATGTTCGACTGCGTCCTGCCCACGCGAATGGCCCGCACCGGTACGGTCCTGACCAGGGATGGGCGGCTGGTCATCAAGAACAACGAATTCGCCGAAGACGACCGGCCTATTGACGACGAATGCGGCTGTCCGGTCTGCAGCCGGCACAGCCGTGCTTACGTCCGTCATCTTTTCCAGGCCCGTGAGATGCTGGCCAGCACCCTGGCCACCGTCCACAACCTTCATTTCTATCAGGAACTGATGGCCGGTATCCGGGCGGCCATTGCTCAGGGCCGCTATCGGGCCTATGCCAAGGAGATGTCGGGCCGCTGGACCGCCGGCGAGCAGGCCCGCCGGGCCAGGGTCGACCGGCGTCGGTAGCCGCCTCCGGGTTCGGGATTTGACCGGGCCCGGGCGGGGCACCATTTTGGGTGGCGCAAGACGATCACACCGATCCGCGGTTGGCGGGTTCGGCCCATCCCTGACTCGAAAAACAAGGAGACGTTCATGACGACCATGAACCTGCTGGCCATGTCTTCCCCCAACGGCGGCGAGGGCGGCGCCAGTTCCTTTCTGAGTTTCCTGCCCCTGATCCTGATCTTCATCGTGTTCTGGTTCATGATCATCCGGCCGCAGAAGAAGCAGCAGGACCAGCGCAAGACCATGATCAAGGCCATCAAGCGCGGCGACAAGATCGTCACCAGCGGCGGACTGTTCGCCACGGTCAAGGATGTCAAGGGGGACCGGGTCGTGGCCACCATCGCCGAAGGGGTCAAGGTCGAGATCAGCAAGTCGTCCATCAACGGCGTGGTGGAAGAGAGCCAGTAGCCGGATGGGTGTCCCGGCGGTCCGGATTCGCCGCTTCGGCAACCGCTGCCTGCGCCGTCGGGCGCAGACGGTGGACGCGGCCGCGCCGGGGACCCGGGATCTTCTGGATTGCCTGTGGAGTTCACTGAACCGCGACGGGGGCGTTGGTCTGGCCGCTCCGCAGATCGACCGTGACGCACGAGTGGTGGTCGTCCTGGTTCCGGATCGGCCCCAAGGGCAACAGAGGATCGAACTGGTCAATCCGGTCATCCGCGAGACCTTCGGCCCGCGGGTCCCCTTCGAGGAGGGCTGTCTTTCCTTTCCCGGGCTTTACACCCGGGTGTGGCGACAGCGAGGCGTGGTCGTGGCCGCCGAAGGTCCCGACGGGGTGAAGGTCCTGCGCGAAGAGGGGCTGGCCTCGCGCATCATCCAGCACGAGGTCGATCACCTGGACGGGGTCCTATTCATCGACCACCTGCCCATCTTGCGCCGGATCATGCTGGCGCCCAGGCTGCTGACCTACGTCGTGACCGAGATGTTGAAGAGACTTTTCGACAAGGAAAGGGACGGGGCATGAAGATCGTATTCATGGGGTCGCCGGACTTCGCCGTGCCGAGTCTGGAAGCCCTGATCGAAGCCCGCTTCGATGTGCAGCTGGTCGTGACCCAGCCCGACCGCCCTTCGGGACGGGGACGCAAGACCCTGCCCACCGCCGTCAAGACCACCGCCGGTGAGCATCATCTGCCGGTCATCGATTTCGGCAAGGGTCAGGGGCGAGAAGTCACCGAACAAGTTCTGGCCCTCGAACCCGATGCCGTGGTGGTGGCGGCATTCGGGCACATCCTGCGCGAGCCATTGCTGTCCACGCCTCCTTTCGGTTGCATCAACGTCCACGCCAGCCTGCTGCCCCGTTGGCGGGGTGTCTCTCCGGTCCAGTATTCCATCCTGCACGGTGATTCGTGGTCGGGGGTGACCATCATGCAGATGGACGCGGGTGTCGACACCGGTCCCATCCTGGCCCAGCGGGCGGTGGCGATCAACCCCGAAGACACCGGGGGGGAACTCATTGACCGTCTGGCCGGCCAGGGCGCCGACCTGTTGATCCATACCTTGCGCGGGCTGCAGAACGGGCAGATCGCTCCCGTGGCCCAGAGCGAGGAAGGGGCGGTCTACGCTCCGAAAATGACGCGGGCCCTATCGGCGGTCCGCTGGGACCGCGACGTGGTCACGGTCCACAACCAGATCCGTTCCCTGATTCCGTGGCCGGGAACCATCACCTACCTGGGGGAGAAAGCCCTCAAGGTAACGCAAGCCCGGCCCATGTCCTTCAACGATGCGGGTGAGCCTCCCGGCTCGGTGCTGGACGTCATTGCTGAAGGGGTGATCGTGGCCTGCGGCGAAGGCTCCCTTCTCTTGACGGGCCTGCAGTGTCCGGGCCGCAAGGCTCTGCCGGTGGACGAATTTCTCCGCGGCTTCCGGATCGAGCCCGGGAACCTGTTCCGCTCATGAAGGCCGACCCGGTCCGCCTGTCGGCCCTGGAAATCCTGATCGCCGTAGACGGTGGCGGGGCGTTGGACCCGGAACTTTCGCGGGTCCTGGACCGGCTGCCCGAACCTCGGGACCGTGCCTTTCTGGCCGAGCTCGTGCGGGGCACCCTGCAGTGGCAGGGCCGGTACGATCATCTCATCGCACAATTCGTCCGCAAAAAGCCCCCGTCGGATCCGGCTACCCGGTGTCTGCTGCGGCTTTCCCTCCATCAGATGCTCGGGATGGATTCGGTCCCGCCTTACGCGGCCATTCATCAGGCGGGAGAGCTGTGCCGCCGCAAGTCCGGGCCCCGCAAGGTTCCTTTCATCAATGGCCTGTTGCAGAGCGTACGGCGCGAAGTGTTGGGCAAGGAGTCCGGCCAGCCTGACGGTCCGGCGGATCTCGAGAACCGGCTACGGGCCTATTTCGAGAAGCCCGGCGA
>CBDTUS010000242.1:0-5263 GCA_965363725.1 uncultured bacterium | reverse complement strand
AGGTCGTTGACAACAATGCGCCGAACGAGGGCGACACGGTTACCTACACGGTCACCGTTACCAATGCAGGGCCAAATGATGGCACGGGCATTGAAGTCACGGATCTTCTGCCCGCCGGGGTGACCTATGTCTCGGATACCCCCAGCCAAGGCGCCTACGTTGCTGGAACCGGATTGTGGACGGTCGGAGCCGTCGCGAATGCCGGAACGGCTTCCCTCACCCTGGTCGCGACTGTGGATGTGGGGACGGCGGGAACAATCGTGACCAACAACGCCTCGGTCACAGCTGCCGACCAGGCTGATCCGGACGCCGCCAACAACGCCGCTTCGGCCGGAATCGATGTCCAGATCATCGCTTCGTCTGATATACAAGTGACGTCGGTCCCCTTGGATATTCGTCCCGCTCTGCCCGGAGGATCCGCCGAAGAAATCCTGCGGTTGGAAATGATGAACCTCGGGGCCCAGACCGAGAAATTGGAAACCCTGACCATAGCCAACTCGACAGTCGGGGCCGGGACCATGGCCGAACTCGACGGCTCCCTGCAAGAGCTGTCCCTGATGTTGGATGTCAATGGTTCCCTCGATCTTCCCGGCACCAGTGGTCCTGGCGCTGTGACCTCGGGCATTTTCAGCAATAATCAATTGAGCTTCAGTGGGTTGGACGTCGTCCTGACGCCGGGCGAAACCCTGACTCTGGTGGTTCTCGGCCAGGTGTCCCTGGTGGCACGTGATGGAGATGTCCTGACCGCCAACGTCACTGACACCTCGGATATTATTTACGCCGGCGCCTCCCTGACCACCGCCGTCTGGCCGCTTGGTTCCACCGGCGGTCTGGCGGTCGACGGCATGGTGGCCGACCAGGTCGTGCTGCATGCGGTCGACGCCTCATTGCTGACCGTCGGATCGCGCCGCAATCTGGCCCTGGATATTGTCCTGCCGGCCAACGGCTACGAGGACGACGAACTCCGCCGTTTGAACATCATCAACCAGGGCAGTGCGGTCGATACCTTGGACATTTCCCGGCTCGAGGGCTGGGTGGATGATGGCGACAACCAGTTCGATCCCGCAACGGATTCCCCGATGGGAGAATTCGCGTTCACCGGCAGCCGCTGGGAGCTGACCGGATTTAATCTGCCGATACCCGTGGGTGGGCGTCGGATCTTTGTCAGCGTGGATATAACCGAAACAGCCTTGGAGAGCCGAACTGTCCAGTTGGGTCTGCCCACCTATCCTGACGTAGGTGTGGGGATGGCCAGCGAAAACGACGGTCCCATTGATCGTCAGGTCGTCAACCCCTACGTCCAGGCCGTCAGTTCGGCCGATCGAGTGATCGTGAGCACCGGTGCCATCGTGCCGGGTACGGTGGCGCCCGGCGAATCCGAAGTACCACTGCTTCACCTGGTGGCTTTGAATTCCTACACCGTGGATCAACGTCTGACCACTTTGGCCGTCACCAACGGCACCTTCGGCCTGGGGGCGCCGAACATCGTCGAACGCGACGGTGAGCTTTCCTTCCTCAAGTTGCGTCATGACGGCAACGGAGACGGCTTGCTGGGCGACCTGATCGAGGATCCCGTCCTGGCGACCGGCAATTTCCAGTCCGGGCAGGCCACGTTCTCGGGGCTGAGTTGGGATCTTCCGGCCGGGGTAACCAGCCATCTGTTCCTGACCGGGGATATCGACCTGGTCGGGGCCGCGGATCTGGATGTCATTTCGGCCTTTGTCGCCGGCGGCATCGACATGGCGTTTGCAGACGACGTGGTTCTGTCGGCCTCGTGGCCTCTCGATTCCGGAGCCCGCTGGACGGTCGACGGCATGGTGGCGGCCCAGGTCGGCAACATGCCGACGCCCAGTCTGACTCTGGCCGCGGGGGAGGGGCCGGCCCTGGCTCTGGACCTCGAAATTCCGTCCAACGGATATTCATCCGACACCCTGACCGGCCTGAAGTTGGTCAACCTGGGAACGGCTACCAAAAATGACTTCGCCGACCTGCGCCTGTGGCATGACGGCGGCGACGGCGTCTTCTCCGGCGGTGGGGGCGACGACGTGGAACTGGGTCCCTTTGTCCAGGTGGGGGGCGCCTGGCTGACTCCGGTACTCAATGCTCCGCTCCCGGTGGGCGGCGCCAGGTTATTCGTGGGGCTGACGGTCACCGCGGCGCCGACAAACGCCGCCACGGTCCGCCTGGCTGTCCCGACCGGCGGCATCACCGTGGCTTCGGACAACGACGGCCCGGTGGACCAGAGGGTTGAAGGCGCCGGGACCATTCTGCTCAGCACCGCGCCGTTGCTGGCGGATATCAGTTTCGATGTGCCGGTCGCCACGGTGGGCCAGACCGTTACGGCCAGGATGCTGCTGCGCAACGTGGGCATCGAAACCCTCGCGGGGATAACCCCCCAGCAACTTGTGATCGGTGGGAGCGGATTTCTGGCGCTGGCCGGCGGTCCGGTGCCCTCTTCCTTCGACCTGGCACCGGGTGAGACCGACCAGTTCATCTGGACCTACACCGCCACCAGCACGGGCGAGGTTACCCTCTCCGGTCAGGCAAGCGGGACCGGCGCGATCAGCGGCCAAACCTGGCCTTCGGTGACCACCACTTCGGGTCCCCTGGAAATCCTGGTGCCCGCCAACAGTCTGGAACTTTATGCGGTGGCCAACATGCCGTTTACCATCAACCGCGGCCAGACCGATGTGGTCCCGCTGACTCTTACGTTCGTCAATCCAGGTGGGGAGAGTCGTTCCGACGCCTTGCTGGAAAGCCTGCGGATTCGTCTGCGGGATGAACAAGGGTCCGGCATCGTTCCGAACGCCCTGGTATCCCGCGTGGTGATCAACGAAGGCGGCGAGACCTACCTGATCAAGGACGTCATGGAGGCCTCGGGTGACGAGATCGATCTGGTTCTCGCCACGCCCGTTCGGGTGACCAGTCTGGAACCGGTGACCCTGGGCATCAGGTTGGATGTCCGCGCGGACGCCTCCGTGCCGGCCTTTACCGTGGAAATCGGCAACGCCGATTGGTTCACCGCGGTCGGCGCCATCAGCAACAACCCCGTGCCCATCCTGCTGCAGGATGGAATCTATCCCATCCAGTCCGGCCTGGTCACGCTGCTATTCGAGGCCACCAGCCTGAACGTGGCCGCGGCTCCGGCAACCCAGAGGCAGGTGGGTGAGGGTCAGCTGGGAGTCAACCTGATGACCCTCCAAATTCTCAATCCCGGGCAGGCCGGCCTCGGGTCCGATGTCCGGGTCAGCTCGGTGGCTTTCAGTTTGACCGACACCCTGGGGACCCCGCTGGCTGCGCCGAGCACCTACCTCGAGCGTCTGCGTGTGGAAAATTCCCTGCAGACTCTGCTGGACGTTGCCGTGGCCGACCACGATAGCACCGTCTTCACGCTGGAGCTCACCACACCCATGGCTGTGACCGTCGATACGCCGTTCGAGCTAAATGTCGTGGCGGATATCGCAGCTTCCGCCGCGGGCGCAGTCCGTCTGCAACTGGGCGATTCGTCAAGATTTATGGCCATTGACGGCAATTCCGGCCAGCCAGTGCCGGTGGCCTACGCCACGGTCCCTGTTGCCGGCGGTCCGGTGGTCATCCAGCGGACCCCCTCCGCCGTGATGGCCCAGGGCACGCCGCTGCTGCCGAGCGACCTGGTGATCGGCACTCTGCAGGTGCCGGCCATGGTTATCAGCCTGCGGCATCCCGGGGGAGGGTCCGAGGCCGCCGTTCAGGTCGCCGCCCTGGTGGTGAACTGTCGCAACGAAGACCGCGATCCCGTGCCGCCGGCCGACACCATTGATGCATTGGAAATCCTGCGTGACGGGGTACCGGTGGGCACCGTCGGCAACCCGGGTGGAGATGGGGATATCATCATTCCTTTGACCGGGGTCATTCTGCAACCTGGTCAGACGATCGATCTGACCCTCCGCTTGGACATCGAAGCCGCGGCCGAGCCGGGCAGTCTGGAACTTGTGGTCGCCGATGTGGGGATTCAGGCATTGGACGACAACCGCAGCCTTCCGGTTCAGGTACACCCTGAATCCGGCGAGGTCTTCCCTTTGACCTCCGGGTTGACGCGACTCCAGGATTCGGCCGACGAATTGAGGGTCCAGCTGGTCAGCCTCATGCCCGCCGTGCTGGTGGATTCGCCGACGGAAGTTCCGACCGCCCAAATCGTTTTGCGGAACCCGAGCACGGCCGGGGTGAGCGGCATCAGCGTGGCCTCACTGACGGTGCGCGCGGCTGATGACCTGTACCGGGCCCTGCCCATCGGTGAAGCGGCCGAGGAAATCATTCTGTACCGCGGTGAGGATCTCTGGGCGCGCAGCGGTGTGCTGGCTCCCGCCGATACCGTGGCAGTCCTGCAACCGGCCGTCGCGGAGTTCATCGGTTCCGCCGGCGAAGTCGATCTGGAAATGGTGGTCATCCTGAGGGCACCTCACACCCTGGACGGCTTCAGGCTGGGGATCGACGAGACCGATGTCCAGATCGTCCAGCCCCAAGGAACCCTGGTGATGGTGCGCGTCGAACCCGCAGAGGGAGAATTCTTCCCCTACTGGACCGAAATCGGATCCTTCAGCGGGGCGTCCCTGGCCGAGAGCTACTCCAACTTCCCCAACCCGTTCGCCGCGGGCCGGGAGCAGACGACCTTCGTCTTCTCACTGGACCAGCCGGCCACGGTTTCGCTGAGGCTGTTGACGGCGCACGCGCGGCCAGTCCAGACCCTCATCAGCGATGAGTTCCGCCCAGCGGGTCTGTATCAAGAGGACAAGTGGGACGGTCGCAACGGCAACGGTGTGGTCATCCAGAACGGGGTCTACGTGGCCGAGCTTACGGTGGTCTACCAGGACGGGACCAAGGAACGGCAAATGCGGAAGGTGGCCATCGTCCGCTGATCTTAAAAAACCCCCGGCGGCCGTTCCACCGGGGGGCTCTCTCCGCTTGAATTATCTCAGCGCTTAGGTTGTGCCTTGGAAATTGTGTCCGGGCCAGGAGGAGGCGCCTTCTCCGTAGTTTCCGGACGAAAAAATGACGAAATCAACAAAACAGGGTCCCCCAGGGGGTCCTTTTCTTGATCTTTGGGGCCGGACCACCGCCAGACACAATTTCCAAGGCACAACCAAATCTTTCAACTGATGGAACTTTTTCGCCACGGTGTTATATTAACCAACGAGTTCGGTCCCGAACTTCCCATTGGCTATTCTGGATGGGGGCGACCTGGTTTCGACGTGGTCGGGGGACCGTAGACTGCATGCCGAGATTC